>CAZEVN010000066.1:0-19638 GCA_964515145.1 uncultured Enemella sp.
TGACTGGGCCGCCGGGAGGGAATTGGTCACGACCACGAAGTCGTTGCTCAGGATTCGGGCCAGACGTCCTGTGGTCGTGCCGGCGTCGACGATGATCGCAGCACCTGGCTCGGGGAGCTGGGCCAGTGCGGCCACCGCGATCCGCTCCTTCTCGGCACTCGCGACCGTGTCCCGGTCACTGATCGATCGATCGCCCAGATTGAGGCTCTCGGCGAGCACGGCGCCGCCGTGCACCCTCCGCAGGACGCCCTGACGGTCAAGAACCTCGAGATCGCGACGGATGGTCTCGGGGGTGACGTTGAAACGATCGGCCGCCAGCGTGACGGTGACGCGTCCGTCGGTGCGGGCGAAGTCGACGAGCGCCGTCCGGCGTTCCTCTGCATACATGGCCACGATGCCTCCCTGGATCGCCTGCGAACTGCAGGATCATCCAAAACAACACAATCGGATGTTGTATTGAGTCCGATCATATTTGATTGTGTTGTATTCGGCAAGCTTTTCGCGTACTCTACTGGAAAGAGCCCAGGTCCCCAAGGAGGTAGGACCCATGTCAGCAACCACGATCATCGGCACCGGTGTGGTGCCCGGAGTGGCCCGCGGCCCCGCACTCTGGACGTCGCCGCGCCCCCAGCTTCCGGAGCATCAGCCGACCGTCGCCGAGCCGGAGCGAGCAGCGGAGGTCGAACGGTTCCGCGCGGCGGCAGCCACCGTTTCGGGCCGTCTTGCCGATCGTGCGTCCGCGGCCTCGGGGGCCGCGGCGAATGTGCTCGGCGCCACTGCGGCCCTCGCCAGGGACAAGGGCTGGATGAAGGCGGCGGAGAAGCGGATCGCCGGCGGCATGCCGGCGGCGCATGCGGCGGTGGCCGCGACCCAACAGTTCGCCACTCTCTTCGAGAAGATGGGCGGCCTGATGGCCGAACGCGTGACTGACATCCGCGACATTCGGGATCGGGTGATCGCCGAACTGCTCGGTCAACCCGAACCCGGCGTGCCCATGCCGGCGCAGCCTTCGGTCCTGCTGGCCGATGACCTGGCCCCCGCCGACACGGCCGGGCTGGATCCCCTGCTCATCGTCGCGCTCGTCACCGAGCTCGGCGGGCCGACGTCACATACAGCCATCATCGCCCGGCAGTTGGGCATTCCCTGCATCGTGGCCGCCGAAGCCATCGGCAGCATCGCCGTTGGCACAGACCTGCTGGTCGACGGGGCCGCAGGCACGGTCCGGGTCGGTGTCGATCCGACCGAGGCCGATCGTCTCGTCACCGAGGACGCGGTCCGCCGGGAGGCCATCCGGGCCTGGCGAGGCCCGGCCCGCACCGCCGACGGGCACGGCGTGCAATTGTTGGCGAACGTGCAGGACGGCGCCGGTGCCCGTGCGGCGGCGGAGAAATCCCAGGCCGAAGGGGTCGGGCTGTTCAGGACCGAGCTGTGCTTTCTGTCCGCCGACACCGAGCCGACGGTCGAGCGCCAGAGAGAGATCTATGCCGAGGTTCTGACGGCATACCAAGATCAAAAAGTGGTGATGCGGACGCTCGATGCCGGTTCCGACAAGCCGCTCAGGTTCGCGAATCTCGAGGACGAGGAGAATCCGGCGATGGGCGTCCGGGGGATCCGACTCGCCGCCGGCAACCCCGGACTCCTCACTCATCAGCTTGATGCCATTGCTGAAGCCGCTCAGCAAACAGGCAATCAGCCGTGGGTCATGGCGCCCATGGTCGCCACCGTCGATGAGGCGCGTGACTTCGCGGCCGCCTGCCGTGAGCGCAACCTGGTGCCGGGGATCATGGTGGAGATCCCTGCCGTGGCCGTCCGGGCGCGGTTCTATCTGGAGCATGTCGACTTTCTGTCGATCGGCACGAATGATCTCGCGCAATACACGATGGCGGCCGACAGGATGTCGCCCAGACTTGCTGCCTTCACCGATCCCTGGCAGCCGGGGGTGCTGCAGCTCGTGGCCGACACGGCCCGAGCCGGAGCCGAGGCGGGGAAGCCCGTGGGTGTCTGCGGCGAGGCCGCGGCGGATCCCCAGTTGGCGTGCGTCCTGATCGGGTTCGGGATCACGTCCCTGTCGATGGCCCACGGGGCAGTTGCCGGAGTTGGCGCCCAGTTGGCTTCGGTCACTCTCGACCAATGTCGCGAAGCCGCGGAGGCTGTGCTGGCTGCACCCGATGCCCAGACTGCTCGAACCGCGGCCCGCGTGGCCTTGGGTTCAGGCGCTTGAACGACCTTCGGGGCAGCATCTCACCGTCGGGCCCGAGTCAGAAGGGGTCGGCCCTGTGTCGTGCGAGGATGCCCCGGATGACAGAGGGGCAGGCAACCGTATGAGCGCACAGAATCCTCCCGGACCGCAGGGTCCGCAGGGCCCGAACGGCCCCCATGGTCAGGGCCCGGGCGGCCCCCCTCCCCAAGGTCCAGGACCGCAGCAGGGTCCCGGCGGCTGGGGGCCTGCGCCCGGCCCGCACGGAGACCCCTGGGCTCCTCGTTACCCCGGCTCGGGCGCTCCCGGCGCTCCCGGCCCGGGTACGCCCGGGCATCCCGGCCCGCTCACCACGAAGCCGAAGAAGAAGCGCGGCCCGCTGCCCATCATCATCGGAGCGGGTGTGCTCACCCTCGCGCTGATCGGCATCCTGATCGGTGCTGTCGCAGCGGGTTCGGGGGACTCGATGGAGAAGGGCGTCAACCGTTATTTCGAGGCGCTCGGCCAGACCTACTCCGACGACCTCGCGAACGAAGTGGTCAACGTGCCCAGCGCGGCGGCCCTCGAGGATGCCCGCAAGCTCGCCCGCTCGCAGACCTGGACGGTCAACAGCGTGAAGACCTCGGGCAACACCGCAACCGTGAACTACACCGTGTCGGGTCGCTCCGAAATCGTCGACCTGGAGATGCAGAAGGTCGACGGCAAGTGGAAGGTCGTCGACGGCTTCTCAGAGATCACGGTCAAGTCCGAGCAGCCGGGCACGGGTTACACCCTCGGCTATGCGATCGACTCCATCGGGGAGGATCCGGTCGTCGTCTATCCCGGGACTTATGAGCTCCAGGCCTCCCATGACTCGGCCGTCCCGTCCTACCTCTGGCAGCCCGAGGGCGCCGACAAATACATCACCGTGAAGCCCGGCGAGAAGAAGACGCTCGGAGTCAACGCCGTGCTCACCAAGAACGGTGAGGATCGCGTACGCTCCGCGCTCGGCTCGGCGTTCAGCCGCTGCATGACGGGCACCGATGTGGCCCCGGCCGGCTGTCCGTTCAGCGTGCCCGAGCCGACCGATCGGGCCAGCACCTACGCCAACTGGAACCTCGCTGCCGGTGGCAGACGCTATGAGGTGGCGCAGAAGGCGACGATCGCCAAGGGGCAGCCGTTCATGGCCGTGTGCGGTGACTTCACGGCCAACATCGTCTATGAATATCGCAACGCCGCCGGCTATCAGAAGGTCCCGGTCACCAAGACCCAGTTCACCGGCTGCGCCGACCTCAGCAAGGACACCCCGACGATCACCTGGAAATAGAACTTCCCTTCGGCCCGATCGACGATCTAGGGCACGATGGCGGGGTGCACGCAGATCAGTCCATCTGGCGTACGCCCGAGCCTGCCCTCCCGGCCCCCGCCATCGGGCCTCTCAGCGGACTCCGATTCTCGATCAAGGACCTCTTCGCCGTCGCCGGCCTGCCCGTCGGGGCCGGCAATCCCACCCGCCTCGCGGAGGCCGAACCCGAGCCCGAGACGGCCACCATCGTCCGCCAGCTGCTCGCCGCCGGCGCTCAGCCGGTCGGCATCACCCACCTCGACGAGTTTGCGTACTCCCTGACCGGCGTCAACGAGCACTACGGCACCCCGCCCAACCCCCTGGCCCCCGATCGCATCGGGGGTGGTTCGAGTTCGGGCGCGGCCAGTTCGGTCTCCACGGGGGCCTGCGAGATCGGTCTCGGCACCGACACAGCAGGTTCCATTCGCGTGCCGTCCTCCTTCCAGGGCCTCCACGGCCTGCGGACCACCCACGGCTCGGTGAGCGCCGATGGACTCCTGCCGCTTGCTCCGAGCCTCGACACCATCGGCTGGATGACCCGCGACGCGCTCACGCTCGCCAGGGTCACCGAAGCAGTCTTCGCCGGCGGCCCGACCCGGCCCCTCGATCACATCGCGGTCTCCGCCGGCCTGATCGCCGCCGCCGACCGCGAGGTGGGTGACGCGATCTGGGGGTTCGTCGACGACCGGATGCTCGGCCTGCCCCGCCGCGACATCGATCACGATCTCCCGCTCGACCACTGGCGGCAGGTCATGGCCACCGTCCTCGGCTATGAGGCCTGGCAGCACCACGGCGACTGGATCACGTCCCATCCGGGCAGCCTGGGTGCCGAGATCGGCGGCCGGTTCATGAGTGCGGAGCGCATCACCACCGAGGAGTACGCCGCAGCGCGCGCGGAGATGGCGTCCGCCCGCACCGCGATCCGTGCGCTCGTCGGCGATGATGTCCTGATCGTGCCGTCGGCATCGAGCGTGCCACCGCGCCGCGACACCCCCGGGGCGTACGCCGCCGCCCGCATCGCCACCCACAACCTGACCTGCCTCGCCTCCCTGGCCGGGCTTCCAGCCGTCTCACTGCCGCTGCGCACTGCTGGGGGGCTGCCCGTCGGTGTGAGCCTCATCGGTCCGCCCCACAGTGACCGGGCTCTCGTGGCGCTCGCCACAGTGCTCTGACCAGCTGTCGCACCCCGCTCCGCCGTCGCTAGGATCACCGCTGTTCGACAGCAGGAGGTCGGAATGTCCGTGCAGCAGGCGTACGCAAAGAAGCTCGTCTCCCCGGCCGACGCCGTGGCGCAGGTCCGCAGCGGCGACACGGTGATCGTCCCGATCGGCGCGGGCGAACCCCCTACGCTGCTGGAGGCCCTCTCGGATCGTCGGCAGGACCTCAACGACGTCACGGTGTTCCAGCTGCTCGCGCTGAAGGCCTATGGCTACTTCGATCCGGAGACGTCCCAGCACGTGCGGCACTCAACGGCCTTCGTCGGTGGCGCCAGCCGGAAGGCCGTGAACCAGGGCTGGGCCGACTTCGTCCCGGCCCACTTCTCGGACCTGCCGGGGCTGATCCGCTCGGGCCAGCTCGCGTGCGATGCGGTGTTCGCCCAATGTTCACCGATGGACGAGCACGGGTTCTTCGCGCTCGGAGTCAGCACGGATTACACGCTCGCGGCCGCCGCCCATGCGCGCACTGTGGTTCTCGAGGTCAACCCCGATCTGCCGTTCACCTATGGCAATTGCCACGTGCACGTCTCCCGGGTGGCTGCGGTCGTGGACTCGCAGCACCCCATCGTTGCGTTGCCGCCATCGAAAATCGGTGACGTCGAACGTGCCATCGCGCGCAACGTCGCCGACCTCATCCCGGATGGTGCGACTCTCCAGATCGGGATCGGCGGCATTCCGGACGCGGTCGTCGGCCAGCTGATGACCAAGAATGACCTCGGTCTCCACACCGAAATGCTCGGCGACGGACCCCACAAGCTCACCGCCGCCGGCGTCGTCACCAACATGAACAAGAACGTCAATCGCGGCAAGGCCATCGCGACCTTCGCACTGGGCTCCCAGGACCTCTATCGCTGGATGCACCGCAACCCTTCGCTGGAGATGCGGCCGGTCGATGAGGTCAACGCGCCGGCGCTGGCCGGGCTCAACGACAATCTCCACTCGATCAACTCGACGATGGCGATCGACCTGTTCGGCCAGTGCGCCTCCGAGGGGATCGGGCCCGTCACCTATTCCGGTTCGGGCGGGCAGTTCGACTTCGTCCGCGCGGCCAATATCTCCAAAGGCGGTCACTCGATCATCGCCGTCCCCGCCACAGCCAAGGGCGGGACCCTCTCCACGATCGTGCCCACCCACCCGGCCGGCACCCAGATCACGACGCTGCGCAATGACGTCAGCTATGTCTGCACCGAGTTCGGCACCGCCAAGCTGCGCGGCAAGTCCCTTGCCGAGAGGGCCGAACAGCTCATCGCCATCGCCCATCCCGATTTCCGTGAGCAACTGACGGATCAGGCCAGAGAGCTCCGCATCTTCCGCTGAGCCCGGTCCACCGGCAATCCTGCATTTCACGCCCCGCCACACGCCTCCGTGCGATTGACTGGACCCGGCCACGCCGTGCGCACCCGGAGGATTCACGTGAAACGAATCGCGGACTACGAGGTTGTACGCGAGCTCGGTTCGGGCAATGGCGGCAGTTACTGGCTGGCGCGGACGCCGGCACGACTCGGACTCGATGACGAGTTCTGTGCGCTCAAGGTGCTCGCCGTCCAGGCCAGCGGTGACGCGGCCGAACGCCTGGTCACGGAGCTCCGGCGGTTCGCCGCGGTGGGTACGCCCCATCTCGTGCGTCTTCTCGACGCGGGCCAGGAGGGGCCGACTCTCTTCTTCGCCAGCGAGTTCCAGCCGAACGGATCGATCGCCCAGCACGCGGGGAGGCTGGATTCCACGACCGTGATCCGGGCCATCGCCGAGGCCGCGCGGGCCGCCCACGCGCTCCACAACCATGGCCTCGTCCATCGCAATATCCGGCCGAGTAACGTCCTGCTCATGGGCTGTTCCCAGTCGCGTGGCGAAGCCGCGCCCCGGGTCTCCCCGCTCCGGCCCTCAAAACCGTCCACCCGCTCGGCCCATATCCACCACCTGCTCGAGGACTTCGTCGCGCCGAACCATCCCCTCGCCCCGGCCGACCCACCGCCCATCGCCGCGCCGGCGCGCATCACCGGCCCGGTGCGCTCCGTGCTCACCGATCCGGGCCTGGCCCACGTGCTCGCCCCCGGTGCGATCGTCACGGGCCTCGACCCCTCGGCCACGCTGGCATACCTCGAGCCCGATCTCGTCCGCGGCCTCCCCGCCGGCCCCGCCACCGATCTCTGGAGCCTGGCGGTCACGCTCCATCAGGTGCTCACCGGCACGACGCCGTTCCCGGACCTTCCCACCACCGACCTCGGGCAGGCTCTCGTCCAGCTCGGATCGCACCAGCCGGTCATCCGGATCGAAGACCCGGCGCTGGCCGACCTGGTCCACGCGAGCCTCGCCCCGGATCGTTCGCAACGCCCCGCGAGCGCAGCCCAGTTCGCCGACGTTCTCAGTGAGGCCCGCCCATGAGCACCCCGGCCGTCCGCATCGCTCCCGGCACCGGCATCGCCCTGCGTACTGCCGGCATCATCGCCTGGTTCGACCCCGCCCCGCACGAACACCCGACCCTGCTCGTTCGCAACCTCATCGCCGCAGCCCGCGATTCCGGCGGCCTGCCGCAGAGCCATCTGGCCGATCTGGCTCACAATACCCCGGGCCTCGCCCTGGCCGTGGTCGCCCTGGGCTCGGAGTTCGGTCAGGCCTGGGTCTGTGGTGACGCCCACATCACGATCGACGGCGTCGCCGAACGTCGCGTGATCGCGGCCCTCGGCCCGAGCCCCCAACACGCCTATTTCCCGCTCCCACGTTTCGCGGTCCGGATGGGGGACGCCACGGCCCCGACGGCGTGGAGCCACCTGATCGAGGGTGCCGTACCCGCCTCGGGCATCTCCGTGGTGTGGGATCCGAGCGAGCAACTCCACGTCCATGGCACCCCGCTCGGCACGGCTCATGGGCCGGTCCGTGATGAACCGAGGACCGAACCGGCCAGGCGCAGTCCCGGCGTACTCGTCGTCGACGGTCGCTCCGCCTTCACCCTCGACGCCGACTATGTGCTCGGCCGCTCACCGCACCTGGGGGAGGGGGTGGACGGGATTCGGGTACGCGAAGTGGTCCTCGCGAAGGATCGCTCGATCAGTCGCGTTCACGCGGCCATCCGGGTCGGTGACGACGGCGTGCACGTCGAGGATCTGGGCTCGGGCATCGGCACCTGGGTCGAGGTGCCCGGCGAGGCACCGATCCAGCTGCACCCCGGGCGGCCCTTCACCCTGACAGGGGAGACCATCGTGTTCCTCGGTCCCCACCGGGTGTGTTTTCAGCCCTTCGTCGACGTTGCGCTCGGCTGAGGACGGGTCGGCTCCGGGGTCCAGGTCTTCAGAGGTGCCGTGGCCGTGGCTGCCGGCCGTGGCGGCGCGCCCGGGCAAAGCCCGGCCGGCAGGGCGTCGGAATTTCGGGCGAGCCACTGGGCGACCTCGGTCAGGACCACGAATCCCGCCTCATCCGAGTCGTCCGAGTCGTAGGCGAGCGCCACGGCGACATCGCCCTTCGCGGTCTCGATCACGCCCATCTGCCGCACGAGAGTGCCCTGGTCGGAGAGACCCCAACCGCCCTTGAAATGGGCGTCGGGGAAGATGCCCAGTCCCCAGCTCTGCTCGTCCTCGATCTCCGCCATGGCCTCATAGACGGCTCCCGCATCGGGGTGACAGGGCAGCTCACCCGCGAACCGGACCTGGTCGGCCAGCTCCCACCGGGACTCGCCGAAATTGCCCCCGGTATCGATCAGGCTGGTGTTGGGATCGCCGAAGTCCTGGAGCACCTTGTCGACAGCCGACTGGGCCCGGGCTGATGAGCCGAGCGACGAATAGAGCACCATCGCCGAGTCGTTGTCGGACCACGTGATGGCCGCCCGCATGGACCGCCTCAGGGATCCGCGGGTGTCGTTGCGTAGGGCGGCGATCGAGATGGGCACCTTCATGGTCGACCAGGCCACCGGCTCGGTGAGAGTGCCGAATTCCATTGCTTCCCCGCCGCCGACGGGTGCCACCGTGATCGCGAGCTCGCCGGGATAGGAAGCGGCGAGGGTCCGGAAGCCGCCCGCCAGCCGTTCGGCGTCGATCCGGGTCGGCGGTTGCGGCGATGACGACGGTCGGCGAAGGGGCGTGGCGCGCGAACCGGGAGCGACTTCGGGGCTGGCCGGAGGCACTTCTGCTGAGGGTGCGCTGCCGCACGCAGTGAGCAGGACGAGCGCGGCGCCCAGAACCAGGGCAACTCTCATGGGTCTTCCAGACGTGAGCGAGATCGACGTGAGGATTTCTATCGCCCGCTGGTTTCGAGCTGCGGACAAGAGTACGCCCGCCGGTTACCACCAGGTTAACCATCCGCCTATGGTCGTGACCCCGGCTTATGGAGATGATAATCCCCATGCGGGGGGATATCGGGGTGCCGGGTGTGGCCGGTGCGGAGCAGATCGGCCAGGGAGCCTTCGGCAAGGTCTATCGGGCGGAGGAATCCGACCTCAATCGGACCGTGGCCGTCAAGGTCCTGGCGAACGTGGACCTCGACGAGGAGACCCGCGCCCGGTTCGCCCGGGAAGCGCGGGCCATCGGCCGACTGAGTGGTCATCCCAACATCGTGGATGTGTATGCCCAGGGCTCCACCGCCGACGGCGTGCCCTATCTGTTGATGGAGTTCTGCTCGAAGGGCTCGCTCGGTGATCGCCTGTCGAACGGTGCGCGCCTGAGCTGGCAGGAAGCCACCGAAATGATCGTCGAGATCTGCGGCGCGCTGGAGACGGCCCATGCGGCCGGGATCCTGCACCGGGACATCAAGCCCGCCAACATCCTGATCGATGGCTATGGCACGCCCAAGCTGGCTGATTTCGGCATTGCCCGCATGGGCCCTGACGATTCGGTGACCGCGACCGGCATGCTCACGGGATCGCCGGCCCATATGGCTCCCGAGCTCATCGCCGGCGCCGATCCGACTCCGGTGAGCGATGTCTATTCGGTCGGGTCGACGCTGTTCGCCCTCATCACCGGCCAACCGTCGTTCGTCCGGACCTCCGATACGTCCATCCTCAGCCTGCTCCATCGCATTGCCGCCGAGCCGGCACCGCACCTGACCCAGTGGGGCGTCCCCGCGCCGATCGCCGACCTGGTCGCCGCGGCCCTCGCGAAGGACCCGGGCATGCGGCCGCCCTCGTGTGCGGAGTTCGCCCGAGCGCTGCGGGCAGCGCGTACGCAGCTGGGGCTTGCCCCGGGGAAATACACCGGACCCGCAGATGCAGCCGGGCGTACGCCTGTGGTCGACGCCACGATCATCCCCGACCGGGCTGTCCACCGGCCCGCAGCCAACCCGCCCCACCCGGTCTCGCTCGCCGGCCCGCACGCCTCCTTCGGCGCGCCGATCCCCCCGGCCGGGCCGCCGAGCCAGTCGGTCACCCATCACGACGACGGCGACTCCCGTCGGAAGGTCATCATGGTCGCGGCCTGGGCGGTGGTGGCGATCTGCCTCGCTCTCATCGCGCTGGTCCTGGTCGACCGCTCCCAACGACTGTCGGCCGCCGTCGCGCTCGCCGCCTGGTTGCCCTGATGGCCGGCGACCTCACCGATGAGCTGCGTGGCACGTCGGTCTGGACCGACGACATGCTGGCGCGGGCCGGTATCCCCATGGCGGCCTATCCGCTCGTCTCCATCGGTGGCGGCTTCGGCTCGTTCTCGCTGATCGACCGGCTCCGGATCTATGGGGTGGCCCCCGAGAATCTCCGCGTCGTCACCCAGTCCCCCAACCCGTGGGAGACCTATCGGCGACTCGCCGCCAACTCGCAGATCCCCGACCACGAGCGCATCCGCTCCGATTCGGCTTCCTGCCCCGACAATCTCTGGGGCTTCCCGAGCTATGCCTTCACCGAGGCCTGGGCGGAGAAGTCCCTGAAACCGATCCTCGGGGTCACGACGGAGCCGATCCTCGCCGACTATTTCACCCCGCGCGCCGGGCAGGTGTTCCGCGCGACGACGCGCGAGGCGGAGCGCATCGGCTGGGACCGGATGCTGCAGCCGGGCCGGGCCCGGATGGTACGCCGGCACGCCGCCGGCGGCTATGTCGTCCTGGTCACGCCCCCGGACGGCTGGGGGCCGACCCGGCGGGTGGCGCTGCGCTGCCGTTGGGTCCATGTCGGGGTGGGCTATCCGGGCGTCAACTTCACCCCCGACCTGCAGGACTATCGCGAGCGGACCAGGGATTTCACGAGTGTCGTGAACGCCTATGAGCCCCACGAACATGTCTATGAGCGGCTGCGTGGCCGGGGTGGGCGCGTGCTCGTGCGTGGGGCTGGGATCGTCGGGTCGCGCATCCTCCAACGACTGCTCGACGAGCACGAGCGGCATGGTGCCCGCATCGAGGTCCTGCACCTCTTCCGGACCTGGCGGGACGGCTCGACCGGGCCGATCACCTTCCGCCGCGAGGCGAAGAACGGCTTCAGCTATCAGGCGTTCAACTATTCCAAGGCCGCGTGGGGCGGGACGCTCAAGGAAAAGCTCGAGCGACTGACCGGCCAGGAGCGGGCGGACTTCATCAAGGCCATGGGTGGCACCAACACTCCTCACCGCAAGGACTGGGACAACCAGCTCGATCGGGCGCGGGCCAGCGGTGTCTATCGCGCCGCAGTCGGCACCGTGCAGAGCGTCGAACGAGGTCCGACCGGCATCCTCACGACCATCGCCACCCCCGACGGGCAGCGCGTACCCCTCGAAGCCGACGTCATCATCGACGCCACCGGGCTCGTCGCCGACCTGAAGCAGTCACAGCTCCTGGCCGACCTGCTCGATCACGGCGGTGCCGGTCGCAATCCGATGGGCCGTCTCGATGTGTCGAACCACTTCGAGGTCACCGGCACCCGCCATGAGCCCGGCCGGATCTATGCGTCGGGATCGGCCACGCTGGGTGGCCCGTACGCCCCCGTGGACTCGTTCCTGGGTCTCCAATATGTCGCCCAACAGATCTCCGACGACCTGGTGCGCCAGGGCTTCGCGGCCAAATTCGGGCCGGGGCGCAGCATCGGCCAATGGTGGCGCTGGGCGAGAGGAGTGGCGCCATGACCCCGACGCTGATGGGCCGGATCCAGACCCGATGGTTCCTGCTCGTGATCACCGGGGTGCCGTGGACGCTGCTGCTCATGCTGCCGGTGGCACTCGGGGCGGGGACGGCGTACCCGGATCTGCTTCTCGCCGGCCTCCGCGTCCTCGGGATCGTCGGTGTGCTGGGGACGCTGTGGGAGCTGGCCTATCACGCGCTGATGCAGCTGCGGTGGGAGAAGGATTGGCCCGCGCTGTTCGGGTTGCTGACGATCATCAACGAGGGCGCGGTGCTGTTCGGGGTGACGTGGCTGCTGGGCTTCCCGCTCGACGCGGTGGGCTGGTGGCATTTCGTATCGACCTGGCTCATCATGTGGGTCTTCGTGAACGGGCCGATTCGCGTGCTCGCGCCCCGTTGGCGCTATCGCGGCGGGCGGGTGGTCTGATGGATCGGGTCGTCTGATGGATCTCGCGTTCGTCGAGGAGGCCGCCGATCATCGGGCCCGCCTCGAGCGGCGACGCAAGCGCCTGGGCTATGGGGTCTCCGCGACGGTGACCCTGACCTGGCTCGTCCTGGTGACCGCCTTCGGCCTGTGGCCGCGCGTGCTCGACAACTGGGTCGCGACCGTAACGATGATCTTCGGCTCGTTCATCGGCGGCTCGACTCCGCAGAGCAGCGGTGCCGTCGCCTTCCCGGTGTTCACCAAGGTCCTCCACATTCCGGCCGAGGTCGCCCGCACCTTCGCGTTGTGCATCCAGATCGTCGGTCTCGGGGTGGCGTCGATCATCATCGTCATCCGCCGGCGGGCGGTCGATCGGCTCGCGCTCGCCGTGATCACCCCGACCGCGCTCGTCAGCTTTCTGGTGTCGATCACCGTGTTCTCCGACCGGACCCGGCCGTTCTGGCCCACGGTCCTGCCCGGGCCCTATGTCAAGGTCGGCTTCTCGCTGCTGGTGCTGTGCATGGCGACCATTGTGTTCCTGGGCTCGCGCGTGCCCCTGCGCGAGATCCGACCGCAGCTCGAGCGCACCCCCCGCACCGTTGCGCTCCTGGTGGTCGCCGGGCTCCTCGGCGGCTTCGTGACCGCCCAGGTCGGTTCCGGTGCCGACGTGTTGTTCTATCTGGTGGCTGTGGTCCTGTTGGGTCTGGAGCCGCGGGTCGGCGTACCCACTTCGGTCCCTATCATGGCCGCCATCTCCCTCAGCGGCCTCATCTATCTCGGGTTCGGCCAGGGCATGCTCCTCACTCGTGTCGCCGACGGCTGGGTCGTGGGGATGGGCTCCCGGGCGGTCCCGCCGGGGGAGCTCGCTTCCGGCCGGTTCGACCTCTTCGGGCTCTGGCTCGCGTCGGTGCCCGTCGTGGTGTGGATGGCTCCGCTGGGTTCGGCCTTCGCCGCCGCCATCTCGACCCGTGCGCTGGCTGCCTTCGTCGGCGTACTCGCTGCCGGGGAGGTCGTCACCACCATCATCTTCCTGCCGCAGCTCCACACCGATCGCCCACTCCAGGTGTTCGCCGTTGGCTCGACCGTGGTGCTTTTCACCGGGCTCTGGCTCGCCCACCGCTATCGCCACGTGATCGCCGGCACCGGCTTCGATCGGCATCGCTCACTGAGCCGCGAATCGGTCGATGCGGTCGCCGACTACGCTCGTGAAGAGGGGGACACACGTGAAGAAACGGATCGCTGACTATGAGTTCGTTCGCGAACTCGGCTCGGGCAACTATGGGACCTATTGGCTGGCGCGTACGCCGGCGCGGCTCGAGGTGGCCGACGAAGTCTGTGCGGTCAAGGTGCTCACGGCCCAGGCGACGGGTGATGCGTTCCAGCGCATGGTGAACGAGCTCAAGCTGTTCGCCTCGGCCGGATCGCCCTATCTCGTCCGGCTCCTCGATGCGGGCCACCAGGACGGAACCCTGTTCTATGCGGCCGAATATCACGCCCACGGCTCCCTAGCCGACTGCGCCGACAGGATGGAGGCGCGCGATATCGTCCGGGCCGTGGCCGACGCCGCCCGCGGCGCCCACACGCTGCACGAGCTCGGCGTGGCCCATCGCGACATCAAGCCCGCGAATGTGCTGGTCGTGCAACTGGGCGGTGAGGCCGAGCCGGCGCCTCCGCCCGCGGCGGTGCTCTCCGACCTGGGACTCGCCCAACGACTCACGCCGGGCGCGACCGTGACCGGACTGGGCCCGATCGGCACGATGGCCTATATGGAACCTGGTGTCGCCCGCGGTCTCCCCGCCGGGCGGGCGTCCGATATCTGGGGGCTGGCGGCGACCCTGCAGCGGGCGCTGACGGGGACGGATCCGTTTCCTCACCTGCCCGCCACCAATCTCACCCTGGCGTTGCGCCACCTGTTGTCGATGACCCCCACGGTGACGATCGCCGATCCGCAGGTCGCCGAGATCGTGCGTCGTGGGCTGCATGCCGACCGCGATCAGCGGCCGGCGACCGCTGCCGAGTTCGCGGATGCGCTCACCGAGGCGGTGGGGCGATGAGCGAGCGGGGTACGCCAGCGGTCCGGCTGGTCGAAGGCTCGGGCGTCGCGCTGCGCGTGGCCGGGCTCGTGGTCTGGTTCGCTCGACCCGAGGGTGCCGACATCGAAGGACTCGTGCGCGGCCTGGTGGTGGCCGCCCACAAGACCCCGGGCCAGGTCCCGGTTGAGCATCTCGTCCACCTGGCCGGGGAGAATCCGGGGCTCTCGCTCGCCGCCGTCGTCCTGGGCACCGACTTCGGTCGGGCCTGGGTGTGCGGGGACGCCCGGGTCGTCCTCGCCGGGGTCGCCGAACGTGAGATCGCGGCCACCGGCCCCGACCCCGAGGCGACCTATTTTCCGTTGCCGCGGTCAGGTCTGCGGCTGGGCGCGCCGGACGCGCCGACCGGCTGGAGTCATCTCGTCGAAGGAGCGGTGCCGGCCGCCGGGATCGACGTGGTGTGGAAACGCGCGGAGGTCTCCGAGCCGGAATCACCCGCACCGGCAGGTCCAGCGACTTCTTCGCCGGAGGAACCCGAGAAGGGCCGCGCTGCGGCAGCCTCCTCCCGGGTCAAACCCGATTTCGAGGCGGTCTCCCTCGTGAACGTGCAGCGGCCACCGGTGGCTGCACCTCTTCCTGTCGGCCAAGGCTCGCAGGCCCGCGAGACGGCGACCGTGGCCGGATTGCGGTGCGCCCGCGGACACTTCAACCATCCCCACGCCGCGCACTGTGCGTGGTGCGGTCTCGGCATGGCCCAGGTGTCGCATGTCCTGGTGCGGGAGCCCCGGCCAGCGGTTGGCGTACTCATCCTTGACTCGCAGGCCACCTTCACCCTGGACGCCGACTATGTGCTGGGCAGGGACCCGCGCGTATTGCCGGAGGTTGACGGCAAGCGCGTACGCGAACTCGTCCTCGGTCCGGATCGGTCGATCAGTCGGGCCCATGTCGCGATCAGGCTGCGGGATTGGGACGTCCTGGTCGAAGACCTCCGATCGGCGATGGGCACCTGGATCCAGCAACCCGGCCAGAGTCCGTTCCAGATTGCGCCCGGCCAGCCACTGGCGCTGGCTCCCGGCGGTGTCGTCTTCGTCGGGCCCCATCGGCTGACGTTCCACTCCCACTTCCTGACCTGAGGTCGTGCAGCTCCTCTCAGCAGCGACCGGCGGGTAGGTGGTCCTGTTCGGCCTGGAGCCAGCGCGCGGCCCGGGAGAGAGTGGCCGTGCCTGCCTCGAAGCTCCCGGCGTCGGTGGAGATCGCCACCGCAACCTGGCCCTTCGGGGTGTCGATGACCCCGAGCTGGCGGACCAGATAGCCCCGTGACGAAGGCCCCCAGCCGCCCTTGAACCGGGAGTCGGGAATGCGGCCCAGGCCCCAGCGCTGATCGGTGATGACCTGGCCCATGGCGGAATAGACAGGCGCCGCCTCGGCGCGACAGGGCAGATGGGCGGCGAAGCGGGCCTGGTCGCCGACACTCCAACGGGTCTGGCCGAACGGGGTGTAGGGCGGACGGACCTGTTCCGTCTGGGTCGTCGTGGTCGCATCACCGAAGTCACGCAGTACCCGGTCGGTGGCCCGGCCCGCCGCCTCGGGCGCACCAAGGGCTCGCCAGAGCTCGAGCGCCGCATCGTTGTCGGAGGCGGTGATGGCGCGTCGCATGGTCGGCCGGAGAGACTCAGCGCGGGAGCCGCGTTCGACGGCGATGGCCAGCGGCACCTTGGCAGTCGACCACGCGACGGGGGATCCGGCTTCGCCCAACTGGATCGGCTTCGCGTTCGAGCCCACCGCGACGATCGCGATCGACACCGCAGCCGCGTCCGGGAGGGCTGCGAAGCTGGTCCGCAGTCGATCCTCGGATCCGGTCGACGGTTCGGGGAGCGAGGTCTTCGGGGCACTCGCGGATGCTGTCGCGGGAGTCGGGGTGTGCGAGGGAACCCTGGTGGATGCAGCGGCGGAAGACGTCCGTGGCAGCGGAGCTGTGGCCGTGACCGTGGGCGAAGGCGAGGAGCCGGGGCCGGCAGGCAGGAGCGAGCAGCCGGTCAGGGCGAGGATCACGGTGACAGTCGACAGCGATGCCAGGCGGCGGCGGGGGAGTACGCGCATCATCGGCTCAGCGCAGGTGCACGACGGCGTTCTGGCCGCCCTGGCAGGTGACGAGGCGGTCGCCGACGCACGTGAGGTTGTAGGTGATGTCGGTCACCGGGCTGTGGGCCAGGATGTCGACGGTGGTGTTGCGGAGTGGCTGCCGCCCGTACGCCAGGCGTACCTGCTCAGCGAACGGGCACGACGTCACGTTGTTGCCGACCGCAGACTCGCTGATCCCACCCTCGGGGGCGAATTCCTTGGGACAGGCGTTGGAACCGGCCGGGAACGTCGGCGGCTCGGGCGGGGGTTCCGGAGTCGGCGTCGGCTCGGGAGTCGGCGTCGGGGTCGGCTCGGTTGTCGGAGTCGGATCCGGGGTCGGGTCGGCCGTGGGGTCCGGCCCGATGGTGGTGGTGCTCGGGGACGGTGTCGGGCGGGGCCCCGGCCCCGCCGGGACGGGAGAGATCAGGAAGTTCCAGGCAAGAACGCCGAGCAGCGCCACGACGGCCGTCGCCGCCGCCACGATCGAGACGACCATGCCCACAGAACCCCGCCGCGGCAGTGGCGGAGGGGGAAAAGAACCGGGCGGTCCCGGGAATCCTGGTGCGGACATGGTCGCCTCAGCTGATCAGTGACCGAACGTGTCGGAATCCATCATCGGGTCGGCCTGGGGACCGGCCCGGAGCGCCGACAGCGCCTCGACCTCGTCGGAGGTCAGGGAGAAGTCGAAGATCTCGAGGTTCTCACGCTGACGGCCGGGGTTGCCGGACTTGGGTGCGGTGGCGACGCCGAGTTCGACATCCCAGCGCAGGATGATCTGGCCGGCGGTCTTGCCGTATTTCTCGGCCAGCTCACCGACGATCGCCTCCCCGCGCAGGCCGTTGTCGCGGCCGAGCGGGCTCCAGGCCTCGGTGATGATGCCCTTCTCGGCGTGATACGCGCGTTCGGCCGCGCGGTCATAGTAGGGATGCATCTCGATCTGGTTGACCTCCGGCACCACACCGGTTTCGGCGATCAGCCGGTCGATGTGGGCGGCCTTGAAGTTGGAGGTGCCGATCGCACGGGCGAGGCCCTGCCGCTGGAGCTCGATGAGCCCTTCCCAGGCCTTCACATAGAGGTCCTGGTCGGGGTTGGGCCAGTGGATGAGGGCGAGGTCGACATAGTCGAGGCCGAGTCGCTCCAGGTTGCCCTGCAGGCCGCCCGCGGCGTCACCGTGCCACTTGCGGTTGAACTTCGTGGTGACGAAGATGTCGCCGCGGTCGATCCCCGAGGCGGCGATGGCGCGACCGATCCCGTCCTCGTTCTCGTAGTTCTCGGCCGTGTCGATGTGGCGATAGCCGATCTCGAGCGCGCTCGCGGTGGCGCGCTCGACCTCATCGCCGACCATCGGCCAGGTGCCGAGGGCGACCTGCGGCATCGCGCCGCCGCTGCGCAGGGAGAGGGTCGGGATCGTGGTCATGCGTGCTCCTTGTTCTGGTTGTGCTGCCGGCGTACGCCCGGCTCAGGTGGTGGTGGCGTCGGGTGTTGACGTCGAGTCGAGAGGCTGGGGGTGGAGCTGGCGATCGCGGGCGAGCCACGCGGCGCCGATGATGCCGGCCCGGTTGTGATAGGCCGCGGGCACGATGCGGGTGTTGAGGGTGAGCTTCGGCAGGAAGCGCTCGGACTCCCGCGAGATGCCGCCGCCGACGATGATCAGGTCGGGCCAGATGAGCTGCTCGACGGTCTCGTAGTAGCGCTGGATCCGGGGAATCCATTCCTTCATCGACAGCCCGAGCTTGTCCTTCACCCCCGAGCTGGCCTGGGTCTCGGCGTCCTTGCCGTCGACCTCGATATGGCCGAGCTCGATGTTCGGGATCAGCGTGCCGTTGTGGATGAGAGCGGTGCCGATGCCGGTGCCGAGGGTGGTCATGAGGACGAGTCCGGCCTGGTCCTTGGCAGCCCCGAACTGGGCCTCGCACACCCCGGCCGCGTCGGCGTCGTTGACGACGGAGACGGGACGGCCGATGGTGTCGGCGAACAGCTGCTCGATCGGGAAATCGATCCAGGCCTTGTCGATGTTGGCGGCCGAGCGGGTGACGCCGTGCATCACCACAGCCGGGACCGTGATGCCGATCGGGCCATCCTCGCCGATCACGTCGGCGAAGTGATCCACAATCTGTTTCACCACTTTGGCCACGTTCTTGGGGGTCGACTTGTCGGGCGTCGGGATGCGCAGGCGCTCCGTCGCCCAATCGCCGACGGTGAGATCCACCGGCGCGCCCTTGATGCCGGAACCACCGATGTCGATGCCGAGAACCGGTCGTGAAGTCATGGGTTCGACCTTATCGAGCGCCGGTCAATCCGTGGCGTCGGGCGTCCGCCGCCAGCGGCAATTGTCGGTTGAGCACAACCCGCGCCGTATCACTGGGCAGGTGGGGGATCGTGAAGGCGACCGGTCCGGGCGTGGTGTCGATGTGGACGCTGGCCAGCCCCAGGCGGCGCTGCAGCGGGCCCTGGGTGAGCCGCACCGACTGCGTCTTGGCATGGGGCACGGTGTCGCGCACGAACACCAGGAGGCCGCCCTCGCTGATGGCGACGCGGTCGTTCGCCCCCCAGCGCAGCGTCCGGAAGGTCAGTGGCCGGAGCCAGACAGCCCGCGGTGACACCGGCTGCAGCTCGACGGATTCGTCGTGGGCATCGGGCAGGAGATAGGCCATCGCGATCCGCACCTGCTCGGTGGTGGCGACCGGGAACAGCATCGTCGAACCGTGCTGATTGTTGTTGTCGCCCTCGCCATAGCCGAGCACGCTGATGTCGACCCGATGCAGCTTGAGCCGGCGCCAGAGCCAGGACTGCCGGATGCGGACCCCCTGCACCCGGTCCAGCGGCACCGACTGGCTGGTGAGGTTGGTCAGCCCGCGCGTGATGCGCAGGCCGGTGGCGCGGTGCGGAGAAGGGGAGTCGGGTGTGTCGGGTTGGGGACCGGAGGGCGGGCGTACGCCTCCGGTCTCGGCGAGGGTGTAGTTGAACTGGGTCAGGACGCGGCGGCTGACGAGCCCGAAGACGCCCATGGCGAAGGGCACGATCGCGCCGAGGCCGGCCAGTCCCCAGCCGAAGCGCCAGGCGGTCACCATGAAGGCGAGCAGCACCAGCACGGAGATGAGGAATTCGAGCGAGGTCAGCAGGCCGATGATCAGCTGTTGGGGCTGGATGCGCACCAGGATGCGGTCGGCGCTGGACAGGTCCTCGAGGACGGAGGCTCGGGGGCGGGTGTCGGATTCGGCGACCGTGGTGTGGTGGCCGTGCGCGCGGCTCAGCAGATAGTCGCGCAGGCGATAGGACTTGTCGCGCTTGAGATAGCGCAGGGTGACGCCCGAGTCGCCGCC
>CAZEVN010000067.1:0-19366 GCA_964515145.1 uncultured Enemella sp.
GCTACAAGTTCTCGACCTATGCGACGTGGTGGATCAAGCAGGCCATCACCCGCGCGATGGCCGACCAGGCCCGCACGATCCGCATCCCCGTCCACATGGTCGAGGTCATCAACAAGCTGGCCCGTGTCCAGCGCCAGATGCTGCAGGACCTGGGTCGCGAACCCACCCCGGAGGAGCTCGCCAAGGAGCTCGACATGACGCCGGAGAAGGTCGTCGAGGTCCAGAAATATGGTCGCGAGCCGATTTCGCTGCACACCCCGCTGGGTGAGGACGGCGACTCCGAGTTCGGCGACCTGATCGAGGACTCCGAGGCTGTTGTGCCGGCGGATGCGGTGAGCTTCACCCTCCTGCAGGAGCAGCTCCACGACGTGCTCGACACCCTGTCCGAGCGCGAGGCCGGTGTCGTCTCGATGCGCTTCGGCCTCACCGACGGTCAGCCCAAGACGCTCGATGAGATCGGCAAGGTCTATGGCGTGACCCGCGAGCGGATCCGCCAGATCGAGTCCAAGACGATGTCGAAGCTGCGGCACCCGTCGCGCTCGCAGGTTCTGCGCGACTATCTCGACTGAGTGACCGGGTCACCGTTCGACCTCCCGCCCGGGCGTCGATCGCCCTTCTCCGTGCCGCCCGCGGGTCCGTCTTCGTTCGGATCCGCGGGCGGTTCGACGTCTGTCCCCCCGCCGCTACCGTCCCCGGCTCCCCGCCGGCGACGTCGGTGGCTTCTGGTGGTCGCGATGGTCGTGGTGCTGGTCCTGGGCGCGGGCGCTGCGGCGTACCTTCTGCGTCCGTCTTCGTCGGGTACGCCCCAGACCGCCGGCGGGCAGCCGGCGACCGGCTCGCCGGGGAATCCGGTCACCTCCGCCCTGGCAGCCCTGACCATCAGCGATGCGCCGCCCCCGGCGGGCTATGACGCGCGGTTGTTCAACTTCAACGGGTTCGACTTCGATCGCAACGGGTGCGACAGCCGCAACGACACCCTGGCGCGGGACCTGACGGAGATCGTGTTCCGCGCGGGATCGAACGACTGCCGGGTCGAGTCGGGGATCCTGCACGACCGCTATTCCGGTGAGTCCCTGCCGGTCACGCGCGATCAGGTCGACATCGACCACGTGGTCGCGCTCGGCAACGCCTGGGCATCCGGTGCGTCGGGCTGGTCCCCGGAGCGGCGGCAGGACTTCGCCAACGACCCGCTGGTGCTCGTGGCGACGCTGGCGACCCACAATCGGGCCAAGGCCAGCAGCGATGCGAGCCGGTGGCTGCCACCTGCTCCCTCGGCCCACTGTGCGTACGCCGCCCGCCAGGTTGCGGTCAAACAGCGCTATCAACTCACCGTGACCACGGCCGAACACGGCGTACTCGCCGGCATCCTCGCCACCTGCCCCGCCGAACCTCTGCCGGACGGCACCGAACCCCCGCCGCAGGCCGGGCGTACGCCGAGCCGGGCGCCCGTCGCTGCCACCCCGGAGCCGAGACCGAACCGGACGCCCCGCCCGGCGGGTACGCCCGATGCCGACGGCACCTATCGGCAGGTCTCGCCCGGTGCGTATTGCTCCCCGGAGGGGGCCGTGGGCACGACCGATACCGGTACGCCGATGGTCTGCCGACTCACTCCCGGTGCGGACCGGCCTCGCTGGCGGGCCGCCTGAGGTCCTCGGCGATCAGTTCGTCCTCGGACTCGCCACGACGGCGTCGGCGTTCGGCCTCGGAGACATCGGTCAGCCCGAGCGTGGCCAGGAAGCCCAGGCCGAGAATGCCGGCCGCGACTCCGGTCGAGATCTTGGCCGCGTGGACGAGCGCGTCGGCGGCGGCGTCGGCTGCCGCAGCAGTCTGCGGATTGGCCTGCAGGGACGGGATCGCCGCGCCGATCGAGCCGTGCACGGCCTCCGAAACCGGGGCACGCACCGGCTCGGGCACGCCCGCTGCGATCATGCGCGTTTCGGTCCCGCTGGTGAGCATCGTGATCAGCAGGCCGCCGAGCACCGCGACACCCACCGCCGACCCGAGCTGGCGGACGGTCGTGTGGAGGCCCGAGGCCTCGCCCGACAGACCGACCGGCACCTCGGCGAGCATCACGTTGGTGACCTGCGCGGTGGCCATGCCGACGCCGAGGCCATAGACGAACAGGCAGAGGGCCAGCGGCCAGAACCCTCCGGGCAGGACGAAAGCGATGCCGGCGACGGCGATGGCCTCAAGTAGTACGCCGATCCGCACCACGGCGCGATTGCCGAGCCGCTTGGCCAACTGGGGAACTCCCGCCGACATCACAAAGGTGCCGATCGCCAGGACCATCATCAGCCAGCCGGTGCCGAGCGGGTCATAGCCCATCGCGCCCTGGAGCACCAACGGCATCGTGAACAACATGCCGAACTCGCCGAGGGTGATGACGAACGATGCGATCGCACCGTTGCGGAAGTTGCCGATGCGCCAGAGGCCGAGGTGGGTCTGCACGACCTTGTCGGCCCGCTCCCGGGCGCGTTCGACCACGGCCCAGATCGCCATCAGCACCAGACCGCCGACCAGCGCGACGATCACGGGGGACAGGCTGCCGTCGTCCCGGCGTACCCAGCCGTATTGGGACGACTCGACCAGGCCGAAGACGATCGCGGCCAGACCGGCGGTCGCGAGCAGCGTGCCGAGCACATCGGCGCCGCGGCGCAGCTTGGGATCGCGGGTTTCCGGCATGAACGCGAGCGCGAGACCGAGCGCGATCAGGCCGAACGGGATGTTGAGCCAGAAGGCCCATCGCCAGCTGACATCGGTGGCGAGCCAACCGCCGACGAGCGGGCCGACCGCAGCCATGCCGCCAATGGTCGAGCCATAGATCGCGAAGGCGATCGAGCGGTCCTTGCCGCCGAACATCGCATTGATCGTCGAGGCGGTGGCGGGCAGCACCATGGCAGCTCCCACGCCCTGGACCAACCGCGCCAGGACCAGCATCATCGGTGTCGCAGCCGACCCGGCCACGAGTGAGGAACCCATGAACACGATGAGGCCGGCGACGAACATCAGCTTGCGGCCGAACAGATCGCCGAGCCGGCCCGAGGTGAGCATCAGCGAGGCGAAGACCAGTGCATAGATCGCGCTGACCCATTGCGCCTGGGTCGCCGACATGCCCAGATCGTCGATGACGATCGGCAGGGCGACGTTGGCGATGGTGGCGTCCATGATGACCAGGGACGTGCCGAGGGCGATCGCGGCCATGGCGCGCCAACGATGGGCCGGGCGGACTTCGAGAGTGTCGGACATGTGTGCTCCAGCTGGGGCGTCAGCCGGAGTTTCCGAACTTGACGACAAGATGACGGTAACATGCTGACGAAGTGTTGGTAAAGTCGTTCGTGGGAAAGTGCTTCGCAAGGCGAGGGGGAGTTCCGTGCCGAAGATCGAGGCGGCCACGGTGGCCGAGCATCGAGCGATGAAGGCGCGTCACGTGGTCGACGCCGCGGTCGATCTCCTGGTGACCCGAGGGCCGTCCGCGGTGACTCCGGCCGCGGTCGCCGCGCGAACGGGGCTGGCGCGCACGAGTGTCTATCAGTACGCCGGCTCGGCGGCCGAGCTGGTCGCCGCTGCGGTGGAAGAACTCTTCGTGCGGGCCACGACCGAGCTGTCCGAGGCGGTGGCCGCTGCCGGGAGCGATCCGGGGGACCGTATCGCCGCCATCGTGCGGGCCGTGCTGCACGGTGCGAAGACCGGCCACAGCCCCAATCACGCGCTGGAGGTCGAACAACTCCCCGCTGCCCAGCGCGAACGGCTCGGTCAGTTGCACGGCGCGCTGATGGCACCTCTGGTGGAAGCGATCACCGACGCGGGCGCCGACGACCCGCATACCATGGCGGCTCTCGCCTGGGGAGCCATCAACGGTGTCGTCCCTTTGGTCGAGCGCGGCATGCCGGTCGAACACGCCGCGGCGCAGGCGGTGGCGTTCGTCAGTGCGGGGGTGGGGCGGACTTCCGGGGTCCGGCCATGACCACCGAAACGCGACGCGACCATGATCATCTGGTCCTGTGGCTGAGGATCGGAGTGGGCACTCTCTTGGGCGTGCTTGCCGGACTGCTGATTCCCCTGCCTGCCGGGGCAACCGGCATCAGCCACATTCTCATCGGCTTCGTCGTGGCCGGCCTTGCCTTCGCAGTGCCACTGCTCGTGATGGCGATGCGCTTGGATGCCGCCGCAACTGCCGAGCATGTGGACGGGCTGGGCGAGTCGCGCAACCTCGTCGATGTGCTCGCGCTCGTGGCTGCGCTCGCCAGTCTCGGCGGCGTGGCCAACATGCTGCTGCAACCCGATGGTGGACCGAAGGTCTTCGAAGCCGTTGTCTCCGTGGCCACGATCGCGGTCTCCTGGTTGATGATCCACACGGTCTATACGGTTCGCTATGCCCGGCACTACGTGAATGCCCAGCCCGGCTGCATCACATTCGGCGACAGCAAGGACGAGCCGCAGATGTCGGATTTCGCCTACCTGTCCTTCTGCCTTGGCATGACCTTCCAGGTGTCCGATCAGACGATGAACACCCCCGAGGTGCGCAAGATCGTGTTCTTCCACACCCTGCTGTCCTATGTCCTGGGCACCGGGATCGTGGCGACCACCATCAACCTGGTCGCAGGTTTGGCCGGCTGATAGCGCGGGTCAGTCGACCAGCCCGAACCGCCGCGAGACCTCGAGTGCCTCGTCCTGTCGACCGAGTTCGGTGAGCGCTTCGCTCCATTGGTACGCGGCCCTGCGTGCCTCATCGGCCAGCCCCAGCGACTCGGCCTCTTCGGCTGCGGCCCGGAAGACCTCAAGAGCCTCGGCCGGGCGTTCGGATTGGAGGAGCCAGTTGCCGTGTTCCAGTCGCACCCGGATGGCCTGCTGGGGCCCCGACGCCCGTTCGAAGGCGGTCGCTGCGGCAGCGAAAGCGGCCTGCGGGTTGCCGCCCTGGTCGGCCAGCATGCGGGCACGCCAGTGCTCGCACACACCGGTCACGAAGTCGATGAACCCGGGGTCCTCGCTCAGGGTCACAAGGTTGGGTTGCTCGCGGTCGAGCAGTTCGAGCGCCGGACCCGGTCCGTGTTCGCGTCGCAGGGCCAGGACTGCGCCCTGGATGGCCTGGGTGGCGTTGGCCAGATCAGTCTCGGCCCGGGCCGTCGCCAGAGCCGCCTCCCAGTCGGCGGCGAGGTCGCTGTGCTGCGCAATGACCGTCAGCGCCCAGGCGCGTTGGTTCTGGTTGCCGACCGCCGCGAGATAGGCACGGCTGTGATGGGCGGCTCTCGGAGCATCGCCCAGCGCGTCGTTGGCCTGGGCGGCCAGCATGTGGAGGTGGCCGGCACCCATGACCACCTCGTCGGCCTGGAACTGTCCGGACTCCGCAACCCGAAGGCCCTCCTCGGCGAGCTCGGCGACCTCGAGGAGCCGCCCGGCACGGAGGGACAGGTCGGCCAGCACGCGCAGGGCCTGAAAGCCCTCCGGCGTGCCCTGCGCTCGCAGGACGACGCGTTGCACGGCGGGAATGGTCCGTTCGGCCGCAGGTGCTGCGGCCGGGTGGGTGGCCATGGGCACTGCGCCCCACGCCGCGAAATCGTTCTCGCCCCCTGCCCGATCGAGGAAGTCGCAGATCGATTCGATGGCCTCGGGGTGTCCCGACGACAGTCGGAACTGCGCGATCTGAGCCAGGATCAGCGCGGTGGCGGCACCGGCCGACCGGGCGTCCTCGAGGGCCTCCCCGAGCAGGACGTCGCTGTCCGCATCGGGCAACCAGGCCTGCCGAGCGCGCACCCCGGCCCGCACGCGCAGGGCGTTCTTCCCATCGGCTGTGTCGGGCAGCTCCGCCAGGACTCGCAGTGCGAGCTCGTACGCCTCAGCGGCCTTGTCCGTCCGTTGCCCGGCGTGCAGGACCTCGCCGTACGCCTGGTGGGCCCGCGCCACCTCGATCGGGTCCGGGTCGAGTTCGGCCCGGGCATGCCAGTCGGTGGCCGCGGTCACCGCTTCGTCGTCGACTTCTCGCACGGGCGGGCGCAGGCGGAACAGTTCCCAGAGCGACGCCCGGGCGTCCCGGCCCGCGGCGCGCAGGCGGCGCAATCCGCGCTCCTGGGCCTGCTGCATCAGATCGGGTTCGTTGCGGCGCAGGTGAACGAAGCCGGCGACCCAGTCCAACTCGGCGGCGGCGGCCAGCTCCTCGGGATCCTCCGGGTCCGCGAGGTCGGCCGCCACCCAGGCGGCGCCCAGTGCGACCAGCGCCAGATCGTCCTCCGCGTCGCGGATCTCGCGGCGCCGGGCGTTCGCGGCGATCGGATCCTGCACCAGTGCAGCGAAGTCGTCGGCGGGGGCCGGGCGTACCCGATCGAGACCGGAGACCGGCAGCTCCAATCGCGGCAGCGGCTCGGGATCGAAGGCGGCGCGGACCCACGAGGACACGGTGTCGGTGCCGTTGCGGGCGTCGAAGCGCTCGGCGAGCGCGAACGCATCGGCCTGCAGGCGGTCCCGCGCAGCAGCCGCCGCCTCGGTCAGCTCGGCGTGGACGCGGACCTCGAGATCGGGATGGTCCGCGGCGAGGATGCCCAGCGCTCCGGCGGCGCACGCGGCCCACGTCAACTCGGCCATGGGGTCGCCGAACTCGAGCCGACGACGATTCTCCATCAGCTCGAGTGCGCGCAGGGGTTGGCCCGCCCGGGCTGCGGTGGCGACGTGCCGCGCCATCTCGACGGCATCGTGCGGATTGTGCCCGCTGAGCCGGCAGCCGGTGAGGTGCGCCCAGCGGGCGCGATCGATGTCGCCGATCCGCAGCAGGGGCTCGACGGCCGCTGCACAGATGTGTTGTGGCTGCTCCGAACAATGCAGGCTCGCCTCGTCGAGGACGTGCACCGCGATGCGGGCCGCGTCCTCCCAGCGCCCGAGCTCGGCCGCATGAACCGCGAGTGAAGTCGGCTCGCAGCCCTCACAATCGCTCAGGTCGTCGCGGGGCATCTCGGTCCATCGACGGAACAGCTCATCGGCGGCGGCGTAGCCGTGGGTATGGCGGCGGACCCGATATTCGGTCATCAGCACCGAACGATCGCTGTGCCCGAAGCGCGCATAGTTGGCTCGCATCGACCCGATGAAGCCCTCGATCTGTTCGAGCGAGATATCGGGGGTCGAGAGGGCGGCCATGATCGCCCCCTTGTAGATCCACAGCGTGGAGTGCGTATAGCCGTCGTTCCACCATTCCGGCTGCCGCTCGAGTTGCGTCAGCATGCGCACGAAGTAGGGCAGGGCGTTGGTCCGGTCAGCTCCGGAATAGCTCCACGCCGTCCACAGGTGGCGGTCGGCCCACCAGAGCAGTTCCTCGTCGCCCAGCTCGCTGGCTGCACGATGGGCGGCCTGGGCGGGGGCGAGCCATTCGGTGTGGGGAAGACCTTCGAGCGCACCGAGCATCTGGGCGACTTCTTCGTGGGTGGGGCTCATGCCTGCTCCGTTCCGGTCAGGGCGAGCTCGAGCAGCCCGCCGAAGGCGTGTTCGATCATGCGAGCATCCCCGGCCGAGACCGGGTGTTGCCCCTGGAGGAGTGCGCGGGCATAGATGGCCTGGACGGCCGGCCGCAGCACCCGCGGGTCGTCGACTCCGACGAGCCGGCGGACCATGGCATTGGCGTCGTTGACGATCAGGCGCGGCCGGGCATCGGCCCGGTCGTCGACTGCCTGCAACAGGCCGGCCCACAGGTCTCCGGTGGCCTCGGTCTCCCGGCTGAGCCGGCGGTGACGATCGAGTGACGAGTCGAGCAGGAGAGCGGGAATGGTTTCGGGGGCGAAGCGACGAATCTCGACGCGTACGCCGGCCTCGTCGAGCACTCGCTGTGCGGTTGCCTCCAGCTCGGCGACCTCGGTACGTCGCACCGGATCCAGGGGGTCGATGGTGGCGGCGAAGCGCTCGGGCTCAACCGGGGTCAGTCGGCCTCCGGAGGGCGCCTCGCGGCGGAAGCGGTCGACCACGGTGGCGTCATAGGCATAGCCCGCGTTCACCAGCGGCGTGCCCTGGGCGGTGGCGACTGCGGCCATCTGCCGGAACTCGTCGACCGAATCGGCGACCAACACATCGTCGTGGTCGGTCAGCAGGTCGGGCAGGGTTCGCTCGCCCACGGTGCTGCTGAACGGGAGCAGCGCCGCCAGCGCCAGGAAGTCCTCGGTATCGCACGCCATCGCCAGCGCCTTGAGCCCGGTGTGGTGGAGAGTCAGGAACCGGTTGAAGACCTCGGAGTCACCCCGGGCCATGCGCAACAGCCAGGTCATGACCTGGCGGCCCAGTTCCTCGCGCGTCTCGGCCAACAACTCGTCGTCGCGCAGCTGTTCACGCGCGGCGGTCGGGTGGAGCAGATCGGCATTGATGACCAGGTTGACGAAGAACCCCCAGGGCGGCAGCAGGTCGGCCTGACCGTCGAGGACTCGCATGCCCTTGATGTGGACGCGGTGGCGGGAGGCGACGCCCGGACTGATGCGATCGCCCGCCACGATGGCCAGCCCGTGCAGGCCGGCCGCGGGCACGGTGACCGGGAAGGTGGCCAACGGTGTGGTGCCGAAGTTGTCGCTGGCCCACGCGGCCCGGTGCCGGGCGGGCAGCGTCCACGGCCAGGGTGCGCGCCCCAGTCGGAGTTCGTTCCCGGGGACCCGCAGGCGAATGTCCGCGTCCGCGTGCCCGGCGTACGCCCGGGCGAGAGTCGTGACGCGCTCGGGGTCGAACCAATCCCTGGTGTCGGGCCGGGGCGCGAGCCGGACGATCGTTCCCGGCCCCTGGTCGAGCCACTCCCGGGCGGCGGAGTCGCCCGGCGCGGTCGCTGCCCACGCAGCCGTATCGGCCCAGGCCCGCGTCCGGTAGGTGCCGTCCCCGGCAGCCCGCCAGGACACGATCTCGCCGTCGCGGGACCGGCTCAGCACGTCGATCTCGCCGCTCACCAGGAAACACGACAGCACGCCGATGCCGAACTGGCCGATCAGGTCGGTGCGGGCCAGGCCGAGCTCGTCGCGCTTGGCCGAGCGGCCCACCGTGGCCAGGAAGGTCTCGACGTCGTCAGAACTCAGGCCGCATCCGGAGTCGAAACACACCAGCCCATCGCCGGGCGCGTCGAGCACGATCCCCGGGCGGGTGTCGTCGGCCGGCCGATCCGGGCGCATGTGCAGGGCATCGATACCGTTCTGGAGCAACTCGCGGACGAACACCTGTGGGCCCGAATAGAGATGCTCGCTGAGCAGTTCGATGAGCCCGTGCAGGTTGACCTGGAATCGATCGGTGGGAGGCGTGCGGCTGGTCACCGGGCGAGCCTAACGGTTGGCCCCGACAGCCCTGGACGCATTTGTTCGCCGCTCGGGTGGTCCGTCACCAGGTCGGCTGCGTCCTTTGCGCGGCGCGCGCATGCTGCTCACGGCTCACAGTGAGGATGATCCGCGACCAGAAGATCACCGAAACGATGTTGCCGATCGCGGCCAGGATCGCGAGGAAAGGCATCGCCGTGAGTCCCTCGACGCTGGTCGTACTGAAGACCGTGTCGACCTGCTGATCGGCCAGGTTTCCGGCGCTGAGGGCGATGAGCCACGTGACCCACCAGACGCCGAGGACCGGGCCGAGGGGCCTGCGGACGGAGTTCCGGACCACATCGCGAACGACCTGGAACGGAAACCAGAAGGAGACGATCGGCACGATCCAGCCGAGGATCACCCACACATCACCGCGCTCGTGGCGGGCCTGCGGGTCGAAGACGAATGTGTTCTGCGTGCCCGCCACAGCCAGACGATCCCGACGACGGCTGCGGGCAGGAGAAACAGCAGCGCCACGAGGGCGAACACGTCATAAGTGGTCAATGTCTCCTCCAGGCGCCCGACGTCCAGTGCCCACTTGTATTCGGCTGCCGCCACCGGTGAAAAGAGGGCGCTGATCGCGAAGAAACCCGTATAGATCGCCGCGAGCACCATCGCCCAGATCCCCAGGGTCTGCACCGGCCGGAATTGTCGGGCCGGCTGGGCAGGCGGCTGGACCGGGTACGCCCCACTCGGCTGGTAGGTGCCGGTCTGCGAATAGCCGCCAGCCGGATGCGGAGACGGATAGCCACCGGGCTGGTTCGGTGCGGTGGGGTAACCCTGCTGATAGCCCGGTTGGCTCCAACCGGGCCATTGGGGCTGCCAGCCATCCGGCGCCTGCCAACTGTCCGGGCGCGGGGGTTGGGACATGGGGGCCTCCGGGAAGCGCCTCGGGGTCACCGAGGGTTGATGGTGGGGCAGTTGCGCTGTGCGACGGTCAGGGGCACATTACAGCCGCTTGGACCGCGCTGCGGTAGCGTTTCGGGTCGGTCGCCGACGTCTCCTCGGTCGACCGCCCGGAGGAGAACCATGCCTACGCGCCCAGCGCCGGTCACCGTCACCGAAACGGTCCTGCACAGCAAGCTCACGGGTGCCGACTCGATCAATGACACTGCTCGTCGATTCGGCGTGACCGCAACCGACCTGGGAACCATCTGGGACGCCGGGCCGGGACCTGATGGGTTGGACCGCGTCTTCGTCATGTTCGGCGACACCTACGGCGACGGCTGGGGCGGCCGGGGGGCCGGCCCGGCGAGTGCCGACTGGCGTACCAATGTGTTGTTCGCCTCCACAACCACCGATATCGAGACCGAGGGGATCCGCCTGGATTCGGCGGTGAGTCGCGTACGCCGCGGCGGCGCGGCCCAGGTGATCCGGCGCAACCGCCTCAACCTGCCGCGCGCAAAGTTCCCCGAGCACACGCTCATTCCCAACACCGGCATCACGGTCGACGGCTTCCACTATGTGCAATGGATGTCGGTCACGTTCTGGCGCGGTGGTGGCCGGTGGCGCACGTTCCAGGCCGGCATCGCGGTCTCCCGGGATGATGCCCGCACCTGGGCGAAGCCGATCCGGGGTCGTTGGCTGAACCTGTTCGGGCGTGACCGCTTCCAGGTCGGCTGTTTCACCCGGGACGCCGACTGGGTCTATCTGTTCGGCACCACCAACGGCCGGCACGGGCCGGCCTATCTGGCGCGCGTCACGCCGGACCGGGTAGCCCGCGTCGGCGCCTATGACTACTGGGACGGAGAACGCTGGCAGCCTCGGCAGTCGCGGGCAGCAGCGGTCGTTCCCGGACCGGTGGGGGAGATGTCGGTGGTCTTCCATGAAGGTCTGGGGGTCTGGCTCGCGATGCATGTCGACGAGGATCGGGCGGCGATCGTCGTGCACCATGCGGAGCAGATCACCGGTCCGTGGTCGGAGGGGGTCCCTGTCGCAACCGGCGTGGACTATCCGGCGCTCTATGGCGGCTTCATGCACCCGTGGTTCTGTGCCGATGACCGGGTCTATTGGCTCATGTCCCAGTGGGACCCCTATAACGTGTTCCTGATGAGGAGCACGCTGGCCGTGCCGGGGGAGTCGTCGAAGGAGACCTGATGTCCGTTCCGCTGTCGGTGCTGGACCTCGCGCATGTGGCCGAGGGGGCGACGTCGGGCGACGCGCTGCGGCGTACGATCGAGATCGCGAAGCGGGCCGATGCCGCCGGCTATCTGCGGTTCTGGGTGGCCGAACACCACAACATGCCGACCGTGGCCTCCACCTCCCCGCCCGTGCTGATCGCGGCTATCGCGGGGCAGACCGAGAAGATTCGCGTGGGCTCGGGCGGCGTGATGCTGCCCAATCACGCACCGTTCGTCGTCGCCGAGCAGTTCGCGATGCTCGAGGCGCTTCATCCCGGCCGGATCGATGTCGGCATCGGACGTGCTCCCGGCACCGACCAGATGACCGCCCGCGCCCTCCGCCGCGACGGTGGTCAGGAGGGTGTCGAGCAGTTCCCGCAGCACATCCTCGAACTCCTTGCCTGGTTCGGTGACAACCGCCTGCCCGACCCGCTCGCCAACTATCTGGCCGTCACTCCCAATGGCGATTCCCAGCCCGAGCTCTGGCTGCTGGGGTCATCGGAATATGCCGCACAGCTTGCCGGGTTGTTGGGGCTGCCCTATTGCTATGCCCATCACTTCGGGATGCTCGATCCAGTCAAAGTGATGGACGAATATCGCGCTCGCTTCCGGCCGTCCCCGGCGCTGGAGGAGCCCTATGGGATGGTCTGCACCACAGTGATCGCGGCCACGACCGCCGAGGAGGCCGACTTCCTCGCCGGCCCGGCTCGAGTGATGCAGATCCAGGCGCGCAGCGGTCGCCGCCTGCCGATCGTCACTCCCGAAGAGGCCGCCAAGCGCGAGTTCGATGTGCGCGAGCGCTCGATTCTCGCCCAGAATTCCGGTACGCGGTTCCTGGGCGAAGCGACCGACGTCACCGAGCGCCTCAAGGCCTTCGTGGCCGAGACCGGAGCCCAGGAGCTGATGATCGCCTCCAGCACCTATGACGCCGAGGCCAAGGCGCGCACCCTCGAACTCGTCGCCGAGCGCTGGGCCTGAGGCGCGCACACAGCGACCCTCCGCAACGACCGACGCCCCCGCTCACCCGAAGGCGAGCGGGGGCGTCGGCGTTCCGCTTCGTCAGAGGCCCTGACCCCGATCATGGCGGCGGAGGCGTCCCCGACCCTGCTCCCGCTGCAACAGGTCCTTGTCCCGCTCGAGCAGATCGCGCTCGCGATCGAGCAGTTCGCGTTCCCGCTGGAGCATGGCCTGCTCGTCCTGGTCTCCCGCATTCCCGCGGTCTCCGGGGTTGTCATGATCCCGGACGCCGCCACGGTCATCCCGACGCGCGTCCGTCAGCCCACCACCCTGCTGCGGATCGAGCGGTTCGCCCTCGCGTCCCCCGGAGAGGCTGACAGCCCGATCGTCCCGGGCGTACCCCTCGCGATCGTCACGCAGCTGACGGTCCTGGCCCGTCCGACCGCGATCGGGATCGTCGAAGCGCTGACCGTCGTTGTCGCGGTCGAGCGGGTCGAACCCACGATCGCGATCCCTGCCGGCGTCCCGGTCCTGGCGCCCGGCCATGCCGGCACCGGCCGCACCGGCGGCGGTTCCCGCTGCTCCGGCGGCCACCGCGCGGCCGAGCCCCCGGTCACCTTCCTGGTCCTTCTGCTGCTGGAGGGCATCGCGGTCATGGTCGCGCAGATCACCCCGGTTGGGGTCGTCGAAGCGCTGGCCGTCGTTGTCGCGGTCGAGGGGATCGAAGCCCTTGTCGCGGTCGTGGTCGCGATGTCCGCGGTTGGGGTCGTCGAAGCGCTGGCCGTCGTTGTCGCGGTCGAGCGGGTCGAAGCCCCGGTCGTCGCGGTCGCGTCGGTTGCGATCGTCGAGTCGGCCGCGATCGTCGAGTCGGTCATCCCGGCCGACGGTGCCGGCGGCTGCGCCCCCGGCCATGCCGTAGTGGCGATAGAGATCTTCCTCATCCCGCTCATCGAGGTGATGGCCGGGATCGTAATTGGGAGCGTCCTTGATCTGTTGCTTGTCGAACGGGACCTTGAGGACATCATCATTCAGGCCCGCACCCTCGAGCGGGACCAGGCTTTCGTTGGTTCCGAAGAAGCCGGTGTTGACAGTGATCCAGGAGGGGCCGCCGGTCGCATCGTCGAGATAGACCTGCTGGACTCGGCCCACTTTGCTGCCATCCCGGTCATAGACCGTCGCGTTGTAGAGATCGTCGGGGGAGAACTGGTTCATCGCGTCCCTTTCGATAGGTCCCGGCCGCCGTTGGCCGGGCACTCTTTCAAGAATAGAACACATGTCGACAAACGGACTCGGCGCCCCTGGGGAAAGCGAAAGGCCCCGCACCAGCGGTGCGAGGCCTTTCGGGGCCGTCCCGGGCCGTCACCCGGACGGTTTGCGCTCAGTTGAGTTTGGCCGATTCGTCATGAATCGTGAGAGCCACCTGGCGCAGCTTGTCGGAATGCTGCTTGGAGTGATGGTTGCAGAAGAGCAGCTCGAAGCCGCTTTCAAGAGTCACTCGCACATATGCCTGGGCGCCGCAGCGATCGCAGCGATCGGCAGCAGTCAGACTCTCGTCGATCACGGTGGTGGTCACGGTGGCCTCCCTTTCTCCTCCGGGGTGTCACCTATTCGAACTCATGAGCCGGAGGATTTGTTCCCGGTGTTCAACCGGAGCTTGGAATCGAGGGTACAAGCAGACCGACGATTGTCCAGTGCTTTGAGTTCCGGGCAGGTTACAGGTCTGCGTCGTTCGGCCCTGACCGGTCCGCTCGTTGGTCTCGCCCGCGGCGCGGGTACGCCGGTTCGGGCGCTCGGGCGCGTACGCTCGCGGGGTGTCAGATTCCGTGCCAACGCGTACCACCAAGAAGCAGACCCAGCAGGGCCACGACTATGAGGCCCGCCACCTGCTGGTGCTCGAAGGTCTCGAAGCGGTTCGCAAGCGCCCGGCGATGTATATCGGTTCCACCGATACCAAGGGGCTCATGCACTGCCTCTGGGAGATCATCGACAACGCGGTGGACGAGGCGCTGAGTGGGTTCGGCACCGAGATCGATGTGACGCTCGGCCACGATGGTTCGATCGCCGTCGCCGACACCGCCCGAGGAATCCCGGTCGGTATCGAGCCGCGCACCGGACTGTCGGGTGTCGAGGTCGTCTTCACGAAGCTGCATGCCGGCGGCAAGTTCGGGGCGGGGTCCTACAACGCGACCGGTGGTCTCCATGGCGTCGGTGCGTCGGTGGTGAACGCCCTGTCGTCGCGACTCGACGTCCAGGTCGATCGCGACGGTGCCACGTGGGGGATGTCGTTCAGGCACGGCATCCCGGGCACGTTCGCCGGGGACGGGCCCACCGCGAAGTTCACGCCCGGGGCGCAGCTGGCCAAGTTGGGCAAGGTCAAGCGCGGGGTGTCCGGCACGCGGGTGCGCTATTGGCCCGATCGCCAGATCTTCCTGCCCGACGCACAGTTGAGTCTCGACTCGCTCACCGGCCGGGCGCGCCAGACGAGCTTCCTGGTGCCGGGCCTGGCGATCCGCGTACGCGACGAGCGCGGTGAGGAGGTCATCGAGGAGGTCCATCGTCATGACGGTGGAATCGCCGAGTTCTGTGAGTTCCTGGCCCCCGATCAGGCCGTGACCGACATGATCCGGCTGCAGGGTTCCGATCGGTTCACCGAGACGGTGCCGATGCTCGATGACAATGGTTCGCTCACGCCGACCGATGTCGAGCGCCACCTCGAGGTCGACATCGCTCTGCGGTGGGGAACCGGCTATGACACCGTGACCCGCTCGTTCGTGAACATCATCGCCACCCCCAAGGGCGGCACCCACGTCCAGGGCTATGAGCGCGCGCTGACCAAGGCGATGGCCAAGGCTCTCGACGGCACCCGTCTGTTGAAGAGTGGCGAGGAGGTGACCAAGGAGGATGCGCTCGAGGGGCTGACCTCGGTGGTGACCGTCCGGCTCGCGGAGCCGCAGTTCGAGGGCCAGACGAAGGAGGTCCTGGGTACGCCCGCGGTGAACCGTCTGGTCGCGAAGATCGTCGAGGCCGAGTTGGGGGAGTTCCTGACCTCGACCAAGCCGGCGGTCCGTCAGCAGGCCCGCTCGGTGATGGAGAAGGTGGTGTCGGCCTCGCGTACCCGCGTCGCGGCCCGTGCCCACAAGGAAGCCCAGCGCCGCAAGACCGCCCTCGAATCCTCGACGCTGCCGCCGAAGCTCAAGGACTGCCGTTCCAACGACGTCGACAAATGTGAACTATTCATCGTCGAGGGCGACTCCGCGCTCGGCACCGCCCAACGGGCGCGCGACTCCGAGTTCCAGGCGCTGCTGCCGATCCGCGGCAAGATCCTGAATGTCCAGAAGGCATCGGTCGGCGACATGCTCAAGAACCTTGAGTGCGCCTCGATCATCCAGGTCGTGGGAGCAGGCTCGGGTCGCACGTTCGACCTCGACGCCGCGCGCTATGGCAAGGTCATCTTCATGGCCGACGCCGACTCCGACGGTGCCCATATCCGCTGTCTGCTCGCCACGCTGTTCTTCCGCTATATGCGCCCGTTGCTCGAGGCCGGCCGGGTCTATACGGCCGTGCCACCGCTGCACCGGTTCGAGATCACGAATCCGCGCAAGGGCATGGAGAAATACATCTACACCTATTCCGATGTGGAATATCAGCGGAAGGCGGCCGAGCTCACGAAAAAGGGCATCGCGTTCAAGGAGCCACAGCGCTACAAGGGATTGGGCGAGATGGACGCCGACCAGCTCAAGGAGACCACGATGTCTCCGCGATACCGGACGCTGCGCCGGATGACCGTCGACGACGCAGCGCTCGCCGAGGTCACCTTCGAGATGCTCATGGGCAACGAGGTCGCCCCGCGCAAGGAGTTCATCATCGATGGGGCCTACTCCATCGACGCGGAGCAGATCGACGCCTGACCGGTCCGCGTCGCCTCGTCCAGATCGATTCGGACCTGCCCGGGTGAGGGTCTCAGGCCACCGGCACCTGGGGCTCGGCGCGGCCGCGGGATACCCACGTCCGCACCTCGTCGGATGAGATTGCGAGCAGGACCAGCACCGAGATGCTGCAGCTGACGAGGGTGGGGGCCGAGAGGTCGCTGACAGTGTCGGTGAGCGCGGACACCGTCTGCACGGTGCAGAGCAGCATCAGGAGCAGTCGGCACCACCGCGACCGTGCGATGGTGCCGATGCACAGCCCGGTGCCGACCAGAATCACCGAGGCCTGGATCGCCAGGTCGGTCCAGGCCTCGGCCGGCACGTCCGCCAGATCGCGCCATGCCAACCCCAGCGCGGCCGTGAACAGGATCACCATTGTCACCTGCAATGCCCACAGGAGGGTGACGGCCAGCAGTGGAAGAGGCGGGAGGGCGTGCTCGCGGCGGGCCGGCGACGGCGGTGGCGGCTCCGGTGCGCGCGCGGCGGCGCCACGGACATCCAACACGGGCAGGTGACCGTCGGTGCGGATCAGGTCGCCGCCCCCGTTGCGGTGGTGATAAGCCGTGGAGAACTCGCGGATGACGCGGATCCCGACCCCGGGATCCGCCCAGCGTACGGTGTTGATGATGTAATCCCGCTCCACGTCGATGTCCGCATCGATCTTGTGGGTGATTTGTCCGGTGAAGGCCGACAGGCCCACCGAGCGGTCGTAGGTGCCGGCTGCCAGCCAGTCCGCCCGGTGCCCACCTGGCAGCAGCCACCCCTCGGGCACCGGCCAGAACCGCACGTGGTGGCGCTGGGCCGCGTTGCCGTCGACCTCCTGCTGATAGGCGAACGCATGCCGGCGCCCGAACAGGTGCAGGCCCGAGACCGGAGCAGCGGGGTAGGAGCGCCGGGCGATTGAGGACAGGACGATGCCCCAGGCAGTGCGCGGGGTGAGCTCGTCGGCCAGGGTCCAGCGGGCGCGCCGCATCGCGGCATGGATGTCGGCGGCCTCACCGTCGAGGGCGAGGTTGACCGGATCGCCCAGCAGACCGTCGTCTGTGCGCGTGCGGCCGATGAAATAGTCCGGCACATAGAAGGTGGTGAACACCTGATGCAACCGGGGGAGCGCGAGATAGGTGAGCATCGCCCAGAAGGCGATCAGATAGACCACGGTGGCGGGCGACCACGCAAGCCCGCGGAGCAATACCGCTCCAGCCAGCCACAGCGTGAGACCCACCGCGAGCACCGCCACCACGCCGTCGATCACCGCATACAACGAGATCCGGCGCGGCGTGACAACCTTCGCGGGCCCCACCCGATAACTCGGCTGGTGGACAGGCACGGGATAGAGCTTCTCCGCCCGGTCATCCATGCACTCATCCTGTCACAGGGACCGTGTGCCAGCGCCCGACGAGTTGCGCCTAACCTGATCCCGTGAGCACCCAGCCGGCGCCCGAGGTGGCGCTCAAGGAACGCCCCGCCGACCGCCGCGCCATCGTCTCCTGGTGCCTGTGGGACTTCGGCTCGAACGCCTACAACACCGTGATGTTGTCGTTCGTCTTCTCCGTTTATGTGACCTCCGCGGCCGCACCATCTCCGGAGCGCGGTCAGGAGGTCTTCTCCCTGCTGCAGACGATCGCCGGATTCGGGGTGGCCCTGCTGGCACCCATGCTCGGAGCGTGGGGCGATCAGGTACGCCGACGCCGGCGCATGCTGACGATCGCGACTGTCCTTGTCGTGGTGAGCATCGCGGCCTGCTGGTTCGTCCTGCCCTATGAGCCCGGCCGCGGAGAGCAATACCTGTTCCTGGGGGCCGCGCTCATCGCCGGCGCGAATGTGTTCCAACAGATCGCGGAGATCTTCTACAACGCGATGCTGATCGACATCTCCAATCCCCGGACGATCGGACGCATCTCCGGGGTGGCCTGGGGGCTCGGCTATTTCGCCGGTGTCCTGTGTCTGCTGGTGGCGCTGTTCGGGTTCGTCCTCGATGGCGGCATGTTCGGCATCCCGACGTTCGAATCCCAGAACATCCGCGCGATCGCCCTGTTCATGGCTGGCTGGCTGCTCGTCTGGTCAATCCCGGTCATGCTGTTCGGTCCCGAGGCGTCTCCGCGGGAGCACGTCGAGCGCTTCAACGTCTTCCGCGCCTATCGCGATATCGTGCGCCGCCTCGTGCACATGTGGCGCAACGAACGGGGGCTTTTGCACTTCCTGATCGCCTCGGCCGTCTATCGCGACGGGCTCGCCGCCGTGTTCGCCTTTGCCGGCGTCATTGCGACGTCCTCCTATGGCTTCGCCAGTGAAGAGGTCATCTATTTCGGCCTGGCAGCCAACTTCCTCGCTGCAGTCGGTGCCTGGCTCTTCGGGATGGTCGATGACCGCTTCGGCCCGCGTCCGGTCATCCTGATTGCTCTCACGACGATGGTCGTGCTGGGCGTGATCCTGGTGACCACGCCCAGCAAGATGCTGTTCTGGATCTGTGGCCTCGGCATCGCCTCGCTGGTCGGCGCAGTCCAGTCGTCCTCGCGTACGCTCCTTGCCCGGATCACCCCGGTCGGTCTGGAGAACGAGACCTTCGGCCTGTACGCCACCATCGGCCGCGCGGCCAGCTTCATCGCGCCGTTCCTGTTGTTCGTGTTCACCGCGCTGATGGGAACGCGCTTCGGCCTGCTCGGGATTGTGCTCACTCTCGCAATCGGCCTGGCGATCTTCGTTCCGCTCCGCATCGCGGGTGTCACCCACGGTCACCGGCAGGCCGTCGCCCGCTGACCGCGGACGACGATGTCAGGAGAGCGACGCCGCCAGTTGCAGGGCACCCGGCAGGTGCCCCCTGTCCCCGGTGGGCGCGAAACCGTGGCGCACATAACAGCCGCGCGCTCTCGAGTTCGTCTCCATGACGTGCAGCACCACGCGAGTCGCGCCGCGCGCCCGCGCCTCGTGGAGGCATGCGTCGACCAGGGCGTCTGCGACGCCGGTTCCGCGCGCATGTCCGGCGACCCACATGCCGACGATCTCCGGATGTGCATGTCAAGGGCCAATAGGAACTGCCCAGGGGCGGTCGTAAGGCCTGCCCGGTGAC
>CAZEVN010000068.1:0-18811 GCA_964515145.1 uncultured Enemella sp.
TTTCCGCAGGTTTTGAAAAAAGCGCGGATTTCGGGGTCGGCGGCTAGGGTGGATTTCATGGGACGCCGAGGACCGCCGCCAAAACCAACCGCCCTGAAACTCGCCGCGGGCAACCCCGGCAAACGTCGGCTGGACGTCGAAGACGAGCCCAGGCCCGAGGCCGGCGCCGGGAATCCGCCCGCGTGGCTCGGCGCCGACGCCCGCGAGATCTGGTTCCAGCTCGCACCGCCGATGACGCGCTCGGGGCTCGCGACCAGCGTCGATGAGTCCACGCTCGGCCGCTACTGCGTGATGCTGGCGATTTGGATCCGGGCGGCACGGACGTGCCAATCCGCCAAGAGCCAGGCGTACCCGACGAAGAACCGCAAGGGCCAGATCACCGGCCACCGCGAGAGTCCGGCGTTCGCCGATCTTCGGCGGCTCAACCCGCAGCTGCTGCAGCTCGAGCGAGAGTTCGGCCTGACGCCCGCGGCCAGGACCCGCATCCGCCTGTCGCGCGAGTCGAAGGTCGCCCAGCACGACACCGACGACGCGGACGTCTTCTTCTCCTTCACGCGCGGAGCGCAGGCGCCGGCCTGAACCGATGCTCCGCTCCGAGCGCCACCATGGCCCGAGCACGCCGACATCCGCCGCCGGCCATCAGCGATGAGCCGGGACTGCAACCGGCCGTCACGCCGAACACCAAGCGGCGCAAGAAGTGGGCGGACGTGCAGCTCGCCCGCGACGAGGAACTGCTCAAGGCCGGGTACGTCTTCCGCCGCGAGGAGGCCGACCGGGCGACGGCGTTCTTCGAGCGATACGTCGTGCACTCCAAGGGCCGCTGGCGCGGCCTGCCGCTCCACCTCGAGGACTGGCAGCGACGGCCGATCCGCCGCATGTTCGGCTGGTACCGACCTGACGGCACGCGCAGGTACCGCAAGGCCCACTGGGAGGTGCCCAGGAAGAACGGCAAGAGCCTGCTCGCCGCCGGCTGCGCGTTGTTCCTGACCATCGGCGACGGAGAACCGGGCGCCGTCGTGGCCGGCGCCGCGACCGACAAGGAGCAGGCAAAGCTCGTGTACGCGGAGGCCTGCAACATGGTGAAGGCTTCGCCAGCGCTCGGCTCGCGCATGGAGGTGTACAAGACCGCGATCGTCGTGCCGGTCTCCGGCTCCTCGTACATGCCGCTGTCGAAGGAATCCAGGAACAAGGACGGCTTGAACCTGCACGGCATCATCAAGGACGAGCTGCACGAGTGGACCGACGCCGAGCTGCTCAACAAGCTCGAAACAGCCACGGGTGCCCGCACCCAGCCGATGTCCCTGTGCTTCACCACCGCGGGTGAGGACCTCGAGTCCATCTGGGGCCTGGAGATCGAGTACCTCCTCCGTGTGGCCGACGGCGGCGCCGTGGCCGACGAGGTTCTGCCGGTGATCTACCGCGCCGAGACCAGCGACGACTGGCGGAACCCGGAGACCTGGAGACTCGCCAACCCGAACTACGGGGTGTCCGTCAATCCCGAGACGCTCGCCGCGGCGTATCGGGAGGCGTGCGAGAAAGCGCAACTGGTGCCGGTGTTCAAGCGGTACCACCTCAACCTGATGACGTCCATGTCGGTCGGCGCGTTCGATATGGACCGCTTCGACGCGTGCACCATGAAGGTGCCGGCCAAGAAGCTCAAGGGTGAATCGTGCTGGGTTGGCATCGATCTCTCCAGCCGGCAGGACATCACCGCGAGCGTGAAGGTGTTCGAGCGCGGCGACGGCTACGTCCTGCTCCCCCGCTTCTACATGCCCGAGGAGGGCATCCTCGAGCGAGAGAAGCTCGACCGCGTGCCGTACACGACCTGGGCGTCGGCTGGGTTCATCACGCTGACCCCGGGCCCGGTCATCGACTACGACTACATGCAAAGGGACCTCGAGGCCGACGCGCTGCAGTTCCGGATCCTCGAAGTGCTGTACGACCCGTACAACGCGAGCCAGGTCGTGGCCAACCTGGACAAGGCCGGCTTCACGTGCGTCGAGATCCAACAGACCATGGCGAACCTGAACCAGCCGACCAAGGAGCTGATGAACGTGGTGAAGAAGAAGCAACTTGTGCACAACGGCAACCCGGTCCTGCGCTGGATGTTCTCCAGCTGCCGCGCGATCGTCGACAGCAAGGAAAACGTGATGCTCAGCAAGAAGCACTCCAAGCGGCGCATCGACGGGCCCGCGGCGACGGTGACCGCGCTGGCTCGGGCTATGCTGGACGAGAGCGGGCCCAGCCAGTACGAGACCGAGAAACTCACCACCTTCTAGCGCACCATGGCCAACACACTCACGATCCTCGGACTGATCGCCATCACCGGCGGCATCGCCTGGGTGCATCCGGCCTCCGGCGTGATCTTCGGCGGCGTGGCGGCCGTCGCGGTCGGGCTCGGGATGCAGCTGCTCGCCACGGCGCCCAAGAAGAAGGCGCGGCGTCCGGCCGCGGAGGAGTGACGCATGCAGGTGGCAATGGCTCTCCTGAGCGTGATTGGCATGGCGGCTTCTCGATCGGGCGAGACCCGATCCGGCGAGACCACGCTCATTTCCAACCCCGCGAAGTGGTTCAAGGACTGGGTCACCGGCGGCGAGACGTCTGCCGGCGTGGCGGTCACCGAGGACTCGACGCTCGGCGTGTCGGCCTGGTGGGCGTGCGTCAAGGTCATCAGCGAGGACCTGGCCAAGCTGCCGCTGGAGATCATCGAGACCGACGGGAGCGGCAACAAGCGCGTCCTCGCCGACGATCCGCGCCTGGCGTTCCTGAACTGGAAGGCCAATGACCTGCCGTCGACGGCCTTCCTCGTCCGGGAAACGCTCGTCCGCGACATGCTCACCTGGGGCAACGGATACGCGGGGATCGAGCGCGACCAGGTCGGGCGTCCGGTCGGCCTGTACAACATCGAGCCATGGCGCGTCGATCCGAAGATCGAGGGCGGGAACAAGCCCCGGATGTACTACGAGGTCCGCAGCGCCGACAGCTCGAAGGTCTCCCGGATCAAGGCCGAGGACATGATCCACGTCCGCGGGCCGAGCAAGGACGGCGTCGTCGGCATGTCGGTCATCAAGGTCGCCAGGGAGTCGATGTCCCTGACGATCGCGGCCGAGCGGTACGGCGCCAGTTTCTTCAAGAAGGGCGCCCGCCCCGGCGGCGTGATCAAGCATCCGAAGGGGCTCAATGGTGTTGCCAAGCAGAACATCCGCGAGTCGTTCGAGTCCATGGCCTCCGGCACGGACAACGTTGCACGGGTCGCGATCCTGGACGAGGGCATGGACTTCGTCTCGATGTCCATCCCGCCCGAGGACGCCCAGTTCCTGCAGACGCGACAGCTCCAGATCGAGGAGGTCTGCCGCTGGTTCCGGATGCCCCCGCACAAGATCAGCCACCTGCTGCGGGCGACGAACAACAACATCGAGCACCAGGGGATCGAGTACGTGACCGACACCCTCGGCGGGCCGATGTGCCGCGTCGAGTCCGAGTTCAACCTCAAGCTCAAGAACAAGGACGAGGCGAGCCGGACCTTCGAGCACGACGATTCGGAGCTCACGCGCGGTGACCGCAAGAGTCGGTTCGATGCGTACAAGACCGGCATTGATACCGGCATCCTCACGCCCGACGAGGCCCGGCGCATGGAGAGCATGAACCCGCATCCAGGCGGCATCGGATCCAAGCCGTGGGTCCCGCTCAACGTGCAGCTGCTCGAGGACCTCGGCAAGCCCAAGGACCCGCCGACGCCGCCGCAGGATCCGGCCGCGACCGACCCGAACGCTCCGAACGACCCGCCCGCGGATCCCGAGTCTGATCCCGAGGCCGACCCGGCCGAGCCTGAGACGCCCCGGTCGATCGACCCGGCGAAGATCATCGCGACGTTCGCGCCCGTGCTGACCATGGCCGCGCGGGCGATCGCCAACGTCCAGGCCGACCGCTGCGAGCGGGCGCTCAAGCACCAACCGGCCAAGGACTGGGCCGAAGGGTACTTCAACGCCGACCAGGAGGCCTACGCCCGCGGCGTGGTCTTCCCGGCCGCCGAGTCGATCGTCGGAGCGCTCGAGGCGTGCGGACTCACGAACCTGCCGCCGGCGGGCGAGCTCGCGCGGCTCGCGACGGAGATCGTCCTCAGGCGTGCGAAGGAAGACATCACGGGCGCTCGACCGGCCGCCGAGGTCCTCGTAGGGTGGCGCTCAGACCGCCCGGCCCGCGACGCCGAGTTCATGCACCAGCAGATCGTTCTGGCCGTCGCCAGGACCGCCAAGGAGTAGGCCATGCCCCCCACTGCCACGACCACCGACCGCACCCCGCGCACCCTTCCCGATGGCCGCGAGGCCTGCTTCCGCGAGCTGTCGTTCGAACTCCGGGAGAATCAGGGCAGCAAGCTCCCGACCATCGTCGGATACGCCGCGAAGTTCAACGTGAGCACGGACATCGGCGACGTCAAGCGCTGGGGCTTTCGCGAGGTGATCCGGCCCGGAGCGTTCACGCGCACCATCGTCGAGGACGACATCCGGGCCCTGTTCAACCACAACACCGACAACATCGTCGGGCGCAAGAGCTCGGGCACTCTGCGCCTGCAGGAAGACGTCGTCGGCCTGCGCTACGAGATCGACCCTCCGGACACGTCGGCCGGACGGGACCTGGTCGAGTCGATCCGCCGCAAGGACATCCGGGGCAGCTCGTTCCTGTTCGTCGTCCGCCGGCAGACCTGGGGCCAGGACCCGACCGACGAGAACATCGATCTCCGCGAGCTGCTGGACGTGCAGGTCTTCGAGCTTGGGCCCGTCACGTTCCCGCAGTACGAGGAGACCGAGGCCGGCATCCGCTCGCGCCGCGACGCCGGCCGCGACGAGAATCCCAAGCTCGGGCTCGACCGCGAGACGAACCTGTGCCGGATCAAGCTGGCCGAAGCCGAGGCGGCCGCCGCGTCGCACTGAGACTGAACAGCCATCCGAACCACCATGGCGGTGGACCTTTGTGAACCGGCCCGGACGTGAGGGAGCGTCCGGGCCGATTGTTTGGTGGCTGTGGACTCGCCGCCGGCGGCCGGTAGAGTGCCCACGTCACGACAACCACAGGCGGCCCCGGGCCAGGCATCGAGTCGATTGCCGCCCGAACCGGGCCAGCATCGGTGAGAAGCTCCCGTGTCGGCTGCTTGCTCGCTGCGTTGGACGCGTTGTCATATCCACCACCACGCGTCCCGGCGACAGCCAGGACATGACCCTGCGCGCCGGGACCCCACCGGAGCACGCAGCATGAACGCCGCAGAAATTCGCCTCAAGCGGGCCAAGGTCTTTACGGAGGCCCGCAAGATCGTCGACCAGTACAAGAAGGACGAGCGGATCAAGGCCGAGGACCAGGCCAAGATCGACAAGTTCCTCGAGGAGGCCCGGGAGTGCGATAAGCAGCTCCGGGAGATCGAGGAGGACGAGAAGCGCCGCAAGGAGATCGAGGAGGGCTTCAAGAGCCTCGGCGAGTCCACCGGCCGCCAGACCGACCCGACCGACCCGGCCAAGGAATCCCGCGGCGCCGACAAGGACAAGAAGGCCGAGCGCGAGCAGCGTGAAGCCACCCAGCGTCAGGCCTTCGACCGCTTCCTCCGTCGCGGACACAGCGGCCTGACCGCCGAGATGCGTTCGGCGCTCGGGCCGGCGCACGGCCTCGAGCAGATGATGAGCGCCGCGGCCGGCGTCACAGGCGAGGACGACGAGGAAGCTCGTGCGCTCTCGGCCGTCACCGGCTCGGCCGGCGGTTTCACCGTCCCGACGCTGTACCAGCCGGACGTGTCGGAGGCCATGAAGGCCTTCTGGGGCGTGCGCATGGACGGTTCGGAGCACATCGTCGGCGATTCCGGCCAGGACCTGCCGTTCATCACCAACGACGACACGGGCAACGTCGGCGAGCTCCTGGGCGAGTCCGCGTCGGCAACCACCCAGCAGGACCTCGTGTTCGGCCAGACCATGGTGTCGACGTACATGTACTCCTCGAAGCTCGTCCTGGTCCCGATCCAGCTGCTTCAGGACGCCGGCTTCGACATCGGGGCCTACCTGTTCAAGAAGCTCACGGAGCGCATCGGCCGCATCGTCAACACGCACTGCACGACCGGAACCGGCTCGGGCCAGCCGCGCGGCATCGTCACCGCGGTGGGCACGTCGGGCACGGGCATCGGCGTCACCGCGGCGGCGAACAACGCCATCACGGCCGACGAACTGCTGCAGCTCCAGCACTCGGTGGATCCGGCCTACCGCATGCAGTCGTCCTACAAGCTGTCCGACGGCCTGCTGCAGCGCGTCCGCATCCTCAAGGACTCCAACGGCCGCTACCTGCTCAACGACGCGACGGCCGGCGCCCCCGCCACCATCTGGGGCAAGCCGTACAGCATCTTCACCGACATGGCCTCGAGCATCACGGCCACGACCAACGTCGTGCTCTTCGGTCGCGCCAGCGACTACAAGACCCGCGAGGTCCGCGGCCTGACGCTCTTCCGCTTCGGCGAGGTCTACATGACCAACCTGCAGGTCGGGTTCCTGGCGTTCGGCCGCTTCGGCGGCAACTACGTCAACCCCGGCAACTTCAGCGTCAAGGCTCTCCGCACGCCGGCCTAATCGGCCGCAATCACGCACCTTCCTTTCCACGCGCCGGCAGTTCGTGCTGCCGGCACGTGTTTCCCCGGCACGCCGCCGGTCGGGACGAACTCGGCGGCCGTCACAAGTCCGTTTGGAGATTCACCAATGGCAGACCCCACCAAGAACCGCGTCGTGCGGATGAGCACCGCCATGACCGGCGACAACTTCAGCTTCGCCGCCGGCGACCTTGTCGAGTGCCCGGCCGACGTGGCCGACCGGTTCATCGAGAAGGGCGTCGCTTCGGCCGCCCCGGCCGACGCCAAGGCCACGCACGTCTATGTCCCGGGCCCAAGCCCCAAGGCCAAGGCCGAAGCCGAAGCCGCGAAGAAGGCCGAAGAGAAGGCCGCCGGCCGCCGCCGCAACGGCAACTAATCGTCCAGGCGGCGGGGGCTCTGCGCCTCCTATCGGCGGATCCCAGTCCATGTTTGGAAACGCATCCCCCGCCGGCCTTTGACCACATACCGGAGCCACCATGGCGTTCGACGTCGTCACGATCACCGAGCCGGACACCGAGGCCATCTCGCTCGAGGAGGCCAGGCTGCACCTGAAGGTCGACCACCAGGTCGACGACACGCTCATCGAGCGGATCATCAAGGCGGCCCGGAAGTACGTCGAGCAGATGTACGGCTATGCGCCGGCTCCGGCGACGTTCAGCCAGGTCCTCGACCAGTGGCCGGACTTTCCCTGCAAGCCGATCTACCTGATGCGAGCGCCCGTCGCTGATGATTCGGTGACCGCCGAGGTCTTCGTCGGCGGGTCCTGGCAGACCGTTGCCGCGGACCAGTTCTTCCTGGACAACCTGTCGCGGCCCAACCGCGTGATCCCGGCGTCGAACGTCACGCTGCCCGAGCCGGACATGGAGATCGGCGGGATCCGCGTGAAGTTCGAAGCGGGCACGGCCGAGTGCCCGGACGACGTCCGACAGGCGATGTTCATGCTCATCGGGAGCATGTACGAGAATCGCTCGAGCGAGGTCGTGGGCGTGAGCGCGTCGGTGCTCGAGCACGGACTGACCATGCTGATGGCCAACCACAAGCTCCAGCCCATGTGCTGATCGGGAGGACACCATGAAACTCCGGGATTTGGACGCACGCTTCGTTGGCGCCGGTGGCGATGGTGTGTTCAACGCCGACGGCACGCCGGCGAAAGAACGCCATGGCGTCGGACTGTCGTTCAAGTGCCCTTGCGGCGGTGAGCACCACGAGTACGACCAGGTCTTTGTGGCCTTTGCCAACCCGCTCGACGGCGGCCCGCCATTCGGCAACGGGCCCAAGTGGCAGCGGACCGGCGACACCATCGACGACATCACGCTCAGCCCGTCCATTCAGCGCATGGATCCAGGCGGCTGCCGATGGCACGGGTTTGTCCGCAACGGCGCCACAGAGACATGCTGACCAGCTAGGGTGCGATCGATGAACATCGGCCGCCTCGACAAGCGCATCACGTTCCAGCAGGCCTCGGTCTCCAAGTCCGGCACAGGCCAGGCGACGATGTCCTGGGCGAACGTCGCGTCGGTTCCGACCGTCTGGGCCGAGGTCATCAGCCGCGGCGGCTCGGAGATCCAGGAGGGTGAGACCTTGCAGGCCCAGCACACATGGGTCATCCGCATCCGCCCGCGGCAGGACATCACGGCGAAGATGCGGGCGCTCTACGGCTCGAAGATCCTCTACATCACCTCGGTCGGCGATCCGAACCGGCGGACCAACATCCAGGAACTGCTCGCGTCCGAGTCGATCCCCGAGTAGACCATGGCGAACACTTCGCGGCTCAACGTCACGCTCCAAGGCCTGAACGCTCTGCAGGCCCGCCTCGACCGCCTAGAGCCCGCGCTTCGCAAGCGGATCCTGAGGCCTGCGGTCACCGCCGCCGCACGCCCCGTGCGACAGGCCGCCAAGCAGGGTGCACCGGTGCGGTTCGGCTGGCTCAAGCGGTCCCTGGACATGAAGGCCGTGAGCTACAAGGAGACCGCGGTCGCCGTCGTCGGTCCCCGCTCTCGGACGCAGTTCGTGCGCTACGAGAAGACCGCGACCGGACGGCTGATCAAGGTCGTGCCGGCCAACTACGCGCACCTGGTCGAGTTCGGAACCACGCACTCGAGGTCCAACCCGTTCCTGCAGCGGGCGTGGGACGCCCAGGTCACAGCGGCGAGCTCCAAGCTCGACGAGAAGATCCGCGAGGGTCTGGAGAGGCACACATGAAGGCCGAACGCACGTCGCTCCGCGACGCCCTGACCGACAACGTCGACATTGCCGCGATCGTCGCCGACCGTGTCTACCCGGGCCTTGCGCCGATCAACGCCACGCGGCCGTTCATCACGTACCAGCTCACCAACACCGAGCTGAGCCCGGCCCACGACCGCGCGACGCCGGCGACCAAGCGGGCCGGCGACCGGCGCACGTGGATCCTGAGCCTCGAGGGGACCGACATCGACGTCCTGAGCGACCTTGCCGACCACGTCCGAACCGCGATCGACGGATTCACCGACGCCACAAACCTGTGCTTCCGCGTCGTCGACGAGGCCGACCTGCCGCTATACAAGGACGAGCAGTCCTTCGAGATCATCCAGACGATCCAGATCGAGGTCGTGTCGGTCAGGCGCCCGACGTAGACCATTGGCGGACTCTCGCTAGAGTGCGGGCGTCACCACATCCAGCGCGGGCCCGGCTCGTGTCGAGCAAGGCGCCGCCCTATGGCTGCGGGTCCGAGTCGGACCGGCCGCAGGTGTTCCATCTCGCAAACCCATCACGAGCCGCCCGAGGGCTCCGGAGATCCCAGCCATGGCAGGGGAACAAACCGCCTTCAAGACCGCCCTGAAGAAGGGCGCCACACCGATCGGCAACCTGGTGAGCGTGTCCGGCGGCGGCACCGAGGTCGAGTTCGTCGACACGACCCACCACGGCCTCACCGAGGCCTTCAGGACCTTCCGCGCCACGCTCGCGAGCGTCCCGGACATCACGTTCAAGGTCCAGATGACCAAGGCCAACCTGACGGTCCTGACCGCCCTCGGCGACCCGCTCACCGACAGCTTCACCGACTGGACGGTCGAATGGCCATTCCCGACGACGCCGGTCACCATGACCATGTCGTGCCAGCTCATGAAGCTCGAGCCCGGCGAGGCCACGGTCGACGGCCTCATCGAGGTCGACCTCACGCTCAAGGTCAGCGGCAAGCCGACCTGGGGCGGCCTGTCGTAATCCTCTCTCGTTCGCGGCCCGGGCTGGACGCCTCCGACCCGGGCCGCTCGTTTCACCAGGAGGCCCCGGCGTTTCACGTTCGGCCGGTTTCGTTTCACCACTCACGCGAGGACGCGCATGAGCACCACCACCAAGCCATTCCTGTCGGGCTTCAAGCCCAAGACATCCAAGGTCGAGACCGCCGGCGGCGACCGCTACGTTCGAAAGCTCAACGCCCAGGAGATGCTCCGCTTCAGCGAGTACTCCCAGGCAGACTCCGCGAAGGCGATCGACGTCATGCGAGAGCTCGTGCTTCTGGCCGCGTCGGACGAGACGGGCGCCCGGGCCCTGGAGGACTCGGACGGCCCAAGTCTGATGGAGATCCCTTTCGAGGACCTCAAGGCCCTGTTCGACGAGGCCGCCAAGCTGAACAACATCAGCAAGGAGGCCGGCGAGAGCGCGGAAAAAGACTGAGGGCAAGCTCGCTGCGAGGCCTGGCGTTCCGCCTGGCCGAGCAGATGGGCGAGCCCGACGTCGACGCGATGCTCGAGCGCATGCCGGCGACGGCGCTGCTCGACTGGAAGGCCTTCGAGCAGGTCCACGGCCCGATCGGGATCCGGCGTCTGGAGTGGTACATGGCCCAGCTCGCGTGCATCCTGGTGAACCTGCACCGGGGCCGGCACGACAAGGCCCGGAAGGTCGAGGACTTCATCCTGTTCGACCGGCCGAAACAGAAGCGCGTGGAGTTCACCGGCGCGATGGAGATGCTCGAGTTCCTGAAGGCCTGGAGCGGCTGGACGCCGGGCGAAGGGGCCAAGACGGAGTAGACCATGGCCAAGAAGAACATCGGCAAACTCTCGGTCGTGATCAGCGCCAGCACCAAGGGACTCTCCAAGGTTCTGGGCGGCGTGAAACGGTCGGTCTCCGGTTTCGGCCGCGATCTCGCCGCGATCGGTGCCTCGATCGTCAATCCCGTCACGCTCGCCGCCGCCGGCCTCGGCGCCGTGGTGAGCCTGGGCGGGCTCAAGCAGATCGCGGCCGACATCGACGCGACGGCCAAGGCCGCCGATCGCCTGGGCCTGACCACCCAGGCCCTGATCGGCTTCCAGCACGGGGCCAACCTGGCGGGCGTGGCCTCGGAGGAGTTCAACGACTCCTTCCAGAACATGCTCAAGAACACGTCCCTCGCGGCCGCCGGGCTTGGGAAGGCCAAGCGGGCGTTCGAGTTCCTCAACATCGATCCGGAGAAGCTCAAGGGGCTGAGCGCCGAGAACCAGTTCAAGGTCCTGGCAGAGAAGATCAAGGAGATCAAGAACCCGGCGGACCAGGTGCGGATCGCGATGCAGCTCTTTGGCGACCAGGGCGCCAAGCTGCTGCCGTTCCTGAAAGAGGGCGCGGCGGGCATGACGGCCATGCAGACCGAGGCCGAGCAGCTCGGACTCACGTTCGACCGCATCGACGCCGCCAAGGTCGAGATGGCCAACGACGCGCTCACTCGCGTGAAGGCCGTCATGACCGGCATCGCGCAGACGCTGGTGATCCAGCTCGCCCCGTACGTGACGGCGCTGGCGAACAAGTTCACCGACGCGGCCAAGGAGGGTGGCGGTTTCGGAACGCACGTTGTGAATGCACTCGAGAAGGTGACCATTGGCGTGAGCTACCTCGGCAACGCCGTCCAGGTCGTGAAGATGATCTGGCACGGTCTCAAGGCGGCCGTGGCCCAGGTGCTGTCGTACATCGTCGCTGGCATCGGCAAGCTCGGAGAGGTGCTGTTGAAGGCCGACGACATGCTCGGTGGCGTCCTGCCGGCCTCACTTCGCTCGTTCACGGAGCAATCCAACGCGTTCGCCAAAGGCTTTTCGACGGGGCTCGAGGACGTCGCTGCCGAGGCGGCCGGCAAGTTCAACGACATCGCCGAGCAACCGTGGGCCTCCGACAAGGTCCGGGCGTTCTTCGCCGACGTCAGAAAGCAAGCCGATGACGCGGCCAAGGCGATCGCCGCCAACGCGCCGAAGCCGGGACCGCCGTTCGATCCGAAGATGGTGGACGATGTCACCGGACGTGTGAAGGAGAAGACGAAGGAGGCCGCCAAAGAGATTGCACGTGTGCTCGCCCCCTCGGAAAACAGGCTTGTGCGCGTAGGTACCCAGGAGGCGTACGCGTACACGATGAGCGGACCGATGAAAGAGATGGCCAAGTTTCAGCGAGAGCAGCTTGCGCTATCAAAGAGGCAGACTCAGTCGCTTGAAGAGATTGCGGAGAACACAGATCCGGACAACGAGGTTGTCTACGACCTTCCGGGCTAGGGTGCGGCATGCCGGTCACCTACCAGTTCCAGGAGAAGATCGACCGCCGGTCCGCCAGCGTCGACCAACAGAAGGTGACGTACACGCGCGTGTACCACCTCATCTCATCGGAGCGCGTCGACGAGGCCACAGCGACTGTCTACCTGTTCTCGCCGGGCCCGGCGCCCGAGCTCGTGATTGGCATGGACCACCCTGTCAACACGGCGGCGAAGCTCAGGACGGTCGATCTGCAGGACGAAGCCGCGGACGGACGGCAGTGGGAAGTCACGCTCAAGTACGAGACGCTCACTGGCGGCGGATCACTGAGTCCAGACCCGTTGTCACGAGCACCTGAGGTCGAGTGGGACCAGTCTTCAGAAGAGATCCCTTTGTTCAAGGACTTCTCTTCCACTCCGCTGGAATTCAAGAACTCGGCTGGCTTTCCATTCGAGAGCGTTCCCACGAGGGAGCGGGCTCTGGCGACGCTGTCTTACACGAGGAATGAGTCAGTCAGCCATTTCGCTGGGACGGTGTTGCCGCTCCTGGTCTACGACTACGTGGTCAACTCTGCCACCTTCACGATCGATGGCATCTCCATTCCAGCGCTGTACGCAAGGCTCAAGATTCGGGCGTCCAAGCAGACCGAAGGCGCTGTGACGTATTACCGTGTGACCTACACGTTCGAGTTCAGGCCCGGACAGCCCGGGTACTCAACAGATGGTTGGCGAGAGCGATATCTCGATCTTGGATACCACGAGGTGCCGATCAGCGGCTTGAAACCAGTCACGATCAAAGATGGTGAAGGCAAGGAGATCTCTGAGCCGTACCCGCTTGACGGGGCTGGGCACAAGAAGCCGTCGCAGACGGATCCGCCCGCCGTCCTCGGTCCGTTCAAGCTCTATCGCGAAGTTTCGTTCTCACCATTGAGCTTCACATGAGAGCTGGATTCACTGACCGAGCCGCGAAAAAGATCGTCGAGACCGTTCGAAAGGTCTCGGCGACTGTCCCCACCAAGGGCGGTGCGCAAAGGTCACGCGACCTCAAGACGATGCCGCAGCTTCTGTTTGCGGTTCGCGTAAGCGTGGACGGCGGCGCATCTGGATCGGCGAGCACGAGCTGTAGTTTCACATACGCGGCCGAACTCGACGATGGCTTCGAACTTGGCACCGGACTGACGCCCAAGAAGTGCCGACTGCCAAACGTTCCATACACGGCACCCGCGGACGGGACCTGGGGCGCCGGGTTCTATGACAAGGACGGGGCCTTCCAACTTTGGGACGCCAACGAGTGCCCCCAGGTCGAAGACCCATGTCCTGAGGCCTCGACCGAGCTCCTGATCGACGGCGGCGACGCGTCCGGAGGCGCCTCATGATCACGACCATCCAACTCCGGCGAGACACGGCCGCCAACTTCGCGTCGGTCAATCCGACCCTTGCCCAGGGCGAGGTGGGTTTCGAGACGGACACCGGGATCTTCCGAATCGGCGACGGTTCCACGGCATGGAACAGTCTGACGCTGCTCTACGTGGCCATGAGCTCCAGTGCCGGTGCGCCGAGCGGCACGCCGCCGGACGGCAGACTGCACATTGACACTGCGAATGACCGTCTGTACGTGCGAATCGGCGGGGCGTGGAAGTACACAGACCTAACCTAAACACCCCTTCATGCGGGGGTGTTTGCGAAATTGGCGGGCTGTGGTACGCTCAGATTGGGTCGGGGGGCCCTGGGACGAGGGCCGGGCAGATGATGCTTGCAAACTTGGTCGGCATGGTGGTGTGCGCGGTGTCTGCTCTTGTGGGACCATCCGCGCTTGAGCGGTTCGACGAACGCGACTGGTCGCGACTTGAGGCGGCGTCTCGGGATTTCGTCATGGTCAAGGGCACGCTGTGGGACCGCTCGGTCGAGCGCCGGCAAGACGAGGCCAAGGGTCGCAAGGGGATATCGGAGCGTGAAGCTGAGGCACTCGGCGTTGGGGGCGTGGACCCGTGCCAGACAGTGCCACTCTGGTATGACGCGGTCTCTCGGACGCAGCTTGATCGGCAGGACGAGATTGACCGAGCGTGCATGGCGGATGAGTCGCTCGTCAAGAACGAAGTCGAATTTGAATGTCTTGAGATCTTGCCCGACGGCCATGGCATAGCACAGAAGACTTGGATACAGGACGAGCCAATCAGCAAATCAAATCGCGCCCGTAAGGTTGGTGATCCTCCAATTCCGACGAGACCCGTCAGGAAGTATGGGGACACGGTCGCGCTCTTGAATCACTCGCTGAAGAAGACCGGCGATCGGGAATCTCCTTCGTTCGTGAAGCGAACCGACAAGGTCGTGAACCACGCCGGCAAGACTATCGAAGTCCTCGAGATTCCGAGTGTTCGTGACCTTGACGCTGCGGTGCAGCCGGTCTCGTTGGAGCAGCTCGCCCAGGCCATCCTGGACGGGAAGGCAAAGCTCACCGACTGGCGCTGGGATCGGAAGACGGAGCGCGACAAACCGACGGCCGCCTTCCCGAAGGGCCGGGAGCGGACGGTCATCACCTGGATCCCCAAAGACGTCACGCCCAAGCCCGCCAGGGACAAGCCGTGAGCCGAAGCGATTGTGTCGGGCGATCCTGGCTTCGAAACCACTCGAGGAACACAGGCATGAAACTCATTGGCCTGACCTGCGCACTGTTGCTAGCCGTGGCATCCGCTCGCGCGGACACCGTCGCACTCAAGGGCGGCGGAAAGATGGAGGACTGCCGCGTTGTTCAACGCGACGACAAACGCGTCGTCATGATCTACGGCGGCGGCCTGATGACCCTGTCGACGTCGATGGTTGACGAGGTCAAGCCCGAACCTGCGGTCGAGATCGAGAAGCCCGGCCGGCTGGCCGATTGGGAAACGGTCCTCGTCAAGCTCGGCGCCAAGCGGTGGGCCACGGACCTCAAGCAGATTCCCGCGACCGTCATCGACGTCGGCGTGCTCAAGCACGTTCCGTACCGATCGTTCCGGGTTGCCGACGACACCTACGAGGTCAACGTCTATGGCGATCCGGACTTCCCATCCGGGATCGAGATCGGAGTCGTCCGCGGCCACCTCGCGACATCGGAGCAAAAGCAGCGCTGCAGGGAGTTTCTGGCCGACCTGCTCAACGACGTCGAAGACCGAGTGCTCATTCCGAAGATCGTCGGCGACGAGGGCGCGGAGGGCCGCGGCGACCTGTCGATCGAGGTGACTCCTCACACGGGCGAGGATTCCTACGGCGGCTGGTGGGTCTCCGCGTACCTGGGTGATGCACTCGAGAAGTCGAGGGCGACGGAAGCCGAGCTCCAAGTCATCACCGTGGCCCGTGAGACCAAGTCGAAGCCCCCAGCCCGACCCACACCAGCCGCAGAGCCGTCCGTTTCAACGCCCAAGATCACGTGGTCGCCATCCGAAGTACGTCAGGCCCGGCAGCCGGCATCCACCACCTCGTCCGGCGACCGGGTGTACGTCCGGGGCTACTACCGGAAGGACGGGACATACGTCCAGGGGCACTCGAGGCGCCGGCCCCGAAAATAACCGCATCAGAATCGCCTGCGGCGGCCGATCCTTGACATCGCCCAAACCGTATTGCATACTTGGGACGGTGCTGACGTGGTGAACGCGATCGAAGTAGCAAAGTACCTGCTGTATCTGGCCCTTCAGGAGCCCGAGTGCTGTCCCGGTGGATTGAGCCAGAAGCAGCTGCAAAAGCTCCTCTACTACGTGCAGGGATACTCGCTTGGCCGCCGCGACTGCCCGGTGTTCTTCGAGGAGGTCCGGGCGTGGCGAGAAGGCCCGGTTGTGCGAGAGGTCTACGACGTGTTCAAGGGCGGCACGTCGCTGGACAAGATCCCTGTGGTGATCGATGACTTCGAGATCGATCCGCTCGAGCAGGCCTTCATCGCGAGTGTCTGGGAAGACCTGAAGGGTTGTTCTGAACGCGACTTGATCGAACGGAGTCACGCGGAAACCCCGTGGTGCGAGGCCAGACGTCGGTACAGGCTCAGGCCCCATGAACCGTCCGATGTCCCGATGACGCACCGGTCGCTCCGGGAGTTCTTCTCCCAGCCATCGCCGGCGGCCATGAGTAAGCCGCAGCTCGAAGCGATCGCCAGCGACCCCAAGAACGCACCGCCCGAGAGCTGGCTCGAAGAGCCGGATCCCTTCTCATTCTCCTAGACCCCGTTGGCCGTCCAAGCCTCACTTCTCCGATACGGCGCGTTGGTTCGTGCACAGGTTGCCGACCCGAATGGCCGCAATTGGAAGGTGCGACCACTGATCATCATCGACAACGGCATCACCTGGGGCGCGGACGATCTCGTTGAGCTGGTCTGCGTCACCACTTCGTTTGACCCGAAGGACCAACGGTTTGTCCAGCTTCCATTCGAGGCTCGCCGAGGAGGCCATCCGGCGACCCGGCTCACCATGGCCTCGGCCGCGGCTTGCCACTGGTTGAAACGGCTGTGCGCTCACGACATCGACACCGTCGCCGGCTATGTCCCGGAGTCGTACATGGAAGCCATTCTCAGTCGCGTGCGGGCGCTGAACAAAGAGACGGTGTCCTTGTCGCCCAAGAAGCTTGCCGAGAAGTTGAGGAGAGATCAGCAGGAATAGGTCTTTGGCCTAAAGACCTATAGGCTGCCGGCATGCCCGTGTCCGGCAAGATTTATCGAGGCGCCAGCGGACGTCTGGCCCGTGACTCCAGCGGCCGCCTGCGGCGCTGCTCGTGCTGCATCCAGGGCGGCGGCTGCATCTACGTGATCAAGGCCCTGCCCTGCAGGCAGGTCCTCGACGGCAACTGCGAGCGCCAGCTCCCGGAGTTCATCTGGATCTGCACCAGCGCCGACTGCGACGGCGAGCCCGTCGGCACGACCGAGGTCAAGCACCTGGCCATCGCGCTGCCCTCCCCGTTCCCGGCCGGGCCCTGGTGCTACTACACCGTGCCGGGCAGCCAGATCCTGCGCACCGACGTGCCGCCCGAGGAGGAGTCGTTCGTCTTCGGTGGCGGGATCTGCGCCGACGGATGCGACGATCCGGTCTGCGCCGACCCCGAGGAGGACTACTGCAGCTGCGTCTGCCACGCGATCGAGTACGACGAGACGCCGGCGCCGATCGGCTCCACGTTCTGCTGCCTGGGCAAGAAGGACGCCGACGGGAACATGTGCTGGGACTGGACCCTCGAGGCCTACGAGGAGTGGCGCCGGGAGTACTTCCCGCTTCGGGGCGGCATCGCCGAGCCGTGCAACACGTCCGACGAGTACGAGTGCAATCTCGGGCCGGGCTCGTGCGTGACCTTCAGGCGGGAGTGGCGGCACAAGAACCCGAACCCCTACGACCTGTGCCAGGAGACCTGCTGCAGGACCAAGGCCCTCGAAACCCGCATGGTCATCAACAAGGTCCGCGGGCCCGGAGACCAGTGCGCGATCTACCCCGGCTTCTGCCAGGTCCCGGGCGCCCCGGAGACGTGCCCGTGCTGCGTGTGCCCCAACAGCGCCGACGGCGTGTGGGAGGACGCCGGCACCAGCCGCCAGGAATGCGTGCCGACCAACCACGGCACCACGACCACCGTGACGCAGATCCTGCCGCCATCGGACAACACCGGGTGCGACGGCCAGCAGAAGATCACGGTCGTCACGACCCAGACCTGCGACTACCGCGAGACCACCACGACCGAGGAACTTTACGAGTATGCGTACGAGTTCAACCCCGAGTGCTCGCCGCCGGGCTCGGCCTGCTGCGTGTGCCAGGTGAAGACGACGGTCACGACCTACGAGCGCGTGACGTTCATCCGCCCGCGGGCAGGTGATCCGGAATGCTCGCAGTGCAAGGCCTCGATCCTGGCCGCGTGAGGTGATCCATGTGCTGCGGCGGCGACCCATCCAAGAGCACAGGCAAGGCGACCGGCCGCCGCCGGGTTGATCCCTGGGCCGAGGTGGTCCCCCACTACGCCTGGGCGGGCGTCCGATGGCTCGGGATCCCGGCGCCGGTCCGCGAGGCCGCCGCCAGGCTCTCCGGCCGTCCGGTGACCGCCCAGGGCTGCGGGTGCGTGCTGGCGCTCAAGCGGCTGTTCGATGGACGCACGGGCGAGCCGGCGATCGAACACCTGATGGCCTCCGCGTCGAGGCTCGCCGGGAGAGTGCTCCTGGCGTGGTGGGCCATCCGCCGGCCGGACCGGGACGCGCAGGCCTGGCTCGAGCAGCTCACGCGGCCGATGCCCAGCGTCGCGCCAGCGGCCAAACCCGGCACCACCATCACCAGGACGGTGTCGGTCCCGAAGCGGGGGTTCATCGACGTCGGGTCGATCGTCCGCCGGGGCGGCGATGTGCACCAGGGCGTGCTGGATGCCCTCAAGCAGGCCGGCGCCGTGGTCACGAGCGAGACGACGACGCGGCCTAATTGAGCACGACGATCTTCCGATCCAGCCGCACGGCCGCCAAGAGCGCCGCGTGTCCACGAATGCGGCGAAACAGTTCCTCCGTCTCGATCTCATCCTGCCAGATCCTGAACCACATGTCGGTCTCGCGTGGCGGCGTTGGCAGTTGCAGCGGAAACGGGCTCGCGATGACTTGCCCGACGCTTCCGAAACCGCCGAGGATGAACGATTGCTCCATGGGGTCACTCTACAACCGAGGCCGCGTCTCTGGTACATTCGGGCATGCGCCGCCCCAAGCCGATGGCCTATGTGCTGCTCGATGCCTTCCTCTGGCTCGTGTACACCGCTTGCTTCTCGAT
>CAZEVN010000069.1:0-17738 GCA_964515145.1 uncultured Enemella sp.
GACCACGCTCGGCACGCCTGCGCTCCAGGACGCCATCGCGGGCTATCTGGAGCGCCGGCTGGGCGTCGTGGATGCCGGTGTGACCGCCGAGGGGACCCGGCCCGTGGTCGGAGTTCCCGCGATCGGAACCAAGGAGATCGTCGCCGACCTGCCGTTCCAGCTCGGCCTGGGTCCCGATGACACGATCGTCATCCCCGAGGTGGCCTACCCGACCTATGCCGTCGGCGGTGCCCTGGCTCATGCCAACGTCGTGGTCTGTGACGATCCCGACGCCGCACCGCCCGCGACCATGGCCTGGATCAACTCACCGAGCAACCCGACCGGGGCTGTGGCCTCGTCCGAACTGCTCACGCGATGGGTCGAATGGGCCCGCGAGCACGATGCGATCCTGGCCGCCGATGAGTGCTATCTGGAGTTCGGTTGGGACGCCGATCCGGTGTCGATCCTGCATCCCGACATCTGTGGTGACTCCCATGCCAACCTGCTGATCGCCCATTCGTTGTCGAAGCGCTCCAACCTGGCGGGTTATCGCGCCGGGTTCGTCGCGGGTGATCCGAAACTCCTGGCCGAGCTGCTCGAGGTGCGCAAGCACTCCGGCTTCATGATGCCCGGGCCGGTCCAGGACGTGATGACGGTCGCGCTCGGTGACCATCAGCATGTGATCGAACAACGCGAGCGCTATCGCCGTCGCCGCAACCTGTTGCGCCCGGCGCTCGAACGCGTGGGGTTCACGATCCATCACTCCGAGGCGGGGCTCTATCTGTGGGCGACCCGCGACGAGCCGGGCCGTGACAGCGTCGCCTTCCTCGCCGAACGCGGCATCCTCGTCGCGCCCGGCGACTTCTATGGGCCGGCTTCAGACCGATTCGTTCGCGTCGCCATGACCGCGACCGATGAGCGCATCCGCGCCGCGGTCGAACGTCTCAGCGCAGTCTGATCAGAGTCGCGCCCTCGGGGGCGTCGCCACCGGCCTGCCAGCTCGGCAGGCCGGTCTGGCTCGCGGTCCAGATGCGGCCACCGGTCTCGACCGAGGTCACGCCGAACTCGCCCGCGTTCGCGATGGCGTACGCAGCGATTGCCCGGGCGCGGGTCGCATCCTCGGGTGCGATCCGGAGCACCTGACCCTCGTGCTCGACGGGATCGCCGAAGGTGCGGGTGATCTCGGTCCGAAGCTCGGCCGGGCGGCCGGCGACGCGACGTTCGTCGAAACAGGACACCCCGTCGACGGCGTTGCCGGTGAACGCCTCCGCCAACACGCGCGCATTCTTCTCATGCTTGCGATAGGCCTCCGGATGCCCGCTGCGCTGGACGGCCTGTGCGGTGTCGTTGACATCGCCGGTCGCCCACCCGGGGACCTTGACCAGCGCCTCATAGAACTGCTCCGACGAATACCAGGGATCCATGATCTCCTCGGGCGTACCCCAGTCCTGCGACGGCCGCTGCTGGAACAGCCCGAGGGAATCGCGGTCGCCATAGTCGAGGTTGCGGATCCCGGTCTCCTGATAGACGGTCGCCATCGCGATGGTCGCACCGTGGACCCCGACCTGATGGCGTACGCCCATGCCGACCACGATGGACGTCCACCGCGCCTGGTCCAGGGTCAGCGACACCGAACCGCTCGGGCCGGTCGCCACACACCGTTTCTCGAAGGCCAGGGGCGCAATCTGGCGCTGCTGGCGCAGCCAGGCCACTCCGACGATGCCTGCCGTGACAATCAGGACGAGAACGACAGCGAAGCAGCCGAACAGAACGCTCGGCCGCTTCGCTTTCTTCGCGGGCTCGCCCGGAGTCACCCCGCGCCTCAGTGGGAGTGCAGGGCGTCGTTGAGCTCGACGGTGCGGCCCTGTCGGCCCCGGACCTCGACCTCGCCGGTCAGCGAGTTGCGCAGGAACAGCAGGCCGCTCTGGCCCGACAGCTCGGCGGCGCGGACGATCTGGCCGTCGACCTTGATCTTGGTTCCGGCGGTGATATACAGACCCGCCTCGACGACGCAGTCGTCACCCAGCGCGATGCCGACGCCCGCGTTGGCGCCGATCAGGCAGCGTTCGCCGATGGACACGCGTTCGGTCCCGCCGCCGGACAGTGTGCCCATCGTGGAGGCACCGCCGCCCACGTCGGAGCCGTCACCGACAACGACACCCTGGGAGATGCGGCCCTCGACCATCGATGTGCCGATCGTGCCGGCGTTGAAGTTGACGAAGCCCTCGTGCATGACGGTGGAGCCACTGGCGAGATGGGCACCCAGGCGGATGCGATCGGCGTCGCCGATGCGGACGCCGGCCGGGATCACATAGTCGACCATGCGCGGGAACTTGTCGATGCTGAACACCGTGACATGGCCCTGGCGGGCGCGGAGCTTCAGGCGGGTGGCCTCGAAGTCCTCGATGGCGCACGGGCCGGCGGAGGTCCAGACGACATTGGTGAGCACGCCGAACAGGCCGTCGAGGTTGATGGTGTTGGGGCGCATCAGGCGGTGGCTCAACACATGCAGGCGGAGATAGGCGTCGGGCATGTCCGCCGGCGGCGCGGTCAGGTCGATCTCGACCAGGCGAACGCTCGTGGTGACCCCACGGGCATCATCGCGACTCGCGGCCGAGGCGAGTTCGGCCGGCTCGGTCGAATCGTCCGCGCGACCCAGCGCGGGGGAGGGAAACCACGTATCGAGGATCTGGCCGTTGTCGTGGGTGGACACCAGGCCCCAGCCCCACGCGTACTGCGCCGAAGCGTCATGCTGCGAAGTCATGGAGTCCACCCTACTGACGTCTCGCTAGGGTTGAGCCCATGTCTGATGCCGCGCCTCCCGATGCACCGACCCTCGACCTTTCCGGGGATGTCGTCGACCTGCTCCGCGATCTCGTCGACATCGAGTCGGTGTCCGGCAATGAGGGGCCGATCACGGACGCAATCGAGCGGGCCCTGCGGGCGTACGCCCATCTGGACGTCATCCGCGACGGCAACGTCCTGATCGCGCGGACCGACCTGGGCCGGGACTCGCGCGTGATCGTCGCCGGCCACACCGACACCGTGCCGCTCACAAGTGAGCCCAACCTGCCGTGCCGGATCGAAGGCGACGGCGATGACCGGATCCTCATCGGCCGCGGCACCTGCGACATGAAGGGCGGCGTCGCGGTCGCGCTGTCGGCGGCTGCGGCACTCACCGAACCGCGCCATGACGTGACCTGGATCTTCTATGACAACGAAGAGGTAGAGGCCGAGAAGAACGGCCTGCTGAGGATCTCCCGGACCCGGCCCGAGCTCCTCGCCGGCGACTTCGCCGTGCTGGGCGAGCCGACCGCGGCACGGATCGAGGGCGGGTGTCAGGGCACTCTGCGGGTGCAGACCACGTTCATCGGGCGCGCGGCCCACTCGGCGCGCGCGTGGATGGGTCACAACGCGATCCACGATGCGGCGGACTTCCTCGCCCGCCTGCAGGCGTACGAACCGGATCAGCCCTGGGTCGATGGCCTCCAATATCACGAGGGGCTCAACGCGGTGAAGGTCACCGGCGGCATCGCCGGCAACGTCATCCCCGACCGCTGCACGATCGAGGTCAACTATCGCTTCGCTCCCGATAAATCGGCCGAGGAGGCCGAGGCGTGGGTGCGCGATTACTTTTCGGGCTATGAGCTCGAGCTGACCGATATGGCGGCCGGGGCCCGTCCCGGGCTCGATCAGCCGGCGGCGGCCGACTTCATCGCCGCGGTCGGTGGGGAGCCGAAGCCCAAGCACGGCTGGACCGATGTGGCACTGTTCTCGAGCGTGGGCGTACCCGCCGTGAACTTCGGCCCCGGCGATCCCATCAAGGCGCACGCCGATGACGAGTTCTGTCCTGCGTCGCAGGTGTATGCCTGCCATGACGCCCTGATCCGGTGGCTGACGGGAGCCTGATGTGACCAAGAAGATCCAACGCTATGAACGCCGTCAGCAGGGCCCGGTGATCCGGTCCCGCGACATGGTGCTCCCGACCACTGCCGACCAGCGACTGCTCGCGTCGCGCGGGCCGACCGACTGGGCCCACGGCGACCCGTGGCGCGTCCTGCGGATCCAGTCGGAGTTCGTCGAGGGCTTCGGCACGCTCGCCGAGCTCGGGCCGGCGGTGAGCGTGTTCGGCTCGGCGCGGACGGGCTCCGATCACCCGATGTACGCCGCAGCGGAAGCGATCGGGCGCCGGCTGGCCGAAGCGCGGTTCGCCATCGTCACCGGTGGTGGGCCCGGCATCATGGAGGCCGCCAACAAGGGTGCCTGCGAAGCCGGCGGAGTGTCGGTGGGGCTCGGCATCGAACTGCCCTATGAGACCGGCATCAATGACTATGTGACGCTCGGCATCAACTTCCGCTATTTCTTTGCGCGCAAGACGATGTTCCTCAAATATTCCCAGGGCTTCATCGTCCTGCCGGGCGGCTTCGGCACATTCGACGAACTCTTCGAGGCACTCACGCTGGTCCAGACCCGCAAGGTCGTCGACTTCCCGGTCGTGCTGTTCGGCTCCGACTATTGGTGTGGGCTCCGGGACTGGATCGTCGATCGGGCGCTCGCGGAGGGCTACATCGCTGCGGAGGACGTCGAACGTCTGGTCGTGACCGATGACGTGGACGAGGCGGTCAGGATCATGATCGAGTCCAACACGCCCAAGGATCCTGACCCCGAGGCCGTAGCCGAAGCGGCCGACGGACAATAGACCCTGGTACGCGAAGCGCAACTGCCCCAACGAACCGGGAGAACCATGGAAATCGTGATCGCGCTCATCGCCGTCGCCGTCCTCGGCCTGGCCGCGCTGGTGGCTGTCGGCCGTTTCGGGGCGATGCAGGCAGAGCCGGTGCGGGATGTCTATCAACCGCCCGCGGACGAGTGGTCGATCACGGCTGCTGATCTGGCCGGGATTCGTTTCGGAATCGCCCCTTTGGGCTATGACCAGGGGCAGGTCGACCAGTTCATGGCCCGCATCGCGCGGCAGCTGGATCAGTTGGAGCGGGGGAGCGCGCCCATCATTGCCCCCGATGCGGAATAATGGAACCGGCTATAGGTGGATCGGTTCCCGGTCCAAGGAGAGATGAGGATACGCGATGGCAGCAATGAAACCGCGCACGGGCGATGGCCCCATGGAGGTCACCAAGGAGGGTCGCGGGATTGTCATGCGGGTTCCCCTCGAGGGCGGCGGCCGCTTGGTTGTCGAGATGAACGCCGATGAGGCGACGGAGTTGGCTGCGGCACTCAAGGAGGTCGTGGGCTGAGACGCCCATGACGCAAACGTTGAACGCGGGTCCCGGGATTCCGGGGCCCGCGTTCTTTGTTTGCGGGAACGAGCCGACTGATCGTCAGCCGTGCACCTCGATGGCAGAGCGATAGACGTCGACCGTCTGGCGGGCGATGAGCTCCCACGAGAACTCGTCGATGCACCGCTGGCGGCCGGCCCGGCCGAAGGCAGCGGCCCGCTCGGGGTCGCGGGTCAGCTCGTTGACCCGGGCGGCGAATTCGGTTTCGAACGCCGACACGAACGCCGGGTCATCGGCCTGCTTCGGGTCATAGGCCACCAGCGAGCCCGTGGTGCCGTCGACGACGACCTCCGGGATGCCGCCCACGGCCGAGGCGACGACAGCGGTCTCGCAGGCCATCGCCTCGAGGTTCACGATGCCGAGCGGCTCATAGATCGACGGGCAGGCGAACACGGTGGTGTGGGAGAGGACCTGGCGTACGCTCGCGCGCGGCAGCATCTCCTGCACCCAGATCACGCCGCCCCGGGTCTGCTTCAGGTGACCGAACGCCTCGTTGAACTCGGCGGCGATCTCGGGCGTATCGGGCGCCCCGGCCAGAAGGACGAGCTGGGTGTCCGGATCGAACTGCTCCGCGGCGCGGACGAGGTGGATCAGGCCCTTCTGGCGCGTGATGCGGCCGACGAACGTCACGACGGGCTTGTCGAGATCGACGCCCAGGTCGGTGAGCACGTCGGTTTCGGCCACCGGGTGGAATTCCTCGGTGTCGATGCCGTTCTTGACGACGTGGATGCGGCCAGGGTCGAGCGCCGGATAGGCGTTGAGGATCGCCGGGCGCATCGCCTCGCTGACCGCGATCACGGCGCTGGCCCCTTCATAGGCGGTCTTCTCGGCCCAGGAGCTCAGCCGATAGCCGCCGCCCAGTTGCTCGGCCTTCCAGGGCCGGTCGGGCTCCAGCGAGTGGGCCGTCACGACGCTCGGGATGTCCTGATAGAGGCCGGCCAGATGGGCACCCAGGCAGGCGTACCACGTATGGGCGTGGACCAGGTCGACCTCGGGGATCGCGGCGACCATCGCCAGATCCGCACCGAACACGCGCAGCGCGGCGTTCGCCCCGGGCGGGAAGCTCTCGGCGTGGGCGGTCGCGCCCTCTCGGGGCTCGCCCATGCACTGGACGTCGACCTCGATCAGTTTGCGCAACTGGGGGACGAGTTGGGCCACATGCACCCCCGCTCCGCCATAGATGCTGGGCGGGTATTCCCGGGTCAGAAGCGCGATTCGCATGCTCATGGAACTGATCGTGTCACAGGTCGGGGCCGGTGTGAGGGGGCCTCTGCGCGTCGGCTGATGAGGGTTTAGGGTGGAATCGTCGCGAGGCCCGGCGAGCGGTAATTGAGGTGGAGATCGTGCGACCGAAAGTCCTGTCCATTGTTCTGGCTGGTGGCGAGGGGAAGCGGTTGATGCCGCTTACCGGGGACCGGGCCAAGCCCGCAGTCCCATTCGGGGGAACCTATCGGCTCATCGATTTTGTCCTGTCCAACCTGGTCAACAGTGACCTGCGTCAGATCGCGGTTCTGACCCAATACAAGTCCCATTCGCTCGACAAGCACATCTCGTTGACGTGGCGCATGTCGACCATGCTCGGCAACTATGTGACGCCCGTCCCCGCACAGCAGCGACTCGGCCCGCGGTGGTATCAGGGGAGCGCCGACGCCATCTATCAGTCGATGAACCTGATCCGTGACGAAGACCCGGACTATGTGGTCGTGTTCGGCGCCGACAACATCTATCGGATGGATGTCGAACAGATGTTGGACCAGCACATCGAGTCCGGCCTCGAATGCACGGTCGCCGGCATTCGTGTGCCCCGCAAGGACGCGAGCGCCTTCGGCATCATCGATGCCTCCGCCGACTACAAGATCAACGACTTCCTGGAGAAGCCGGCCGACCCGCCCGGCCTGTCGGACAGTCCGGACGAATCGTTCGCCTCGATGGGCAACTACATCTTCACCCGGTCGGCCCTGGTCGAGGCGCTCGAGGCCGATGCCGCCGACGCCACCGCCCGGCACGACATGGGCGGCGACATCATTCCGCGGTTCGTCGCCAAGGGCCAGGCCCAGGTGCACGACTTCACCACCAACAACGTGCCCGGGGCGACCGAGAAGGACAAGAACTATTGGCGGGACGTCGGCACCATCGACGCCTATCACGAGGCCCATATGGATCTGGTGTCGGTCGTGCCCAACTTCTCGCTCTACAACCAGGATTGGCCCATCTGGACCTATCAGCCGCAGCGCCCGGGAGCGAAATTCGTCCTGCGCGGAACCGCGGAGGACTCGATCGCCTCCAGCGGCTGCATCATCTCGGGCGGTGATGTCGACAACTCGGTCCTGTCGCCCAACGTGCGGGTCGACAAGTGGGCCAAGGTCGATCATGCCGTGGTGATGGACAACGTCCGCATCGGCCGGCATGCCCAGGTCGTCAACGCGATCCTCGACAAGAACGTGGTGGTCGAGGACGGCTGTGAGGTCGGCATCAACAAGGAGCACGACCGCGCTCGCGGATTCACCGTCTCCGCCGGCGGCATCACAGTGGTCGGGAAGGGTACGCGGGTCACGCGCGACTGAGCTGGGCGTCCGCCGGATTGAGGACCTGGAACAGGATGTGATCCTGCCACCGGTCGTCGATCCGGAGATAGGCCGGTGCCAGCCCGTAGCGCGTGAACCCATTGGCCGTGAGCACGCGCTGCGAAGCATGGTTTTCCACGAGGGTGCCGGCCTCGACGCGATGGAGTCCGAGCGACCAGGCGATGTCCAGCATGGCTGCCACCGCCTGGGTCGCGAGGAATTCACGGTTGGCGGCATAGAGCTCAGCCAGGACGTCGGCGTCGGTGAGCTCGATCAGGCGTACGCGAGCAGCGGGACCCGCCGCCACCTCAGCCCTTGACGGCCAGCAACACGCCGTCGCCGACGGGCAGCAGGGCCGCGGTGAAGTCCTCGATCTCCTGCACGCCGGCGAGGGCCTCGCGGATGACGATCGTCTCGTCCTCCTGGTTGTCCGGGTCCGCGATCTTGTTGGACCACAACGCATGGTTGAGGACGACCACACCACCGTGGCGCAGGAGGCGGAGGGCCTGGGCGACATATTCCGCATACTCGAGATGGTCGCCGTTGATCAGCACGAGGTCGTAGGCACCGTCGCGCAGCTTGGGCAGCACGTCGAGAGCCTGGCCCGCGATGAGGCGGAAGCGCCGGGTGGGAATCTGTGCGCCGGTGAACGCGCGGCGGGCGGCGGCCTGGTCCTCGTGTTCCGTGTCCACGCTGGTCAACACGCCGGCGGGATCCATTCCGTCGAACAGCGCGAGCCCGGACACTCCGGCACCGGTGCCGATCTCGACCACGGCCTCGGCGCGGATCATGCGTGCAACGACGGTGAGCAGAGTGGCGACACCCGAGGTCACCGGGGTCACGCCGAGCGGAACCGCTTCCCTGCGGGCCGCCTGCACAGCCTCGGACTGGGGTCGAAAGCCCTCGGCGAACGCCATCGACGCGCCGGAGGGAGCAGGGGCGGAGACTGGATTGACCTGACCTTGTGCGCTCACGCGGGCCAGCCTAGCGGCCCCTGCGGGACCGTGGGCGGGGGAGGCGGGAACGATTCTGACGCCAGCGACGCCTCGGGGACGGCCGGGCGAAGTCGTGTCGGAATCGGATCCTGAGGCGATTCTTGCGGTGGGAAGGCCGCCGTGCCGTCAGTTATCCCATGATTGGCCGGGACACGCCCTCGGTGCGTACGATTTCTCCCATGTCCAGACCTGCCCTGCCCTTCGGCCGCCTGCTGACCGCCATGGTGACGCCGTTCAAAGCCGACGGTGCGCTCGACCTCGACGCAGCCGCGGATCTGGCCACCTACCTCGTCGACGAGATGGACAACGACGCCCTCGTCATCTCCGGCACCACCGGGGAATCCCCGACGACGACCGATGCCGAGAAGACCGAACTGCTGCGCGTCGTGATCGATGCGGTCGGTGATCGGGCCCAGATCGTGGCCGGGGTCGGCACCTTCGCCACCGACCACACCATCCACCTGGCGCGCGAGGCCGCGGCGGCCGGTGCTCACGGGCTGCTGGTGGTGACTCCTTATTATTCGAAGCCGCCCCAGTCCGGGCTGTTGGCCCACTTCACCGCGGTGGCCGACGCGACCGACCTGCCGATCCTGCTCTATGACATCCCGCATCGTTCGGGCGTCGAGATCGCCACGGACACCCTGATCAGGCTCGCCGAGCATACCAACATCGCGGGCGTGAAGGACGCCAAGGGCAATCTGGTCGAGTCGAGCCGGGTGATGGCCGCAACAGATCTTGCCTACTATTCCGGCGACGACGCCATCACCCTGCCCCTCATGTCGGTCGGCGGCGTCGGGCTCGTCGGCACCTCGACCCACTTCAGCGGGCGGGCCGCCAAGCAGATGATGGTTGCGTTCTCGGAAGGTCGGGTCTCCGAAGCCCTTGAGTTGCACCGCAGGCTGGAGCCGACCTTCACCGGAGTCTTCGCGACCCAGGGCTGCATCCTGGTGAAGGCTGGCCTGGGCCTGAAAGGCCGTCCGGTCGGTGGCCTGCGGGCCCCGCTGCTCAGTGCCACCGACGAGCAGACCGAGGCGTTCGCCGCCTGCCTGCGGCGTTCGGGCCTTCTCTGATCGACGGGACTCAGGGCTCGCTCGGGGGCAGGTCGCGACCGCAGGACCACAGCTCGCACCCAGCCGCCACATAGAATGTCGTGGCAACCTGAACACGTCTGCGAGCCATGGAGGGGCGAATGCCGATCAGCCGTCGACGTGACCACGATTCCGATGCCGGCGGGGCCGACCAGGTCTGGGCCCCGCCCAGCTGGGAAGACGTGGTGCGCGATCACTCGGCGCGGGTCTATCGCCTGGCCTATCGCCTCACCGGTGATGCCCATGACGCCGAGGACCTGACCCAGGACGTGTTCGTCCGCGTGTTCCGGTCGCTCCATCGATTCCAACCAGGGACGCTCGAGGGCTGGCTCCACCGCATCACGACCAACCTCTTCCTCGACACCGCCCGCCGGCGCCAGCGCATTCGCTTCCATCGGCTCGCCGAGGGGACCGACGAGCGACTGCCCGGCAACGAGATCGCGCCGGCGGACCAACTGGCCGATGCCGGTCTCGACCACGACGTCGCGGCGGCGCTGGCGGCCCTTTCGCCGGAATATCGCGCGTGCGTCGTGCTGTGCGACGTCGAGGGGCTGACCTATGAAGAAGTGGCCGCCGTGCTCGATGTCAAGATCGGCACGGTCCGCAGCCGCATCCACCGAGGCCGCGCCCAACTCCGCGAAGCCCTGGCCCACCGGCAGCCCTCCCACGGCCGCGAGCGCTATCTGGGCGTGGAGGCCGAGCAGGGGCCGGTGGTCGTCGAGGAGGCGCGGTGACCTCCTGTCCCTCCCGCCGCCGCGAACTGGCCGAAATGGTCGATGGCGCGCTGGGCCTTCGCGAACTCGAGAGGCTCAACGCTCATCTCGTCGACTGCGTCGGTTGCCGCGCCGAGGCCGAATCCCTGCGGGCGGTCCGTGATCGCGTACGCGGGGTCAACTCGGGGCCACCCGCCTCCGAACTCACCGACCGACTCCTGAAGATCGCGGGCGAACGGGCAGACGAACCGCTGTGGGCGCGCCCGTTCGACCGGAGCCAGGCCGGGGCACTGCCCAGCCTCCGGCGGCGCAAGCGCCAGGCCGTTGCCGGAGTGATGACCATGACCTGCCTGCTGCTGGTCGGCCTGGTCGGGGTGGGTTGGGCTGCCGCCCCGCCGACGCGTACGCCGGCGCTCGATCCCGGACCGGTCGCCCGGTCCGAGTTCGCAGCCGTCCAGGGGGAGACTGCCCTGGCCAATCCGGCCGTCATCGCGGCCCGGGCGGCCGAGGCCACCGAGACCAAGACTGGTGACGCCGAGGCGCCGCCGGGGTCGAGTGGACCCTTCTCCGTCGAGGGGGCGCGGGAATGGCTGGAGCGGGCCGAGACAGCCCGCCTGGCCGTTCCGCATGAGGGGCTCCAGACGGTCCAGATCCGCCACCTCGCCGGCTTCTGGGTGACCAGAGTCGAGGTCGAGGTGGCCCCGGGGCGCAGCGCGCGCGTCGCGTTTCCGGACCGCACGGGCGTGACGCGCTCGGCGCTCGTGCCGGCCGAGGAATCGAGTGGACTCGATCGGCTGGTGGCCGGGCATCGGCTGCTGGCGGCTCCCGGGCCCCGGGTCGCCGGGCGCGACACCGTCGTGGTGGAGGGCCGAGTCGGGGACCGGGCCGCGGCTCGCTGGTGGGTCGACCGCGAGACCGCCCTCATCCTCTGGCAGCAGACGGTCGACGCCTCCGGTGCCACGACCCTCAGCGCGGGATATCGCTCCATCGCGGTCGGGCCCCATGCCGATCCGACCCACCTGCCGCCGCGCCTGGTGATCCGGCCGTCCACGGCCAATCTCACGCTGGCGAGCGTGGGCAGGCTGCAGGGGCAGGGTTGGCAATGTGCGGACCGGCTGGCCGGCCTCGATCTGGTTCGGGTGCGCAGTGATCGCACCGATCCGATGGTGCACACCGTCTATGGCGACGGCATCGTGACGCTCAGTGTCCTGCAGCAGAAGGGTGCGCTCGCCGGACCTCCGGAGGGGTTCGTCTGGGATCCGGGCATGCGCACCTATCGGAGCCTGGGCATCACGACCATGTATGCCTGGCAATCCGGCGACACCGTGTTCACCGTGGTCACCGACGGGCCGGCCGACCTGGCCGACCGGGCGGTGGCCGAACTGCCCCACGAATCGCCAGTCCTGCGCACCCGGGTCGACCGGGTCGTCGACGGGTGGTTGCACCTGATCGGAGTGGCCCCATGAGCCAAAATCAGTCGCCCTGGAGCCGACCCCAGGACGGTCAGCAGGGCTTCGGTGCTCCGCCGCCCCATTCCGCCGATTCGAGCGGCTACCCCTCGGGCGGTTATCCCTCCGGCAACTATCCCTCCGGCACGGGCAGCTATCAGTCGGCGCCCACAAGTTATCCGTCGGCTCCGGGGAGCTATCCGTCCGCGCCAGGCTATCCACCACCCACAGAACCGCGCGTCGGCGTACAACACCCGCCGGAGGCTTTCGCGCCCGCTCCCGCCGGACCACCCGGGCCCACACCGACACCAATCGCCCCCACGCCGGCCGGGGGGACATCACGGCGGACATTCCTGACCGCGGTGATCGCATCCACCGCTCTTGCCCTGGTGGCCGGCGGGGCAGCGGGTTATGGCGCGGCCGAGCTCGCGGGGCAGGGGGCGACTCCAACTCCGACCTCCACGGCGTCGACCACTCAGGTTGCGCCCCAGACCGAGTCGGATACGGCCGACGTCGCCGACAAGCTCCTGATGAGCACCGTGACGATCGCCTATCGCTCCAACACCACCGGTGGCACCGGTTCGGGATTCGTGCTCGACAGCCAGGGCCACATCGTGACCAACAACCACGTCATCGAGGGTGCGGTGAACGGCGGCACCCAGCTGATGGTCGAGTTCACCGACGGCCGCCGTGTCCCGGCCTCGCTCGTGGGTCGCAGCCCCAGCTATGACCTCGCGGTCATCCGGGTATCGGCCAACGACCCTCTGACTCCGGTGGAGTTGGGTGATTCGGATTCGGTACGCCCCGGCCAGGGCGTCCTGGCGGTCGGCGCGCCGCTCGGTCTCGGCGGGTCGGTCACCGCCGGCATCGTGTCAGCGGTCGAGCGGCCGTTCGGCGTCGGGGATGCGAATGACGAGTCCGGCGCGACCACGTTCATCAACGGGATCCAGACCGATGCTGCGATCAACCCCGGCAACTCCGGCGGGCCACTCGCCGACACAGCCGGTCGGGTCATCGGCGTCAACTCCGCGATCCTGACGCTGGGGGCCGGCTCCGAAGGTGGTCGAAGCGGCAATATCGGTCTCGGCTTCGCGATTCCGATCAATCAGGCCAGGACCATCGCCGAGGAGATCATCCGGGACGGTCAGGCGACCTATCCGGTGATCGGAGCGGCAGTGGGCCCGAACGCCGAAGGTGTGCGGTTGACGTCGGTCACCGCGGGCGGCCCGGCTGCGCGGGCCGGGCTGGCCACGGGTGACATCGTGACGGCGGCCGACGGCAAGCCCGTGGACACCCCCACCGACCTCATCGTGCGCATCCGCACGCATCGTCCGGGGGAGCAGGTCGAGCTCACCGTCCGGGGCCGTGGTCCGGTATCGGTCACGCTCGGGTCCAAGGTGGGCTGACCGGCTACGCTGGCGCCATGTTCGATATCGGGCCCGCTGAGATCGCCGTTCTGGCGGTGTTGGCAGTCATCATCTTCGGGCCCGAACGACTCCCCGACCTGGCGCGCAAGGCGGCCCGGATCGTGCGATTCCTGCGCAACATCGCCAACGATGCCCAGAACACCCTGTCGCGCGAACTGGGCACCGAGGTCGATCTGAGCAACCCGAAGGCGTTCGTCAAGTCCTATCTGCTCGATGAGATCCAGCCGGTCATCGACGATGTGAAAAAGGATCTCGAGGATGTCGAGCGCGATGTGCGCTCCGAGCTGGGGCAGGTCAGGACCAATATCGAGGCCCTCGACCACGCTCGCCCGGTGCGGGTGGGCGCGCCCTTCGACCCCGAGGCGACCTGACGCCCCGGGGTCGGGAGTGGCTCAGCGGCCGCCCGCCGGGGTGAGTCCCAGGCGTACGCCCGCCAGCGACTTCTTGCGCCCACCGACCTGGTTGGCAATGCCGCGCAGGACCACCGAGGACGGGTTCTGGGGCGCCTCCGCGATCACGGGGACACCCTCGTCGCCACCGCTGCGCAGGGTCGGGTCGATCGGCACCTGGCCGAGCAGGGAGACGGCATACCCGAGTCGTTCGGTCAACGCCCTCGCCACCTGCTCGCCGCCGCCGGAGCCGAACAACTCGACGCGGTGGGGCTGCTGGCAATGGGGGCACTCGACCTCGAGATAGGCCATGTTCTCCACCACGCCGATGACGCGCTGGCTCATCATCGACGCCATGGTGCCGGCGCGCTCGGCGACCTCAGCGGCCGCGGCCTGCGGCGTCGTGACGACGATGACCTCGGCATTCGGCAGCTTCTGGCCGAGGGAGATCTGGACGTCACCGGTGCCGGGCGGCATGTCGACGATCAGGAAGTCCGGATCGCCCCAGTGCACGTCGGCGAGCAACTGGGTGAGGGCGCGGTCGAGGATGGGCCCGCGCCAGGCGACGACCTGGGAGCGCTCGGGCTTCATCATGCCGATCGAGAGCACCTGGATGCCGTTGGTCGGCACCGGGAGGATCATCGACTCCTCGTCGTCGCCGAGCGAGGTGGGCCGGGCATCGGCGAGGCCGAGCATGGCGGGGATGGAGTGACCATAGATGTCGGCATCGAGCACACCGACCGAGTGGCCGGCCTGTGCGAGCGCCATGGCCAGGTTGACGGTCACCGACGACTTGCCGACGCCGCCCTTGCCGGAGGCGATCAGGATGACGCGGGTAGGGGAGTCGGGGCGGGTGAACGGGATCTCGCGCGGGTCGCGGCCACCGTTGAGCGTGCGGCGCATCTCGGCGCGCTGTTCCTCGGTCATCACGCCGAGGTTGACCTCGACACCGGTCACGCCGGCGACGGCCGACACCGCATTGGTCACGTCAGCCTGGATCGGGCCCTTCAGCGGGCAGCCCGCGGTCGTCAGCAGGATTCCCACGAACACGGCGCCCGCGTCGTCGATGTCGACGCGTTCCACCATGCCGAGGTCGGTGATCGGCCGGCGGATCTCGGGATCGTTGACCGTCGCGAGGGCGGCGGTGACCTTCGGCAGCAGCGGGTGCTCAGGACTCTTGGAGGCGATTTCGGGCATGCGGCCCAGAGTACGCGCTCAGGACTTGCGCTTGTCCCCACGTTCGCGGTCGTCATCACCGGACAGCAGGTCGCGCAATTCGTTGCGGATGAAGTCACGGGTGGCGAGTTCGCCGACGTTCATGCGCACGGTCGCGATCTCGCGGGCCAGGAAGTCCATGTCCGCACGGCTCTGCGCCGCCACCCGTCGGTCCTCCTCGACGCTGATCCGGTCGCGGGCCTCCTGGCGATTCTGGGCGAGCAGGATGAGTGGCGCGGCATAGGACGCCTGGAGCGACAGCGCCAGCGTCAGGAAGATGAACGGATATTCATCGAACCTCAGGTTGGCCGGGGCGATGATGTTCCACACGATCCAGACGATGATGATGATCGTCATCCACATGAGGAACCGGGCGGTGCCCATGAAGCGGGCGAACGCCTCGGCGAAGGCTCCGAACGTGTCGCCGTCCACCTTCAGCCGCGGGATGCGGCTGCGGTCGCGGCCCGGGGTGTTGAGGCGGTCCTCGCGGTCCCGGGGCCGATCGGGACGGTCCCTGCCCTTGTCGCGTGCCATCACAGGCCCTCCATCTGATCGCCGCGCCAGTCATCGGGGAGCATGTGGTCGAGCACATCGTCGACCGTGACCGCCCCCACGAGGCGCTGGTCACCGTCGACCACGGCGGCGTTGACGAGGTTGTAGGTCGCGAAGTGGCGGCTGACCAGGCCGATCGGAGCGTCGGGCCGCAGCGGCTCCAGATCGTCGTCGATCAACTGGGAGATCAGGGTCGACGGGGGCTCCCGCAGCAGCCGCTGGATGTGGACGCTGCCGAGATAGCGACCCGTCGGCGTCTCCAGCGGCGTGCGGCACACGTGCACCATTGCCGCGAGCGCCGGGGTGAGTTCCTCATTGCGTACGCGCGCCAGCGCATCCGCCACCCGGTCGTCGGGGGCCATGATCACGGGCTCGGGCGTCATCAGGCCACCGGCGGTGAACTCGGCGTAGACAAGGAGGCGGCGCACATCGGAGGCCTCGTCGGGCTCCATGCGGCTCAACAGCTCCTCGGCCTTGTCCTCCTCGAGTTCGGCGATGAGGTCGGCCGCGTCGTCGGGGTCCATCTCCTCGAGGATGTCGGCTGCCCGCTCGATCTCGAGGGAGGAGATGACCTCGATCTGTTCGTCCTCGGGGAGTTCCTCGAGCGCGTCCGCGAGTTTGGCATCGTCGAGCGCCTCGACCACGCGGGCCCGTCGCTCGGGGTCCATGTCATGGAGTTCCTTGGCGACATCGGCGGCGTGCATGTCCTCGAGTTCGGCGAGGACCTTCTCGTGCTCACGATCGTCCGACGACGGTCGCAGCACGTCGACCTCCGACCAGTCGACGATCGTCACATGGGGCTTGCGGCGGAAACCGCGATTGCGCTGCTGGGCGAGGGCGACCTCGGAGAGCTCCCACTCGCGGTTGCGCACCTCGCGCATCGAGATGTCATAGACCGACCATTCGTCAGGGTCGCTGCCGCGGTGCACGCGGCGATCGAACAGGTCGTCGATGACGAGGGTCTCGGCGTCGTGACGCGAGAATCGGCGCGTGTTGATCGTGCCCGAGATCGCCACCTGCATCGCATCGATCGAGTGGACGCGCAGCATGTTCACGAAGATGCGCTGGCGGGCGAACAGTTCGACGACGAGACCCTTGGCGCGGGGCGCCCGGCCCTCGGTGCGGACCTGGATGACCACATCGCGCACCTTGCCGATCTGGTCGCCGCCCGCATCGACGACGGGAAGCCCGCGGATTCGCGAGATGAACACCGAAGTCGATTTGCTCACCGGAGCAGAGTAGCGCCCCACACGAGGAGGTATCAGTGCTCGCTGATTGACTGGACCCATGTCAGAACTGAGTCAGTCCACCCCGTCCCAGCGCCACCGCAGTGTGGCTGCCATGTTCGCCACCCTGATCGACGGCACCTCCGATTGGTCCGTCCCCACGCCCGTCGCCGAGTGGCAGGCCGGTGACATCGTCGACCACCTGCTCACCTGGCCCCGCGAGATGCTGGGTGCCCATGGGGTTCCCCTGCCCGAGGCGGGGGACGACCGGGCTGCGTCGTTCCGGGCCCAGACCGCCGCCATCCAGGACATGCTCGACAACCCCGAGGTGGCAGGAGAGATCCTGTGCCTCGGCCAGATGGGTGACCAGCCCCTCGCGGCCGTGATCGACGGGTTCTATTCCGGCGACGTGTTCATGCATTCGTGGGACCTCGCGAAGGCCACCGGCCAGGAGGTCGAGCTCGACCATGATTCCGCCGCCGCCATGGCCGCCGGTCTTGCCGCGATGGGCCCCGGGCTCCAGGCGTCCGGCCAGTTCGGTCCGCCCGTGCCCGTGGCCGAGGATGCCGGTCCGGTCGAGCGGTTGATGGGTGTCATCGGTCGCGATCCGCAGTGGCAGCCGCCCGCCTGATCGGTGGCGATTAGGGTGGGAATCGTGAGCGAAACTCCCACCGATCCGTCCGCCCAGGTGCGGCGTACTGTCCTGGCGGTGCCCGGCTCCTCCGAGCGATTCCTGACGAAGGCGCGCGGCCTGGCCGCCGACGCGGTCTTCCTCGACCTCGAGGATGCCGTGGCGCCGCCGGCCAAGGCCGAGGCCCGGCGCCTCATCGTCGCCGCGCTCGCCGAGG
>CAZEVN010000070.1:0-17640 GCA_964515145.1 uncultured Enemella sp.
ACCAGTCCCGATCAGTCATCGACCGCCCCTCTCAACACCACCATTATATCGAACATAAGTTCGATAACAAGCGGAAGTTTCCGGATTCTTCGAGCAAGAGCGCCGCGGCATCAGCAACACGGCTCCACCTCTATGGAATAAGCCTAGGGATGTGCACTGACACTTTCGCCGCGCATTGCCGCCTATTCCTCTCTCTAGGGCCAAGACAAGATCAGCGAATACGCCCCCATCGGATATTCACTCGCGAGTGCTCCCGGCACCGAGGATGATGGAACCGAAATGATTCTCACTGAACGACAGCGCATCCAGCTGAGCAAGACGATGTCCCAGGCCCTTCGCCACCGCCCGGGACGCTTCAATCTCACCCTCGACCCCGGCGGCTGGACGCCCATCAACGATCTGGCCACCGCTCTCGCCGACCGATTCGCCGGCGTCGACCCCGCCGAGGCCATTGCCGAAGTCGTCGCACTGAGTGACAAGACCCGCTACGAGATCGCCGGCGATCGGATCCGTGCGACCTACGGCCACACGGTCGAAGCCGACGACACGGGCCAACTCTCCACCCCGCCGGCGTACCTCTTCCACGGCACGACCCCCGACGCGCTCCCCCACATCCGCCGCACCGGCCTCCTGCCGATGAAGCGCCGCCGCGTTCACCTCTCGGCGACCGACGACACCGCCACGATCGTGGCCCGCCGCCGCACCGAAGAACCGGTCATCCTCAAAGTCCGCGCGACCCAGGCTGCCCAGGCCGGCGTACGTTTCTGGGTCGCCACCGACCGCACCTGGACCGCCGAGCCGATCGGGCCCGAGTTTCTGGAGTTCCCGAACCAGCCATGATGGGCGCATGTTGACGCTGCGCTCGATCGTCCTGTTCGTCCTGGCCGCGCTGGCCGAGATCGGCGGTGCCTGGCTGGTGTGGCAGGGCGTACGCGAACACCGCGGCTGGATCTGGATCGGCGCCGGAGTGATCGCCCTCGGCGCCTACGGCTTCGTTGCCACGCTCCAGCCGGACGCCAATTTCGGTCGGATCCTCGCTGCGTACGGCGGGGTGTTCGTCGCCGGCTCCCTGCTCTGGGGCATGGTCGTCGACGGGTTCCGCCCCGATCGCTGGGATGTTATCGGCGCGTTGGTCTGCCTGGTCGGCGTGGGCCTGATTATGTACGCCCCCCGGCCCGCGTGAGCGCATCGCCGGTGAGGCGATAGGTCGTCCACTCGTCCATCGGCCTGGCTCCCATGGCCTGATAGAACTCGATCGCCGGCGTGTTCCAGTTCAGCACGCACCACTCGAGTCGGCTGTAGCCCTTCTCAACACACAACTCGGCGAGCCCCGTCAGCAGCCGCTTCCCAAGGCCGGTCCCCCGATGCTCGGGCAGGACGAAGAGGTCCTCCAGCCACATGCCCGGGACGCCCTCCCAGGTGGAGAAGGTCAGGTAGTACAACGCCAGTCCCACGATCTCGCCCTCGATCTCGGCGACGTTCGCGTACGCCACCGCGTCACCATCGGCCGGGAACATCGCCTTCAGATAACTCTCGGGTGTCCCCTTCGTCGCGTCCGGCTCCTTCTCATAGTCGGCCAGGGCCTGCACCAGGCCCAGGATCGCCGGGATGTCGTCGGGGGTTGCTGCGCGGATTGTCACTGGCTTCCTCTCTGTTGCCCCCGGCAGCCTAATGGAGTGACCTGATCTCAATCTTTCTCTCCGGGCCTTCCCTCCGGTGGTCCGGGTCGCCTACGTTGGCAGTCAAGACACTCTGTCTCGCGCGGCGCTGCGTGCCGATCGCGAGCACCGATCGGGAGGTACAAATGTCCGACAACCCCGCCGCTGACGCCGTTCTGAATCTGGTCAAGCAGCAGCACGACGTCCTCGAGAAGATGCTCAACAACGTTTCGCAGGCCGGCGAGGCTCAGCGCAAGGCCGCCATGGGCTCGCTCGAGCGTTTCCTCAGCGCGCATGAGGCTGCCGAAGAGGCCTATCTGGAGCAGGCCACCAAGAACCTCGAGAACATGCAGGGTTGGGTCGAGAAGCTGACCGAGCTCGACTACACCTCGAGCGACTTCGTCACCAAGTTCAGCGAGTTCCAGAAGGACCTCATCAACCACACCCAGACCGAGATCCAGCACACGATCCCGAAGGCCCTCAAGGACATGACCCAGGCTCAGATCGACCTGGTCCAGTCCGCCTTCGAGCGCGTCAGCGAGTCGGCCGAGCCGGTCGAGTGATCAACTGCCGCGAGGTCGTCACGCCCATTCGATGACGACGTCGCGGCGCCACTGTGCAAGGAATCCGGCGGGATCAACGATGCCCGCATCGTCCCCGCCGCGATTCCACAGGGCCACATAGAGCGCTCGCGCCGGCCCGCCGATACGCACATCCGGAGAGCCCGCCCCACCGATCATGGTGGTGGTGGGCTCTTCGCTCACCATGAGCGTCCAGGCCGCCTCGGTGTCCGTCGCCTCGATCAGGAGTGTCAGCGGCTCCGCCGACCGCAGCTTGCCGATCCGTTTGCGCGGGATGAACCCGCGTACCACCTCATCGATCCCATCCGTGGCCAGTTCGGCGTCGAACCAGAGCTCCGCTCCCCCCGGCGTACGCCCCAGCCGCGCGGCCATGGCGTCGACCGCGTGGATGACCGTCTCATGACACTGCCGACGAGCCCAGCCGACGAGCGGCGAATCCCCCGTGCGCAGGAAGAACGGCACCTCCAGATCAGCGGGTGCCGACCCGAGCGCGTGCAGCACCCCGGCCCAGCCCTCGTCGAACCAATCGAGCAGATCTGCCGCCTTGCGCCCCGACTCCTCGTGATCCTTGCCATCGCCCATGCCGCGGCCCTCGATGACATCGGTCGCCCATCGGTGGACCACGCCCTGATGCACCACCAGGTCCCGCACGGTCCAGCCCGGGCACGTCGGCACCGGCGCGTCGAGACCCGCGCTCATCGCATTCGACCGCAGCACCGTGCCGGCCGCGCCGAGCCCGGCACCATAATCTCCATAACCCATCGCCATGTCGCCATGCTAGGACGAGCGGCCTATAGTGGAGGGATCACGGGAGTCCGGAGCACCGGGCTGAGAGGAAGGTAAGTCCTTCGACCGTCGAACCTGATCCGGATCATGCCGGCGCAGGGAGGCTCTCTTGCCGATCAGGGTGATCGGCGCACCCGTGCCCGGATTATCAGGGGGCACACGCAATGGCACAATCACATGCTCACTCCGACGACCTCACGCGTCCGGCCGCTCAGGGCCGCCTGCAGTGGCGCGTCGTCGATATCGTCGTCGCGGCCGTTCTCGGCGTCGCGTGCGGGCTGATCTTCGTGGCGTGGAATTCGGTGGGGTACGCCGGGTTCACCGCCATGGACGCCCTTACGCCGGGGCTCGGCGGCCTGTTCACCGGGGTCTGGTTCCTGGCCGGCCCGCTGGGCGCGCTGATCATCCGCAAGCCGGGTGCCGCCCTGATGGTCGAACTCCTCGCCGGGTTCGTCTCGATGGGCGTCGGCAACGCGTGGGGCTGGACGACGATGTATTCCGCGTTCGCCCAGGGCCTCGGCGCCGAACTGATCTTCCTGTTGTTCGCCTACCGCAAGTTCAGCCTGCTCGTCGCCGCTCTCGCCGGCATCGGTGCGGGGCTCGGCGCGATCGTCAACGAATTCATCCTCGGCAACTGGGCGAAGTCGGTCGGCTTCAACGTGATCTATGCCGGGGCGACCATGCTGTCCGGCCTGATCCTGGCGGGCATCCTCGCCTGGGTGCTGATGCGTGCGCTCGCCGCCGCGGGAGCGCTCGACCGGTTCGCCGCGGGCCGAGAAGCGCGTCCGAAGGCCTGAGGTGGGTCTGATTTGAGAATCAGCCTCAACGGCTGGGGCTGGCGGCACGCGGCTCGCCGTGACTGGGCGGTCAGGGACGTGTCGCTGACCATCGAACCCGGCGAGCGGGTGCTTCTGCTCGGGGCCTCCGGCTCCGGCAAGAGCACGCTGTTGCACGCCCTGGCCGGCGTACTCGGCGGGTCCGACGAAGGTGACGAAGCCGGCTCGCTCCTCATCGACGGCCGGCACCCCACGCGGCTGCGCGGTCAGATCGGCCTCGTGCTGCAGGATCCGCAGGCCTCGGTCGTGCTCGCCCGCGTCGGGGACGATGTGGCGTTCGGGCTGGAGAACCGGGGCGTACCCCGCGATGAGATCTGGCCCCGCGTCCGCGAGGCCCTCACGACGGTCGGTCTCGACCTGCCCCTGGACCATTCGACCTCAGCCCTGTCGGGTGGTCAGCAGCAGCGGCTGGCGATCGCGGGGGCGTTGGCGATGCGTACGCCCGTCCTGCTGCTCGATGAGCCCACCGCCAATCTCGATCCCGAGGGGATCACCGAAGTGCGCGACGCGGTGGCCGCCATCGAGCGGGATACGACTCTGATCGTCGTCGAGCATCGGGTCGACACCTGGGCCGATGTCGTCGATCGCGTCATCGTCCTGGGCCGCGGAGGCGGTGTCCTCGCCGATGGGCCACCCGCCCGCGTGTTCGCCGAACACCGCGAAACCCTCCTCGATGCCGGTGTCTGGGTGCCCGGTGCCGAACTGCCCGATCTCGGGATCCCCGCGCCACCCGACCATCCGGACGGCCTGCTCGTCGCGGAGGACCTGATGATCGGGTACGCGCCCGGCAAGCCGGTCCGCACCGGCATCGGCCTGACCCTGCCCGCGGCAGTCTCCACCGTGATCACCGGCCACAACGGCGCGGGCAAGAGCACCCTCGCGCTGACCCTGGCCGGACTCATGCTCCGCCTCGACGGCACCATCCGGGTTGCCGACTCCCTGCAGCCACCGCCACGGCGGCGGCGCTTCGGGCGTACGCCCCAGCCCCACAATCCCGCCACCTGGCGCTCCACTGATCTGATCACGCGCATCGGCACGGTGTTCCAGCATCCGGAGCACCAGTTCGTGGCTCCGACGGTGCGCGACGAGCTGGCCGTCGGTCTCCGCGCGCTCGCCTGGGATGAGGCCCGCATCGACGCTCGGGTGAACGAGCTCCTGGAACTCCTCCACCTCACCCGCCTCACCGCGGCCAACCCCTTCAGCCTCTCCGGCGGGGAGAAGCGTCGGCTGTCGGTCGGCACCGTCCTCGCCACCAGCCCACAGCTCATCTTCCTCGACGAGCCGACCTTCGGGCAGGACCGACGGACCTGGATCGACCTGGTCCGGCTGATCGGGGAGATCCTCCGCGAGGGTCGCGCCGTGGTGTCGGTGACCCACGATGCGGCCTATCTCGACGTCCTGGGCCAGCAGCGCCTCCACCTTGCCGAGGAGGCGTGATGGTGTCGACGAACTCAACCAACCGCACCCTGCTCGACCGCCTCAACCCGGTCACCCGCATCGCGATCGCGATCGTCCTGTCGACCCCGCTGATCATCACGCTCGACTGGCTGAGTGCGGGGGTCGCCCTGGTGCTGGTGATCGTGGCCGCGTTGATCTGCGGATTCCGGCCGGCGTACATCGCGAAACGCCTCCTGATCCTCCTCCTCATCGCCCTGATCGCAGGTGTGTCGATGGCGCTCTATGGCCAACCGGGCGGGCAGGTCTGGTTCGAGTGGCTGTTGATCAAGGTCACCGAGAACTCGCTCTGGCTCGCCCTCGCGGTGGTCCTGCGGATCCTGGCGCTGGGCCTGTCGGCCATGTTGCTGTTCGGCGATGTCGACCCGACCGATCTCGCTGACGGACTGGCCCAGGTGGTTCGGTTGCCTGCGCGTTTCGTCCTCGGCGCCCTGGCCGGCATTCGCATGCTGGGCCTCTTCACCGACGACTGGCGCTCACTCGGTCTGGCGCGCCGCGCCCGGGGACTGGGCGATACCGGACGGGTCCGCCGCTGGCTGTCGATGGCCTTCGCCCTGCTCGTTCTGGCCATCCGACGCGGCAGCCGCCTGGCTACGGCCATGGAGGCCAAGGGATTCGGCAGCACCGACCCCGAGGCTCCTGTCCGGACGTGGGCCCGGCCGTCCCGGCTCCGTCCGGTCGACCTTTTGGGCGTACTCGCCGCAACAGTCCTCGTCGCCATTGCCGTCGGCTTTTCCCTGCGATTCGGCACCTTTCACTGGGTAGGTTCGTGAACAATGCGTCCCTAGGGCGATGACCGCGGGCAAAGGGGCCCCCGGGTCGCCCGCGCGTACGCGAAAATGCTTGTGAATCGCACCAAAGGACGGGGTCGGCCAGAGTGAACTGGGACAGACTTGCGCCGGAGCACGAAGCCGACTTCGGCGTGGTTCTCGACCTTCTCCTGCCCTCCCTGCGCAATGCTGCCGACCGGTTCGTGATCCTCATCGACGGCGGATCGGGGTCTGGCAAGACGACCCTCGCGGTGTCGCTGCAGACCTCCCTGGTCATTCTCGGGCAGCCCGCCCAACTGGTCTCGCTCGACGACTGCTATCCGGGTTGGGGAGGCCTGGCCGAGGCTTCCGCCATGGTCGTCGATGACATGCTGGACCCCGCCGTTCCGGGATATCAGCGCTGGGACTGGGCCAACGAACGCCCCGGAGGCTGGGTCGATCTCGACCCGGATCGGCCTCTCATCATCGAGGGTTGCGGTGCGCTCACCCCGCTCAGCGCGGCGTACGCCGACCTGTGTGTCTGGGTGCATCGCGACCCCGACGAGCGCCGTGATGCGGCCCTCGCTCGCGATGGTGGAGCCTTCGAACCCCACTGGGATCAGTGGGCTGCGCAGGAGGCCAGGCACTGGTCCACCTTTCGGCCATGGAACCTTGCCGGTCTGGTTTGTGTCGTTGGGCCCGGGTAGGTTTCCAACCGAAAGGGGGCAACGATGACCCAGTACGCACTGAACAAGTGCATCTTCGACCATCTTCGTCGGATGGAAGATCCCAACAACACCCGCGCCGCGAATGATCTGGTGACGGACGGTTATGCCCTGGACGAGACCGAATTGGCCGCGGCCCAGAAGTGCGATGTCGCCGCGTTCCATGATCTGGGCGTTCATCCGGTGCTCATCAATGGCTTCTGCCGTGCCAATGGCTGGAAGCGCGCCGATTACAAGCAGTTGTTCACCGCGGAACAGATTGCCGCCGCAGAAGCGACCGAGGGGGTCCGATGGCAGAAATCGTGATGGGGTTCAGTGCGTCCCACGCCCCGATGATGACCGCCGACCCGTCGTCGGCACCCCAGGACATGGCTGAGCGCTTCTTCGGTGCGCTCGAGCAGGTCAAGGAAAAGATCCAGAGCTCCGGCGCCCAGGCGCTGGTGATGGTCTCCGGTGAGCACTTCACCAACTTCTTCCTCGACAACCTGCCCCAGATTTCGGTCGGTCTCGGTGAGTCCCACCTGGGTCCGGTGGAGAAGTGGCTCGGCATCGACCGCGTCGAGGTTCCGGGTTCCCCCGGTCTTGCCGACGCGATCCTCGCCGGCACGATCGAGCGCGGCCACCTGCCTTCGCTGTCGCACCGCCTCGTGGTCGATCACGGCTTCATGACCGTCTATCACCTGATCTCGCCCGAGAAGGACCTGCCGTTGGTCCCCATCATCATGAACTGCACCACGCCGCCGTTGATGACGCTGCAGCAGTGCTATGACTTCGGCATCTCCCTCGGCGAGGCCATCCGCGCCTATGACGGCCTCGACAAGGTGGCCATCTGTGGAGCCGGCGCGCTGTCCCACTTCGTGGGTGAGCCCCGGGTCGGTGACATCGACCAGGAGTTCGATCGCTGGTTCCTCGACATGCTCGAGAAGGACAGCCCCGAAGAACTGCTCAGCATCGGCAACGACGAGCTGATGAAGGGCGGCAACGGCACGGGCGAGGTTCGCGCCTGGGTGGCCGTCGCCGGTGCCATGAAGGGTGCCAAGACCACCGCGCTCGCCTATGAGCCCATCTATGAGTGGATCAACGGCATGGGTGTCGTGCTCCACGAGCCGGTGGCGTGATGACCCAGCCTGTGGTGGATGTCCATGCCCACGCGATGCCGATGCCGCTGCTGAAGTGGCTCGAATCCGAGGGTCTGGCAGACCTCTCGCGGGTCGCGGACGACAACATCGTCGTCCTCGACCCGCGGGTCAGCGGCGTCGGGAAGGGCGCTCCCCTGCCCATCGCCAAATCCATGTATGACAATTCCATCCGTTTTGAGGAGATGGACAAGCAGGGAGTGACCCACCAGGCGATTTCCCTGCCGCCGTTCCTCATGGGTTCCACCTGTGAAGACGAGGATCTGGTCGTCGAGCTTGTCCGCCGCGGCAACGATGCGCTCGCCGAACAGCTCGCGGGAGAAGAGCGTTTGCTTGGTCTCGTCGGCGTTCCGCTCGGATTCTCGGTCGCGACCGAGGAAGTACGCCGGGGTCTCGATGTGCTCGGCATGCCCGGTGCAGCCATCGGTTCGCAGGGCGGCGGCAAGGACCTGGACCACGACGACAACACGCCGATCTGGTCGTTGCTGCACGAGCGCTCAGTATTCACGTTCCTTCACCCCTCGGCGGTCCCCGCACCGGCGCGGATGAAGGACTATTGGTTCCCGCAGCTGCTGGGCTATCCGATGGAGACGGCCATCGCCGCGGCTCGCCTGGTGTTCAGCGGGCGCCGGGAGGCGTACCCCTTTCCTCTCTGCCTGGCACACGGCGGCGGCTGCGTGCAGTCCGTCAAGCCGCGCCTGCAGATGGGTTGGGAGCGCAAGCCGGTCGCCAAGACCACCAAGGCCAAGCCGAGGGATCTGTTCCACGAGTTCTACTACGACACCGCGGTCTTCGATCCCACGACGCTGCAGCGGCTGATCGAGGATGTCGGCGCCGATCACGTGCTGGTCGGGACCGACTATCCGTTCGATCTCGCCGATCCGGATCCCGTCGCGAGCGTCGGTGAAGTGCATCTCGGTGACGGCGCCCGGGAAGCCATCCTCGGTGCGACCGCCGCGAAGTTGCTCGGCATCGCCTGATTCGTTTCAGGAGTACGCAGGCCCCGGATGTCCTCGGACGCCGGGGCCTTCGTCGTGCTCGGGCAGCTTTCATCTACGACTTTTCCACGATTTTCTACGTTCCTACTCGCCCCGAATTGGCCTTGGCTAGGGTGAGTTCGTGTTCGGGGATTCCCCCGGGTTCAACCACCCTCAAGTGCCCAGGAGGTCTCAATGATGACTGAGACGCGCTCGCGTACCCCGGTGCCAGTGAAACATGTGAGCCACGGCAAGGCCGTCCTGGTTCTCCTGCTCGGCACCCTTTTTCTCTCCGGCACCCCCCTGTGGGTGAAGGCCTCCAACATGGATCCGGCGACGCAGGCCTTCCTGCGCGTCTTCGTGGGCTTCCTGATCCTGCTTCCCCTTGGCCTGCATGAGATTCGCACCAAGCAGGGGCTCCCGCGCAAGGGCATCATGCTCGCCGCGGCGTCCGGCTTGTTCCTGGGTGTGGACTTCGTTGCCTGGAACTACTCGATCTTCCTGATCGGATCCGGCGTTGCAGCGATCCTGCTGAACCTCCAGGTCGTGATCGTGCCCATGCTCACGGCGGTGATCGACAAGTTCAAGCTGCCGAAATCCTTCGCCATCATCCTGCCGATCATGATCGTCGGCGTCCTCTTCACGGGTGGTGTCTTCGAGCCGGCCGATGCCGCCGTCGGCCCCGAGACGATCTCGGGCATCAAGACCTCGGTGATCGGTACGGCCTTCGGCCTGACGTCAGGTATTTGTTACTCCTTCTACCTGTATCTGTCGCGCAAGGCATCGACGAGTGCTCCCCGCAAGGACCTCTACATCCAGCCGATGATGTACACGATGCTCGCGCAGTGCGTCGCCCCGGTTCTTTGGATGTTCACCGGCGGCAACGGCTTCAACGTCACCACGGGTGTCCTCACCAAGGATCCGACCACGGGCGAGATGGTCCTCCCGGCGAGCCTGGGTGCCAACCCGACCCTGCAGGCAGCGACCACGGCCGGCGACCCCATCAACATGGGCAACTGGATTTCGCTCATCATGCTGATCGTCCTCGGGCAGGCCGCTGCGTGGACCCTGGTTCAGTACGGGTCGGTCTGGCTGGACCCGACCCTTTCTGCAGGCATCCTGCTCCTCTCCCCTGTCACCTCGGTCATCGTGGCCGGCCCGCTGTTCGCTGAATGGCCGTCCTCCCTGCAGTGGCTCGGAGTCGCCCTGATTCTCGGCTGTGTCAGTTGGCAGAACGGGTTGATCCAAGCCGCGGTCAGACCGCTGACCGGCAAGAAACGTGTCGATCGTGCCACCAAGCCAGATGGGGCCCTCGCGCCACCGGGTGTCAGTGCCGAGCGCAAGGGCAGGCCGATGAACCGAGGCGTGTTCATCCTCCTCGGCACCATTGGCATCCTGCTCGGCATCGCAGCTGCTGCGGACAACTTCGTCTCCGGCCAGATCGGCTGGAACACGGTGTTCACCATCGCCCAGACCATCGCCGTCGCGGCCCTGACCGTCATCGTCACGCAGGATGGGCAGGCGCAGGACGCTCGCGTCCGCGACGGCGGGGAAGTCGCCCAGCGTAGGGAGAGCGAGAGCGAGACCGAGACCGAGACGAGGGTCGTCGAGTAGGCCCAATCGTTCCCAGTCCCATCACGTCCAGATCCCCATCACCGTCCAGGAGGAATCGTGCGGATCACACCGCGAGAACAAGAGAAGCTGCTGATCGTGGTGGCAGCTGACGTCGCGCGTCGCCGACGCGAGCGCGGCGTCAAGCTCAACCACCCCGAGGCCGTGGCTCTGCTCACGTCCGAGATCATGGAAGGTGCCCGCGACGGGCGCACCGTGGCCGACCTGATGAGCTTCGGCACCACCATCCTGACCACCGCCGACGTCATGGACGGCGTCGCCGACCTGATCGACGTCATCCAGGTCGAGGTCACCTTTCCCGACGGCACCAAGCTCGTCTCCGTGCACGACCCCATCCGGGCGGGCGTAGGGGGTGACACCGCGGCGTCCGGTGCACGCCCGGGCGAGGTCATCCTCAATGACGAGCCCATCACCATCAACGAGGGTCGGAACGCCGTCTCGGTCGAGGTCAAGAACACCGGTGACCGCCCGGTGCAGGTCGGCTCGCACTTCCACTTCGCCGAGGTCAACTCGGCGCTGGAGTTCGACCGGGACGCCACGGTCGGCTTCCGTCTCGACATCCCCGCCGGCACCGCCGCGCGGTTCGAGCCGGGTGACGCCAGGACGGTCAACCTCGTGGCCTTCGCGGGCAACCGCGCCGTCCACGGGTTCAACAACCGCCACGACGGCCCACTCGACGCCGAGAAGGAGAACGCATCATGAGCCAGAAGATCGAGCGCCGCCAATACGTCGAGCTGTACGGCCCCACCACGGGCGACGCGGTGCGCCTCGGCGACACCGACCTGTTCGCGAAGGTCGAACGCGACCTGGCCGTCTATGGTGACGAGTCCGTGTTCGGCGGCGGCAAGGTGATCCGCGACGGCATGGGGCAGAACTCCCGCGTCACGCGCTCGGAGGGGATCCCCGACACCGTCATCACCAACGCGCTGATCGTCGACCACTCCGGCATCTACAAGGCCGACGTGGCCCTGCGGGACGGCCGGATCCAGGCGATCGGCAAGTCCGGCAACCCGGATGTCCAGGACGGCGTCGACATCACGATCGGCGTCGCGACCGAGGTCATCGCCGGTGAGGGCAAAATCCTCACCGCCGGCGGCATCGACACCCATATCCACTACATCTCCGTCGACCAGATCGGTGTGGCGCTGTCGTCCGGCCTGACCACAATGATCGGCGGCGGAACGGGCCCGGCCGAGGGGACCAAGGCCACCACGATCACGCCCGGCCCCTGGTGGATCCAGCGCATGCTGCAGGCCACCGACGACTTCCCGATGAACATCGGGATCCTCGGCAAGGGCCACGCCTCCGCCCCGGAGGCCCTGGCCGAGCAGATCACCGCAGGTGCCTGCGGCCTGAAGGTGCACGAGGACTGGGGCTCGACCCACTCGTCGATCGACACCTCGCTGACGGTCGCCGATGAATACGACGTGCAGGTGGCCATCCACACCGACACCCTCAACGAGGGTGGCTTCATCGACGACACGATCGCCTCGATAGGTGGACGCGTGATCCACACGTTCCACACCGAGGGTGCCGGCGGCGGCCACGCCCCCGACATCATCAAGATCGCGGGCCTGCCCAACGTCCTGCCCGCCTCGACGAACCCGACCCTGCCCTACACGGTCAACACCGCCGAGGAACACATGGACATGCTGATGGTGTGCCATCACCTCAAGCCGTCCATCCCCGAGGACGTCGCATTCGCCGACTCCCGCATCCGCAGGGAGACCATCGCGGCCGAGGACGTCCTGCACGACCTGGGCGTCTTCGCGATCACGTCGTCGGACTCCCAGGCCATGGGCCGGATCGGCGAGGTCATCACCCGCACCTGGCAGGTGGCCGACTCGATGAAGGCCCAGCGCGGCCCGCTCGAAGGTGACTCCGAGCACGACGACAACAACCGCATCAAGCGCTACATCGCCAAATACACGATCAACCCGGCGATCGCGCACGGCATCGGCGACGAGGTCGGTTCGGTCGAGGTCGGCAAGTTCGCCGACCTGGTGCTGTGGGACCCGAAGTTCTTCGGCGCCAAGCCCGACCTGGTCATCAAGGGCGGCATCATCGCGAACGCGATCATGGGCGACGCCAACGCATCCATCCCGACCCCGGAGCCGCGGACGATGCGCAACCAGTGGGGGGCACACGGCCGTGCGCGCGGCGAGAGCAGCCTCGTGTTCGTGTCGCAGGCATCCCTGGACGCCGGCGTACCCGAGGAGCTCGGCCTGACCAAGAAGGCGTACGCCGTCCACGGGATCCGCAACGTCACGAAGGCCGACCTCAAACTCAACAACGCCACGCCCGACATCAAGGTCGACGCGCAGACGTATGAGGTCTCGATCGACGGGGAGGTGCTGACGTCCGAGCCCGCCGAAAAGGTGGCCCTGGCGCAGCGCTACTTCCTCTTCTGAGCACCGACGGAACGCCGAGAGGGCCGCGCCCCCACCAGGGGGCGCGGCTCGCCCGTCGTCCCAACACCGACACAACAAGGAGCGGCATGCTGATCACCCGCATCGCGGGCAATGTGCACGAGCAGGCGCTGCCTGCGGGCACCCACGTCGAGACCATCACGGTGCCCAGCGCGCAGCTGGTCAAGCGCATCCAGAGGTTGCGCACCGACCACGACACCGAGGTGGGCCTGCGGTTGCCGACCGGTGCGCCCGACCTCCGCGACGGCGACATCCTGTCGTTGGAGGGTGAGAACGCGATCGTGGTGCGCGTCGAGGCGTCCGACGTGCTGGTCATCGCGGCCCGCTCGATCCTGGAGATGGCGACCGTGGCCCACACGCTGGGCAACCGCCACCTGCAGGCGCAGTTCTTCGGTGCCGACTCCGAGTACGGGGCCGAGGTCATGGTCGTCCAGTACGACCACACCGTTCAGGCCTACCTCGACTCGGTGCGGGTGCCGTACGAGCGGCAGGAGCGGGTCATGCCCGTTCCGTTCCGACACAGCGAGCACACGCATTGAGGCCCTTGTCGCTGCTGCTCCAACTGAGCGACTCCGCCCTGCCCACGGGCGGGTTCAGCCATTCCTTCGGGTTCGAGCAGTACATCTCCCGCGGTGAGATCCACGACGCCGACACCTTCTCGGCGTGGTTGCGCGTCTACACCGCCAACCAGCTGACCCACACCGACGCCCTCGTCATGCGCCTGTTCTACGAGGGCCTCCCCGAGGCCGACCTGGCCGACCGGGTGGTGGCCAGCACCCTGCCCGCCCAGTTGCGAACCGCCGACGTGGCCATGGCCAAGCGGCTGCGGACGATCGGGGCCGACGCCCTGGGCGTCCTTCGCACCGACATCGAGTTGGCGCACCCGGCGATCGAGTTCGCCCGCATCGCCCGGCACTTCGACGTGCCCTGTGCCGACGCGATCGTCGGGCACCTGAGTGCCACGGTGAATACGCTGACACAGAACGCGGTGCGGGGGATCCCGATCGGGCAGTCCGACGGGCAGCGGGTCGTCACGGCCGCCCACGCGTGGATCGAGGACGCGTGCCGGCGAGTGTGGACACTGGAGGAGGGCGACCTCGGCATGGTCGCCCCCGGGCTCGAAGTGGCCCAGATGCAGCACGAGCGCCTGCGGGCGCGCATGTTCATGAGTTAGTCGATGAGTGAGGAGAGAAGCGTGACCCAGGACGGACCCATCCGCATCGGCATCGGCGGCCCCGTCGGCGCCGGCAAGACCCAGCTGATCGAGCGCATTACCCGTCGCATGGCCGACACGGTGTCGATGGCCGCGATCACCAACGACATCTACACGATCGAGGATGCAAAGATCCTCGCCGCCACCAGCGTGCTGCCCGAGGACCGCATCATCGGCGTCGAGACCGGCGGCTGCCCGCACACGGCCGTCCGCGAGGACACGTCGATGAACGACGCGGCGGTCGAGGAGATGATGCGTCGCCACCCTGACATGGAGGTGCTGTTCATCGAATCCGGCGGCGATAACCTGTCGGCCACGTTCAGCCCCGAGCTGGTGGACTTCGCCATCTACGTCATCGACGTGGCGCAGGGGGAGAAAATCCCGCGCAAGGCCGGGCACGGCATGATCAAGTCCGACCTGCTGGTGATCAACAAGACCGACCTCGCCCCGCACGTCGGGGCCAACCTCGACATCATGCGCGCCGACACGCTCAAAGTGCGCGGGGAGAACCCGTTCGTCTTCACGAACCTGAAGACCGACGAGGGGCTCGACGAGGTTGAGGCCTGGCTCAACCACGCGGTGCTGATGAACGATCTGGCATGAGTTCGGCGTTGGGGTTCCGCGCGGTCGCGTCCGGGCCGGACGCGTACGCGGGGACGATGAACCTGTCCGTGGGGCGGGCCGAGGGCCGTTCCCGGCCCGTGCGGACCGAGAGCTCGGGCGTCCTGAGGTTGATGAAGCCGTTGCACCTGGACGACTCGGGCCAGGTCGCCTACTTCGTGGTCAACCCGGGAGGCGCCTACTTCAGCGAGGCCTGCCGCATGGACGTGGAGGTGCTGGCCGACGCCAACCTGCTGCTGTCGTCGCAGGGCGCCACCCGCATCTACCGGACGCCCCGCGGCCCGGCCGTGCAGGAGGCCCACTTCACGGTGCGGTCCGGCGGACGCCTGGAGTATGTTCCCGACCAGTTGATCGCCTACCGGGACGCCGACTACCGCCAGATGACCACGATCACCATGGCCCCCGACGCGCAGGTATTCGTCGAGGAGATCGTCACGCCCGGCTGGGACCCCGACGGCACCCCCTTCACCTACACGGGGATGCTGCTGCGCACGGAAGTCCACCACGTCGACGGCGGCCTGGTGTGTGCCGACAACGTACGGATCGTGCCGGGCGACATCGGCGCGGCCATCGACGGCATCGGATACATGGAGGGCGCCTCACACATGGGCAACGTGCTCATCCTGGGCCAGCACGTCGATGACGCGTACGCCGACGCCGTGCGCGAGGTGGTGGATGCCTCGGGCCTGGCGAGAGCGGGCGTGACGTCCGGCTCGCGCCACGGGATCCCGTGGGTCATGGTGCGCGCGTTGGCGTCCTCGACCGACACCTTGAGCGTGATGGTCCTGGCGGTCAACGAGCACGACCGGGCGGTGACCACAGGCCAGGGACGGCTCCACCTGCGGCGCTACTGACCACCTCAGCTGTCGTGCCGGTGCCCCATGAAGTGCAACACATGGTGGGCGACCTCATCGATGAGCCGGTAGCGCATCAGCCGCCCTTCGCGGCGGGCCTCGACCCAGCCCTGGTCGCGCAGCACCCGCAGGGCCTGGGATGCAGCCGTCTGGGAGATCCCCGCCGCAGCGGCCAGATCGACCACGGGCGAGTCCGGATGCAGGTGGATGTGCGAAAGCAGCTTCAGGCGCGTCGGGTCGGCCAGGAGCTCGAAGTGCCGTGCCCACGCGTCGGGTGAGGGGTCGGGCAGGTTGGGTTCTTCGATCTTCGCCATTCCCACCCCCTCGGCCTCGGTGCCTTGCTACGCTCCAATATGTGTCCAGTCAGACACATGTTGGAAAGGAACACTCCATGCTAACTCGCACCCTGTCGCGCGCGGGGGTAGCCCTGGCCGTCTGCACCCTCACGCTCACGGCTTGTTCTGCCCCCCAGGGTGCTACCCGCACCTCCGACCCCAGCGGGAACCGGGCCACGAGCATCGTCCTGGCCGATGCCTACGACCTCGGTGGGTACAACCCCATCAGCGGCTACGGCGAACTCGGCGTCTCGCCGCTGTACGACGGTTTGATGCGGCTCGACAGCTCCGGCGACGAGAAGCTGCCCGCCTTCGCGCCCGCCCTCGCCACGGCGCCGCCCACGAGCAATGCCGACTTCACTGAGTGGACCGTTCCGCTGCGCAGCGGGGTCACCTTCCACGACGGCAGCTCGTTCGACGCCGCGGACGTGGTGGCCACCTACGAGGCCGTCCTCGACCCGGCGAGCGCGTCCGAGATCGCGTCGGCTTTCGAGATGATCGACGCGGTCACCGCCCAGGCCACCGATGCCGGGGAGTCCGTCACGTTCACCCTCAAATATCCGTACGCCGACTTCCCCGCCCGCCTGCTGCTCGCCATCGCACCCTCCGAGAAGCTGACCGGTGGGCTGGCGTCCGAATCGAGCCTCAACCGCGAGCCGGTCGGCACTGGCCCCTACCGGTTGGCCGAGCTCAGCGCTGACAAGGCGGTCTTCGTCGCCAACGAGTCGTACTGGGGGCCAGTCCCGCAGGTCCGGGAGCTGACCACGGTCCACCTGCCTGACGACGGTGCGCGCGCGATGCGCGTGACAGCCGGCGAGTTCGACGGCACGGTGCTGCCACCGGCCCTCGCCAAGACGTTCGAGGCCCGCAACGGCTTCTCGGTCGAGCCCGCACGCTCCGCCGACTGGCGGGGCGTGTCACTCCCCGCTGACGTCGCGTTCACCGCTGACCCCAAGGTGCGCATCGCGCTCAACCTGGCGGTCGACCGCGAGGCGATCGTCTCGAAGGTGCTGGCCGGCTACGGCACGGCCGCGCACACCCCCGTGTCCCCGATGTACGGCGACGCGTTCGACCCGGAGGCCGCCTTCCCCTTCGATCCGGACCGGGCCCGAGCGATGCTCGCCGCCGCCGGCTGGACGCCGGGGCCGGACGGCGTACTCGTCAAGGGCGACGACCGGGCGACCTTCACGGTCGCGGTCAGCCCCACCGACTCGCTGCGCCGCGATCTGGCGACCGCCTTCGCGGCCGACATGAAGAAGATCGGCGTCGAAGTGAAGCTGGAGGCCCTCGGCTGGGACAAGATCGAGCCCCGAATCGGCGATCTGGGCATCCTGCTCGGTGGGGGCGACAAGCCGTACTCCCTCGACACCCAGGTGTTCGCGGCGCTGCACACCCCGATCGACGGCACGGCAGTCTGGGACAACCCCGGCCGCTTCGGCACCCCCGCCCTGGACGCCGCGCTCGATGAGGCCCGCCGCACCGCCGACGAGTCCCGCCGCACGACCCTGTATCGCGAGGTGCAGTCCGAATACCTGACGAACCCGTCGTACGTGTTCCTGGCGTTCCTCGAGCACACCTATGTGGTGCGCGACAGCGACTGGAAGCGGGCACCCGTGACGGTGGAGCCGCACGCCCACGGCGTCAACTGGGGCC
>CAZEVN010000071.1:0-17416 GCA_964515145.1 uncultured Enemella sp.
TTTCCCCCAATTCACTCAAACCAATGACTCGCTGACCATTCCCTGATTCGGGCACGTCACATTGAATTTCAGGGCCTAGAGTGACCGCCCGACGCATTCCCTCACGTCAAGGATTCGAAGAAAATGGCACAGATTCTCCCGTTTTATCTCGTGTGCGACGAGTCGTACTCGATGCAGGGCCCGCCGATGGAGGCCATGAACAAGGCTCTCCCGGACCTGCACAAGGAGATCGGCACCAACCCGGTCGTCTCCGACAAGACCCGCTTCAGCATCATCACGTTCAGCGACACCGCCCAGGTGCTGCAGCCGCTGGTAGACCTGTCCCAGATCACTCAGCTCCCGGAGCTGCAGGAGTCGGGCGCCACCAGCTATGCCGCAGCTTTCCGCCTGCTGCGCAACGAGATCGACTCCGATGTGGACGAACTGAAGGCCGCTGGCCATCGCGTCTTCCGCCCCTCGGTGTTCTTCCTGTCCGACGGGCAGCCCACCGATACGGAGTCCAAGTGGCAGGAGGCGCTCGCTGACCTGGTGGACCCGACCTGGGCGCGTCATCCCAACATGATCGCGTTCGGCTTCGGTGCGGCTGACCCGGCCGTCATCGGCATGGTGGGGCAGACCCGCGCCTTCATCGCCGACGGCAGCCTCTCACCGGCCCAGGCGCTGGCCGAGTTCGCCACCGTCCTGACCCGATCCATCGTCAACTCCGGCTCCGCCAAGGGTGACACCCTCAGCCCGGTCATGCCCGTCGAGGTCCAGGGCTTCCAGCAGGTGCCGGCCGGGTACGCCCCGCTGCCCGCCGAAGAACTCTGATCCACCGAACGGAGATCACCCGCCATGTCGTCACGCTTCGCCTCCTTCGGAGAACTCGGCCTGCTGTCGCCCATTCCTCGGCGCACCATCCGGCAACCCGATGATCCGTGGGTGCACGTGCCCGACACTGCGACCGAATGGGCGGACCTCCCCGGACTGACGGTTCGGGGAGTGTCCGTCCGCGGACACAGCCACCGCTGGGAAGGGTCGGTCCGGCAGGATCAGCTCGCGGTGGGCCAGATCGACGATCTGCTCGTTTGCGCCGTTGCGGACGGCCTGGGCTCCCAGCCGGACTCCCACCTCGGGGCAGCCCTGGCTGCCCGGTTCGTCACGACCTGGCCGAAGGTGGGTGAGCTTCTTGATCCCGACGTCGCCGACTTTGACTGCCACGAGATCAGCGTTGCCCTCGACTCCGCTGCCCAAGCCCGGGACATCGAGTCGGTCAGTGTCAGCACGACTCTGACGTTCGCCGCAATCCGGCAGGAGCCCGCGGATTCCGAAGACGATTCCCGCTGGACGGCAGCCGTCGCGCAGATCGGCGACTCCTCGGCGTTCCTCTTCCGCAACGGCATCTGGACGCCCGTCTCCGGGCATTCCACCGCCGCAGAGGCGGGACTGACCAACGTGGTGGACCCGCTGCCGCAGCACACTCGGGCAGCGGTGTGGCACCTGCAGCTGGAACCGGGTGATGTGCTGGCCCTCACGACCGACGGCGTGGGGAACCTGCTCGAGGACGTGCCCGAGTTCGCCAAAGCCATCGGCGGGTTGTGGGCCAAGCGACCGCCGTCGCCTTCGGAACTGCTCTATTACGTGGATGCGGCCGTCAAGACCTATGACGACGATCGCACCCTGCTCATGGTGGGCATCGGGGACACCTGATGGTCCAGCTGACCGACCTCAACATCGGCCGCAAGCTCGGCGAGGGTGGGCAGGCCCAGGTCTTCGCGTTGCCGGACCTTCCCGGCCAGGCACTCAAGCTCTACCGCGCCGACCAGCTGTCGTCGCTGCGGGTGGATGTCCTGGGGGAGTTGGCGGCCGAGGCAACCCGTTTGCGCATCGAAGGCGAACCCATCACCCACTGGGCGACCTGGCCGACCGACATCGTCTCGTCCCGTGGCCAGGTGGTCGGCTTCCTCATGCCGCTCATCCCGGCCGAATTCTTCCTGACCGAGGGCAACCTGGTCGGTCTGCCCGCCAGTTTCAGCTATCTGGCAGCCACCCCGGCTCCGATGTGGGGTGCGGTGACGCTGCCGGACCAGCCGGAGAGGGTACGCCTGCTGGCCCTCCTCGCCGGCATCCTGCAACAGCTTCACCACCGCCGGATGGTGTATGGCGACCTGTCCTGGAGCAACGTCCAATGGACCGCCGATCCCGAACCCCGCGTCATGCTGCTCGACTGCGACGGGATCAAACCGCCGGCGGGTACGCCGGTGTCGCGGCAGCTCGACAGTCCCGATTGGGAGGACCCGGAGGCGATTCCCGGTGCGCCGGCGGATCAGGATCGCGACTGCTACAAGCTGGCCCTGATGGTGTGCCGCGTGCTGACCAAGGACCTGAACGCCCGGCCGTCGCCATCTGGCGGGCACGCCATCGGAGGTCTTCCGGCTGCCACTGCCGACGCGATCGATCGGTTGCTGACCCGGGCGGCGGGCCCCGTGGGCACGCGGCCGTCAGCTACGCAGTGGCGACAGGCACTGCAGGGGCGCGCGGTTCAGCAGGTCAGTGTGACCCCGCGGCCGGCGCCCGAGCCGGCGTACGTTTTTCCGCACAAAGCGGCAGCAAGTGCGCCGACGCAACCGGGCGCTCGACGGTGGAAGGCGGTCGGTGCGCCGGTCGCGAGCGAGGCGGCGAGTGGCCCGCCCGGCGATGGCGTACGCCCGGCTGACCCGGACCTGACGCCACGTGACGAGAACTGGCTGCGCAGGCTCCTGCGGAAAGCCCTGGAATGACGGGTCGACCGCTCACGCTGTCGCGGCGCGTGACCCTCGCCAGCCAGCTGAAGGTCGGGGACATGCTCGGCCGGGGCGGCGGTCAGGGCGCGGTGTATGAGTTGCCCCGCCACGAGGGTTTTGTCTACAAGCACTATTACGAGCCGATCGAAGGGGCGCGGCAGAGCTTCACGGAACTTGTCGACGCGGGCCAGCGACTGGCACCGGTTCTGGCCGCCCGGCGCGTGACTGCGCTCTGGCCCGTGCACGTGCTGGGTCCCGGGAATTCCGTGGAGGGGTATGTCATGCCCCTCATGCCCGACCGGTTCCGCGCCGAGATCCACACTCCCTATGGGCCGGACCTGCAGGAGGCGACGTTGGAGTTCGCGCTGGAGCCTCCGCCGGGCAGGGCGTTCTTTCCGGTGCGGCAGGTGACGGCGGGTGAGCGGGTGGAACTCTTGGGCCTGGTCGGGCACTTTCTGCACACGCTGCACGATCATGGCCTCGTGTATGGGGATCTGTCGCTGAAAAACATGCGTTATGCGACCGATCCACTGGAACTTCTGGTCATGGATATGGACGGGGTTCACCACATTTCGACGCCGGTTATTCCGGCCAAGGATCTCGCGAATACGCCGGACTGGAATGATCCTCATCGCACGTCCGAATTGCCGCTGGGATTCGATCTGGATCGCTACAAATATGCGCTTTTGGTGTATCGCCTGATCGTGGCCAACAACGTGTCCCGCCCTTTCCCGGAGGATGCATCGGAGATCGTGGTGCCCGAGGAGTCGGGATTGGACGCCGACCAACGAGCGGCGGTCGAATTCCTCCTGCACCGGGCGGCCTCGACCCGCACCGGGGGACGTCCGCCGATCAGGGAGTGGTTGGCTCTTTTCGAGGAGACTGCCGCCGTCTGATGCCGCAGACATGAGACCCCGGAGAGGTCGGCGGGTGACACTAGAGTGGCTCGATGCGCTGGTGGCGCCAGTCGGTCGGTAATTCAGCTGGACGAAGGAGATTCTGTGGGTGTCCGACCGAGAGCATCCCCAGCACAGCTTGGAGGACGATCAACTCCAGCAGGTTGCCGCCGCCGACCGACTCACGTGCTACAACTGCGATTAGCGAACCACCGCCACACGGGTGGTTGACGACTCAGGCTGCGACCCTGGCCTCTTCTGCGGCGATTCCGGCGAAGAGATCGGTCTCGGGCGTACGCGCGCCGACGTGGTCGATGACCAGCTCGAACTCCTCGGTCGGCCACACGGCGCGCTGGACCTCGAGCGGCACCTGGAACCAGTGCCCCTGGGGGTCGATCTGGGTGGCGTGGGCGAGGAGGGCTTGGTCGCGTACGCCGAACCAGTCGGCACACTCGACCGAGGTCGTGATGCGCGAGGCGTGGGCCCGGCCGGTGTCGTCCCAGGTGGCGAGGCGCTCGGCATACGGTGATTCTTCCCCGCGCGCGAGCATGGCCTCATGCAGGGCCTCGGCGCGGGGCTTGTTCAGGGTGTGCTGGTAGTAGACCTTCGACACCTGCCACGGCGCGCCGAGCTCGGGCCAGGCGTTCGGGTCGGCGGCCATCTCCACGGCCGCCAGCGTGACACGGTTGGTCTGGATGTGATCCGGATGGGGATAGCCGCCGAACTCGTCATAGGTCGTGACGACCTGGGGCTTCAGCTCGCGGATCAGGCGGACGAGCGGCTCGGCCGCTGTCCGGGGATCCAGGGTCGCGAACGAGCCCTCAGGCAGGGGCGGCAGCGGGTCGCCCTCGGGCAGACCGGAGTCCTGAAAGCCCAGCCAGACCTGTTCGATGCCGAGAATGTCGCGGGCGCGATCCATCTCGGCCCGCCGGACGGCGGTGAGGTTGGCCAGAATGTCGGGGCGGTCCATGGCGGGGTTGAGGATCGAACCCATTTCGCCGCCTGTGCACGTGGCGACCACGACGCGCACGCCCTCGGCCACATAGCGCGCCGTGGTGGCGGCACCCTTGCTCGACTCGTCGTCGGGATGCGCGTGCACATGCAGCAGCCGGAGATCGTCACCGGTTGAGGTGCGGCGGGGCAGCGGGCTCATGATCACTCTTCCGATCGCAGACAGGACTGTGGGACAGGGTTCAACGCGAGACAACACCCTTTCGGCCGGGGATGTTCCGGCGTACCCGGATCCGTGCCGGACCGCGGAACAGCACGGCAGCGTGCACGGAACGGAAAGTGTCTGCGGCCGGTGGCATGCTTGGGCGCATGGCTGGAGTTGCGGATCCGTTCGGGCGGGTCACCCTTGTGACCGGACCCGAGTCCCTGCTGGCCGAACGCGCGGTCGAGCGGGCGGTGCTCGCGGCGACCAAGTCGAGGCCCGATGCGGAGATCCATGATGTGGAGGCGGTACGCCTCGAGCCGGCGCGACTGGCCGAGATGACCGGGGCATCGTTGTTCGCCACCTCGGCTGTTGCGATCATTCGCGACCTGGCCAACCTGCCCGCAGAGCTCCATGACGCGGTCCTCGCCCTGACAAAGGATCCCCAGCCCGATGTGGCGCTCGTGCTCGTCCATGGGGGTGGCCAGAAGGGTCGGGGGCTGATCGACAAGATCAAGAAGACCAAGCCGGACGTGATCGATTGCCCGGTGCCCAAGGCGAGTGAGCTCGCGGGATTCGTGGTGGCCGAGACCAAGCGGCTGCGGTGCCGGATGTCGTCCGACGCGGTCAAGTTCCTCATCGATGCGGTCGGTCACGACCTGAGAGCGCTGGTCGGGGCGGTCAGCCAGCTGGTGGCCGACCGGATCAATGACGGCGAGATCAACAGCGAGATGGTCAAGCGCTATTTCGGCGGTCGCGCCGAGGTGAGCAGCTTCAACGTCGCCGACGCCGTGCTTTCGGGCCAGACCGTCGAGGCGCTCGAGCAGCTGCGCTGGGCGTTGAGCACGGGTGTGCCGCCGGTCCTGGTGACCTCGGCTTTGGCCGGCTCCCTCCGCGGGCTGGGACGGTTGCAGGCCAATAGATCCGGGATGGGTGACAACGACCTGGCGCGGGAGGTTGGCGTACCACCGTGGAAACTCAGGTCCATGCGTGCCCAACTGCGCGGCTGGGACGCCCGTGGCCTCGCGAGCGCGATCGGCCATGTTGCCCGGGCCGATGCGGATGTGAAGGGCGCGGCGGACGGGCCGGAGTACGCCCTGGAGCGCTGCCTGTTGGCTATCGCTTCCTGTCGGCGGCCGGCCTGATCACGTCTCGGGCGTCAGATTCCAGACGTCGGAGAACGCCGAAAGACGCCCCGACCAATGGGTCGAGGCGTCGGAGAGGCTCATCGAGAGAAGATCAGAGAGCAGCGGCGCGGCTGGCCACCGCAGACTTCTTGTTCGCAGCCTGGTTGCGATGGATGACGCCCTTGCTCACGGCCTTGTCGAGGAGCCGGGTCGCCTTGCGGGCGGCGTCCTGAGCCTTGTCGGTGTCGCCGGAGGCAGCGGCCTCGTTGAATCGACGAATGGCCGTCTTGAACTCGGACTTCACAGCCTTGTTGCGCAGACGAGCCTTCTCGTTCGTCTTGTTCCGCTTCATCTGGGACTTGATGTTCGCCACTGGGCAAGCCTCTAACTTCGCTGAAATGTCTGGTGGGTCGTGTCCGCGAGGTCGCGTGGCACGAGGACATACATTACGCCCAAAGTGGGGAGATCGCCAAACCGAGCGTACCGAATCAGGCGCGGTGATAGCGCAGCCTCGCGCTGAGGAGCATCAGCGCACCCTCCGCCGAGGTGAGCCGAGCCACGTCCTCCGGGGTGATCTCTCCACCACTCATCAGGCGGTTTGACGCCGACCCTGTCGCGTAGTGGCCCCAACCCTCCGGTCGGACGAGCCGTTTGCCCAGCCTTTCGTCCGTGCGGTCACTGGGCTTCACATGGAGCGTGATGTCGTTGCCGCACACGTAACGGACATCGGGATATCTATGGGCCGGTTTATTGGGCTGGTCATAGTTGTCCAGCATGACCGGCAAGCCGTGCCGGGACGTGTTGTCGCTGGTGTCCGGGGAGCAACCGGCGGCCAGAAGGTGCTCGTGGAGCATGGTCGCCCCGGCACGCAGCTGACCGACCTCGAGCGCGAGGTTGTGGGTCACGGTGCAATCCCAGTCGTAGGAATCATCCCGCTTCCAGTTGTGGATCCCCTCGAGGCAATAGTCCGCGCGGAACTCGGCGAGAACGGTCTCGCCCGCTTTCAGTCCGGCGGTGAACCCGGCGAGCGTTTCGGCGGCCGCTGCGGCCTTCGTCCGAACATTGTCTGACGCGGGATCGGGCGTACCCATGCCGCAGCCTGTCAGAGTGACGACGAGCGCGACGATCCCGTGGGGGAGCCGGCGTACGAAACGCTGGGCGAACGGCCTCACAGGCCGCTGACGGTCTCGAACTTCCGGGTCGCGCGACGGTGCATGACCCAGGCGGCGAAGACGCCACCGATGGCACCACCGAGATGAGCCTGCCAGGACACCCCGGCCTGGGTCGGGAACACGCCGAAGAGCACCGAGCCATAGACCAGGAACACGGTGATCGAGATTGCGATCGACTTGATGTCACGGGCGAAGAAGCCGCGGGCCATCAGATAGGTCAACCAGCCGAACACCACGCCCGACGCGCCGACGACGACGTGATGCGCCGGGGTCAGGATCCAGGCCGCAATGCCCGAGGCCACGACCGACACGATCGTGGACCAGAAGAAGCGCAGCGCGCCACCACGGCCGACAAGGATCAGGAAGCCGAGGACGAGGAGGGGAAGGGAGTTCGCAATGAGATGCCCGAAGCCCGCGTGGAGGAAGGGGGCGAAGAAGATGCCCACCCAACCCATGGGTTCCTGGGCGTGGATGCCGAGCTTGTCGAGTGCGCCGAGCAGGACCGTGTCGATCGCTTCGAGGACCCAGAGCAGGACGACGGCCAACACCATGAAGATCGCCGCCCCCTTGGGGGTCTCGACCTTGCGTCGACCGGGGGTGGGATTGGCGTAGGTCATGCATCCAGTATCCCGACGCTCGGGCCAAACCCAAGGGCCCAGCTGGGCCAACCTCGGCCACCCGGCGGACGGTCGAATCGGCCCGATGGCGCAATCGTGAGAAGATGGCGTGTCCGGGCGTACGCCCACGCCCCGTTCGACGACCCAGGAAGCTCATGGCCCCGACTGTTCCCACCGCCGGCCACACCGATCCGGCGATCATCCGCAACTTCTGCATCATCGCTCACATCGACCACGGCAAGTCCACATTGGCCGACCGGATGCTTCAGTTGACCGGCCTCGTGGACGATCGGTCGATGCGTGCGCAATATCTCGACCGGATGGACATCGAGCGCGAGCGCGGCATCACGATCAAGTCGCAGGCCGTGCGGATGCCGTATGAGAAGGACGGCCAGCCCTACGTGCTGAACATGATCGACACGCCGGGTCACGTCGACTTCACCTATGAGGTGTCGCGGTCCCTGGAGGCGTGCGAGGGCGCGGTGCTCCTGGTGGACGCGGCACAGGGCATCGAGGCACAGACGCTCGCGAACCTCTATCTGGCCATCGCCGCGGACCTCCACATCATCCCGGTGCTCAACAAGATCGACCTGCCGAGCGCGCAGCCGGAGAAGTACGCCGCGGAGATCGCCGGCATCATCGGCTGCGATCCGAGCGAGGTGCTCAAGGTGAGCGCCAAGACCGGTGAGGGCGTACGCGAGCTTCTCGATCACATCGTCGAGGAGATCCCGGCCCCGGAGGGCAATGCCGAGGCTCCTGCCCGCGCGCTGATCTTCGACTCGGTCTATGACACCTATCGCGGCGTCGTCACCTATGTGCGCGTCGTCGACGGAGAGCTGTCCCACCGCGAACGCATCCTGATGATGTCGACCAAGGCGACCCACGAGGTGCTCGAGGTCGGCGTGATCTCGCCGGAGCCGAAGAAGGTCGATCGTCTCGCGGTGGGTGAGACGGGCTATCTGATCACGGGTGTGAAGGAAGTACGCCAGTCGCGCGTCGGCGACACGGTCACCTCGGCGGTGCGGCCGGCCAGCGACATGCTGTCGGGCTATCAGCACCCGAACCCGATGGTGTACGCCGGCCTCTATCCGATCGACGGTGACGAATTTCCCGTGCTGCGCGAGGCGCTGGAGAAGCTGCAGCTCAACGATGCGGCGCTGACCTATGAACCCGAGACGTCGGGTGCGCTCGGCTTCGGATTCCGCATCGGCTTCCTCGGGTTGCTCCACATGGAGATCGTCCGCGAGCGGCTGGAGCGCGAGTTCAATCTCGATCTGATCTCCACAGCGCCCAACGTGGTCTATCGCGTGGTGATGGAGGACGGGTCCGAACACATCGTGACCAACCCGAGCGAATATCCCACGTCCGGCAAGATCGCCGAGGTCTACGAGCCCGTTGTGAAGGCGACGATTCTGGCGCCGGCGGAGTTCATCGGCACCATCCTCGAGCTCTGCCAGACTCGTCGCGGCATCCAGCAGGGGCTGGACTATCTGTCGGAGGATCGCGTCGAGATCCGGTATGAGCTGCCCCTTGCCGAGATCGTGTTCGACTTCTTCGATGCGCTCAAGTCGCGCACCAAGGGTTATGCCTCGCTCGACTACGACGAGGCGGGCGAGCAGGCCGCAGACCTCGTCAAGGTCGACATCCTCCTGCACGGCGATCCGGTCGATGCCTTCTCGGCGATCGTGCACAAGGACAAGGCGTACGCCTATGGCATCGCCATGGCCAGCAAGCTCAAGGAACTCATCCCGAGGCAGCAGTTCGAGGTGCCGATCCAGGCTGCCATCGGCGCCCGCGTGATCGCCCGCGAGACCATCCGAGCCATCCGCAAGGACGTGCTCGCCAAGTGTTATGGCGGCGACATCTCCCGGAAGCGAAAGCTGCTCGAGAAGCAGAAGGAAGGCAAGAAGCGGATGAAGATGGTCGGCCGCGTCGAGGTGCCGCAGGAGGCCTTCGTCGCCGCGTTGTCCACCGGTGAAGGCGGTGGCAAGGACAAGGGCGAGAAGAAGTGACGCGCCCCCTTGTCCTCGTCGCCCATGCCGCCGAGGCGGCCCACCTGCCCGACGATCTCGACCTGGTCCTGACCGGGGTCGGGATGGTTCAGGCGGCGTACGCGACCACGCGCGCCATCCTCGAACGGGCACCCGAGGCTGCGCAGCGGGCCGAGCTGCTCGTCGTGAATGTGGGGAGCGTCGGCGCACTGCACGCCCATCTCGAGGGCATTCACGAGCCCTCCGCCGTCATCAACCGCGATGTCGATGAGGACATGCTGCGGTCGCTGGGCCTCAACCCCGACAATCGCCTCGAGCTCGACGGCGATGGGCCGGTCCTCGGCAGTGGGGACGCCTTCGTTGCGGGCGGGCCGGCGCGGGAGCTGCTGCTCGGTCGCTGCGAGCTGGTCGACATGGAGGGTTTCGCGATCGCGTACGCCTGCCGCGAGCTGGGCGTACGCCTCCGCATGATCAAGCATGTCTCCGACGCGGCCGACGAGCGCGCGCTCGCGTGGGCCGATCTCGTCGATCGGTCCGCCCAGGCGCTCGCCCGGGCGTACGCCGACCGGGTTGGCTGAGCGTCAGCCCCTGCTGCCTTGCCTCCGGGACACGCGCGGATCGTCGAGCGTGTCCCTCTGCACACCGCGGCGCTTGGCCCACCACCAGACCAGTGCGACGCACAGCCCCTGACTGACCAGGGTGAACAGCACACTGACCAGGCTCCCGGTCGACTCCTCGCTGACGAACGCTTCCTGCAATCCTCCGAACACCAGCGTGAGGTGGATGACCAGGACGTTGTTCAACGAGTGGAGGACGACGGCGGCCTCCATGCCCCCGGTTCGCCAGACGATCAGGGCGGCGGCCGTCGCGAAGAGGGTGAGGTCGATCAGGATCCACGGGTGCATGCTGCCGTGGAGCGCGGCGAAGAGCAGCGATGAGGGCACGATCGGCATGGCCCACCGCACCACCGGGTGACGGAAGAGGCCGCCGAGGTTCTGCAGGAACCAACTGCGGAACACATACTCCTCGCCAGCGCACTGCAGGGGCGTGGTCAGCCACACCACGATGAGGAAGGCGAGAATCCTGGGATCGACATTCGGCCGGAAGCCGCCCGACAGAGCCACCTGGACGACCAGGTTCAGGACAAACACGGGCAGCAGGAGCAGGGCGAGCCGGCCGGCCAGCCCCCACCGAAACTTCCCCGCCACGGAGTTCACGAACCCGGGTCGAAGACCGTGCACGATCCGGGCGGCGAGGAACGTGGCGGGGATTCCACAGGCGAGGATCAGGTTCGTCAACAGGAGTACGCCGGGCGTGATGACGCCGGGCTCGACCGTGGCCTCCCGCAGGAGATGACCCGGGTCGCTGTGGAGCAGGAACCCATAGAGGCCGAATCCGAACACCACGGCGGTCGCGAGGGTTCCCCAGGCCCAGACGAGAATGACCACCGACACGAACGGCTTCCACCAGCGCCGCCCCGGCAAGGGCAGACTTGCATAGTCGAGCGGGGTCGTCGCAGGGGCGGGTCCGCGGGCGAAGATCGCGGGGTCCGCGAACGACGGATCGGACCCGGCCAAGGACCGGGCGGGGTCGCCGACAAGATCAGCAGGTGGCGGGGGTGACGTCATGGCTCCCAGTGCAGCACGAATCGGGTCCCGCTCCCCAAACTGCACTTGGTTTTCCGGAAGCGGCAGGGAACATCGGACCCCGGAGCACAGGGCTCCGGGGTCCGTCCGAAAACTGGATCAGCGATCGATCTCACCGTCGATGAAGGCCTCGACCGACGCGCGTGCCAGGTCGTCCGGACGCTGCTCCGGCGGGGACTTCATCAGATAGGACGAGGCAGACAGCAGGGGCCCACCGATGCCGCGATCGAGACCGATCTTGGCGGCGCGGATGGCGTCGATGATGACACCGGCCGAGTTGGGGGAGTCCCACACCTCGAGCTTGTATTCGATGCTCATCGGGGCGTTGCCGAAGCCGTGGCCCTCGAGGCGTACGAAGGCGAACTTGCGGTCCTCGAGCCAGCCGACATAGTCGGACGGGCCGATGTGGACGTCCTTCTCCTCGAGCTTGGCGTCGATGTTGGAGGTGACCGCCTGGGTCTTGGAGATCTTCTTGGACTCCAGGCGCTCGCGCTCGAGCATGTTCTTGAAGTCCATGTTGCCGCCGACGTTGAGCTGATAGGTGCGGTCGACCACATAGCCGCGTTCCTCCATCAGCCGCGCCATGACGCGGTGGGTGATCGTGGCGCCGACCTGCGACTTGATGTCGTCACCGACGATCGGAAGACCGGCGTCCTCGAACTTCTTCGCCCACTCGGGCGTACCCGCAATGAACACGGGCAGCGCGTTGACGAATGCACAGCCGGCATCGATCGCGGCCTGCGCGTAGAACTGGTCAGCGTCCTCCGAACCCACCGGCAGATAGCTCACCACGACGTCGACCTGGGCCTCCTTGAGGCGGGCGGCGACGTCGACCGGGGTGGCGGAGGACTCGAGGATGGACTCGCGGTAGTACTTGCCCAGACCATCCAGCGTCGGACCGCGATCGACGATGACACCCATCGTCGGGACCTCGCAGAAGGTCATCGTGTTGTTGTGGGACGCGAAGATGGCCTTCGACAGGTCCATTCCGACCTTCTCGGCATCCACATCGAACGCGGCGACGAACTGCACGTCACCGACGTGATAATCACCGAAACGCACGTGCATCAGGCCCGGGACCGACTCGGTGTCGGCGGCGTTGCGATAGAACTCCACTCCCTGAACCAGCGACGATGCGCAGTTGCCGACGCCCACGATGGCGACGCGGATGGGGTTATTGGACACTAGTGGCCTCCTCGGAACTGGACCGGACGCAAATGTCCGCCACCGAGGAATCTTAGTTGAAATTTCTAGAGGTCCATATTTTGTGTTCCGGTCTTCAGCCCGGATTCGACCCTGAGGTCAGTCAGGGCACAATGGCAGATCCCCAGTCACAGGAGGCCTCATGCCGTCCACGCTGCCCGAGGGCGACCCCGTCCCGGCCGACGGATCGCTTCCTCAGGAAGCGATTGCGGAGCTTCGCAATCGCCCGCTCTCGTTCTATTTGCACGTGCCTTTCTGCCGCAGTCGGTGTGGCTATTGCGACTTCAACACTTATACGGCCGAGGAGCTCGGCCCGGGTGCGGGGCGCGGTGACTGGGTCGCGGCGGCGCTGGCGGAGGTGGAGCTGGCCGACCGGGTCCTGGGTCCCGACCGGCCGCCGGTGTCGACGGTGTTCGTGGGAGGGGGTACGCCAACCCTGCTGCCCCCGGCCGATCTCGGGCGGGTGCTGGCGGAGATCGATCGGCGGTTCGGGCTCTCTGCGGATGCCGAGATCACCACCGAGTCCAATCCGGACACGGTCGATTCCGCGGCACTGGGGGCGCTCGTCGAGGCCGGGTTCAACCGGATCTCCTTCGGCATGCAGTCGGCCGACGAACAGGTCCTGCAGATTCTCGATCGGGAGCACACCGCCGGACGGGCCCAGCAGGCAGTGGCGGAGGCCCGCGCCGCTGGCTTCCGGTCCGTCAGCCTGGACCTGATCTATGGCACTCCGGGTGAGTCGCAGGCGAGTTGGCGTACCTCTTTGGAGGCTGCTCTCGCCGCCGAACCCGACCATCTCAGCGCCTATGCGCTGATCATCGAGGACGGCACACGCCTCGCGGCCTGCATGCGGCGCGGTGAGCTGCCGCTGCCGGATGACGATGACCTGGCTGACAAATACCTGCTGGCGGAGGAAGTCCTGACCGCGGCCGGGCTGGGTTGGTATGAGGTCAGCAACTGGGCTCGCACCGATTCGGACCGGTGTCGGCACAACATCGCCTATTGGCGCGGCGACAACTGGTGGGGCGTCGGCCCGGGAGCGCACAGCCACATCGGTGGGGTCCGGTTCTGGAACGTGAAACACCCGCGGGCATGGTCGGGTCGGCTGGCGGCGGGGGAGTCGCCCGGGTACGCCCGGGAAGTCCTCGACGCCGAGACCCGCAGGATCGAACGGGTGCTGCTGGAGCTGCGCCTGGCCGAAGGGCTGGCTCTCGACGTGCTCACCGATGAGGAGCGCGCCCGGCTGGACGGGCCAGTCGAGCGCGGGCTGGTCATCGTGAACTCTGATCGGGCGGTGCTGACCCTGGACGGGCGGCTGCTCGCCGACGGGGTGGTGCGGGATCTGCTCGCCTGACGCGAAACGCGGGTCGGGATCCCTGGGCCGGGGCGTGGGCTGACCTAGCATCGCCGGGTGCGCTACACCGATGACGTCCTCAAACCGGGTTGGCAGAAGAGCCATCAGAAGAAGTCGGCCGAGCAGGTGCTCGAGGTCGGCCTGGTCGTCGAGGACGTGACGACGGGGTTCGTCGGTGCGGTCCTGAAGTGGGAGAACGGGCTCGTCATCCTCGAGGATCGCAAGGGCAAGAAGCGGTCGTTTCCGCTCGGGCCGGGGTTCTGGATCGACGGCAAGCCGGTCGCTCTGGTCCTGCCCACGAAGAAGTCCGGGCCGCCTCGCGCACTGACGCACACGGCCTCCGGGTCCCGCCGCAGCGCGCCGAATCAGAAGGCGAAGGTCGCGCTGCCGAGCCGGATCTATGTCGAGGGTCGCCACGATGCGGAGTTGATCGAGAAAATCTGGGGCGACGATCTCCGCCACGTCGGTGTCGTTGTCGAGTACCTCGGGGGCATCGACGACCTGCCCGCGATCGTGGCCGAGTTCAAGCCGGAGCAGGGGCGCCGACTGGGCGTACTCGCCGATCACCTCGTCACCGGCAGCAAGGAACAGCGGATCGCGGATGAGGTGGCGAGGGGACCGTACGCAGAGTGGGTCATGGTCACCGGCCATCGGTTCATCGACATCTGGGCGGCGATCAAGCCTGAGAAGGTGGGGCTGAAGGAGTGGCCGCACATTCCGAAGGGCCAGGACTGGAAGTCCGGGATCTGCGCCCATCTCGGACTGCCGCCCGGCGAGCAGGCGGACATTGCCCGGGCATGGCAGGCTCTGCTCGGCCGGGTGAACACGTGGACGGATCTCGATCCGAAGTTGCTCACCGAGGTCGAGCGGCTCATCGACTTCGTGACCGCCGACCATGTTCATTGAGCTTGCGAAATGACCCCTGCGATCGGCTGAGTCAGGGCTTCATCGTCAACTCGGTCGGGTGGATGTGCTGGCGGGCGACGATGACGGCCCGCACGACGATGGCCAGCGCGATCGCGATGCCGATCGCGGTCCACACCAGACCGTCGGCGATGAAGATGCACACCATGGCGACGAGGGTCGGAACGAGGTAGATCACGGACCACTTGATGTATCCGCCGAAGGACGGGGTGCGTACGCCGGCACTGTCGGCCACGGCCTTGGTCATGAAGTTGGGGCCGTTGCCGATATAGGTGATCGCGCCGCAGAAGACCGAGCCGAGGGAAATGGCGACGAGGTAGCTCTCGGGTACGCCCGGGGCGAAGCCGATGCGTGGATCCCCCGGCAGCCGGGAAGCCATTTCATAGAACGTGGCATAGGTCGGCGCATTGTCGAGGAAGGCGGACAATCCGCCCGAGAAGACGAAGAACGTCACCTTGTTCAGGGGCAGTGACGGGGCGACCTGACCGAGGAATTTCAGCGCCGGGATCATGGCCAGGAAGATGCCGATGAACAGGGCAGCTACCTCGAGAATGGGCCCCCAGGTGAACTTGTTGAGCCCGAAACGAGCTTCCCTGTTGCCGACGAAATACGACAGCGCGGCTGCGGTGACGAACACGATCTCGCGCCAGGGCACAAACTGGTACCAGGTCGCGTGGCCCTCCTCGATCGCGTGGAGATTCAGCGACGGGATGAAGGCCACGGCGAGGATGACCATCGCGAAGAACAGGAAGTTGATCTTCCCCACGATGCTGAGTTTGGTCCGGGCCGAGTCGTCCCAGGCGATGGCAAACGCGGATTCCGAGGCGTACGCCTTGCGGTCGAGCGCGTAATAGCTGACCAGGAGCAGCGCATTCACGAAAAGCCATTCCGGGAAGAGGTGGAACGTCCACTCGAACGGGACGCCGCGCAGGAAGCCCAGGAACAGCGGTGGGTCGCCGAGAGGCGTGAGCAGGCCGCCGCAGTTGGCGACGATGAAGATCGTAAAGACGACCGTATGGACTCGATATTCGCGTTCGCGGTTGGTGTTGAGCAGCGGCCGGATGAGGAGCATGGCCGCTCCCGTCGTTCCGATGAACGACGCGATGACACCGCCGATCGCCAGGAAGATCGTGTTGTTGCGGGGCGTGGCGCGGATGTCACCTTTGAGGAAGATCCCGCCCGACACAACGAAGAGCGCAAACAACAGAAGAATGAACTGGAAATACTCGAAGAGGGCGTGGATCACCGCCGTCGATTCGCCCGCCAGGACGAACCACAACGCGATCGGCACGCCACAGGCCAGCGCGATCAGCAACTTGACCTGGTTCTTGTCCCAGGCATGTTCGGTCGCGGGCACCAGGGGCAGGATCGCGATGCACAGGAGCAGCACGACGAACGGGATGATGCTCCACCATTCGACTGTCATCGTCGTGCCTTCCGTGTGCAACAGTGCCTGCCCTCTGGTGTGATCGTGGCAGCGATCTGTCCGCGGGGCGAGTTCAGGGGCCGGGCGGTGGCCACATCGTTGCCAGTGTGGGGCAAGGTAGACCCATGACAGGTCGAGGGCTGACCACCGAGCAGGTGCTGGAGTTGCTGCAGCAGACCGCCGAAGAGGTCATCCGACCGCGCTGGCGAGCACTGGCGGACGACGAAGTCTCCGAGAAGAACCCGGGTGACTTCGTCACCATTGCCGATCACGAATCCGAGGAACGCATCACTGCGGTCCTGCAGGCAGCGTGGCCCGACGCGCTGATCGTCGGCGAGGAGGCGGCTGCGGTGCATCCCTCGATTGTCCACCAGGTGCACTCCGCCGAGCACGCGTTCGTCGTAGATCCTGTCGACGGGACCCGCAACTTCATCCACGGCTCCAAGAACTATGCGGTCATGGTCGGCGAGGTCCGGCACGGCGAGATCACCCGCGGCTGGATCTGGCAACCGGAGCTCGATCAGGCCTGGGTGGCCGAGTTGGGCGCCGGGGCCACGTGCAACGGCGAGGCGATCCATCGGCCAGCCCCCGATATCACCGCGCTGGTTGGGTCGACCACCCAGCGTCGGTTGCTGCGGCGGACTCGGCCGCCCGAGATCGCGGGGGATCTCGGCTACACGCTGTACGCCTGCGGTATCGACTACCCGAACATGTGCCTCGGCATCGCCGACGACTTCCTGATCTATCGCAACATGAAGCCCTGGGACCACGTCCCCGGGTCACTCATCCTGCGCGAACTCGGCGGGGTCTCCCGCATGATCGACGGAACCGACTATCAAGGCCAGCAGACCAACTTGCCCCTTATCGCCGCGGTCAACCAGGACATCTGGGATGTCGCGAGGCGTTGCCTCGATTAGTCATTCTCCTTCGAGGGAACAACGGCCGATGCCGACGTGCGGGCCTTGATTCGGGCGCTTTTTCTTGCTGTGTGAGAAATTCTCGGGTGGGTGTGGTTCTGACTGTGGGTCTGGGGGAGGGTTTGGTCAAGGTTGTCGGGTGGTTCGTGGGATGGCGGTTCGTGGTGGCTGTTGGTGTTTTGCGTCAGCGTTCGTGTCCGGTTTTCGGCTGAGGATCAAACAACATCG
>CAZEVN010000072.1:0-17374 GCA_964515145.1 uncultured Enemella sp.
CTGTCCCGCGACGCTGGGTCGCGGTGTGCGCCCATTCGAGCGCTGGCGAATCGGTCGCCTTGTTCTTGTGCGTACGCGAGGGTGGCAGCACCACCAGCCGCGCTTCGTCCAGATCGGGGATCTCGGCTGAGTCCTCGGGACAGACGTGCACACCCGCGAACGGCCCACGGCTCCGGGATTGGTCCTGAAGCCTCCGGACGATTTCCGCCCATACTTCTTCGGGATGCAGTCGCTCGGCCTGGTCCTTGGCCCGCCGAGTGATGTTGGCCTGGAGGTCATACCAGTACTTGCCGCCAGCGTTGTAGAAGTAGGTGGCGCGATCGGACAGGTTCGTCAGCGCGGCATGGAAGTTGCCGGGCACGTCACCGGGAACCGCCGTCCCGAGGAAGACCCGCTGCGTCTCGATTCCCTTCTGGGCGGTGCCGATCGTGGGAACCGCCCCGAAGAACACCGTTCGCGCCAGCCTTGTCGTCGTCGCACGAGCGCCGAACAGTGGCCTTTCACCATCCAGTCGCACGGGCTCAGAATCCGGGCCATCGACATCGGCATCGATGACGGCCTTCCACGAGTCCTGGAGATATTGCGTTAGTTCGGAGTTGACCTGCGCAGAGGCCAACGGGATCGACCCCGGCATGATCAGCGGACCAGCATCCTGATTCACCCACAGGGCATGGATGACCGAGTTCATCAGTCGCAGGACACCACGGGTGCGCTGGAAGCGCTCAAGGCTCGACCAGTCCTCATAGAGCCGTTCGAACAGTTCGGGGTGAATCGGATAGGTCTGTCGAATGCGTTCCTGATATTCGTTCTCGCGCACCTCGCGAGGGAAGCTGTCGCTGTGCTTGCGATAGAACTCCACGAAGGCCTTGGCAGTGGCGTTGATCGCGGCGAGAGCCCGCGCATCGGGCGTGACGAACAGGCGCTGCCGCACGATGTGGTACGCCTCGCCCGCCGACGCCGGACGCCACTGGTCCGCGACTCTGCGCACCACGTTCTGCAGGCGATGCAGAGCCTGAATGCCATTGGTGCCGCCGACCTCCTCAGCACTGCCGGGCACCAAGTCCTGGGAGTCGCCGGCGTGGGACGCCGGGATGGAGATCGCGAGGAGTACGCCGGGGGTCGACTTCGCAGCCTCGGTCAGAGCCTGGGCGAATGTGAACTGGGTGTCGAACGTGCCACCAGGCAGGTCGTCCCGCCCATAGAGCTGACGGGCGTAAGCCACCCATTCGTCGATCAGGATGACCGCTGGTGCGTACAGCTGCAGCAGCTCGTGCAACGCCTGGCCCGGCGCGGTGCCGGAGTGGTCGGAATCGGCGACCAGTGCGTACGCCTCCGCACCCCCGAGCTGCCAGGCCAGTTCACCCCAGAGTGTGTTGATTCGGGTGCCATCTGCCGTGCTCCGGCCGCTGGGAGCCAAGTGGTTCCCGACAAGCGCGACGCGGCGTACGCCGTGGGCGGGCAGGTCGGCGTACCCACACGAATCCAGCAGGTCTTGGACTTCCTGGGGAAACTCGCCCAGCAAACGACCTGATGCAAGGTGCCAGAGCGCAAGCATGGAGTGGGTCTTGCCGCCACCGAAGTTGGTCTGCAGGTTGATGACGGGTGAGGCGTTGAGGTCTCCACCCAGCCTGCGGACAGCGCGACTGATCAAGTCCCGAAGGCCGTCGGTGAGGTAGGTCCGATCGAAAAACTCGATGGGATCGGCATATTCCCGTCCGGTGTCGGTTTGCCCGGTTGCCACCTTGTAGAGATCGGCTGCGAACTCGGATGCCTGGAAGTTGCCGGAGGCGACGTCATGATGGGGCGGCAGGACTTCCCGCCACGGCAGAAGCCCGCGCGATTCAGCGGACGCGGTGGTCGAGAGGGTACGCCGATCATCCTTCTCGGCCGTGACCCGACGCAGCTCCTGCCGAAGGCGTCCGACAGCCTCTGCCTCGGACGCAGCGCCGATCAGCTTGAGCAACCGCTGGGACGTGTCCAGCGCCCGATAAGCGTCATCGTCGGTGAACCGCTTCATGTGGGCCCAGTCGTTGCGGACCTCCCGAAGCTCCGAAGCGTAGCTCTCCCCCGCGTGACCAATCTCATCCCGAATCGGTCGCCAACCGCGGTTCAGCTGGTTGGTGATGCCCTCGGTAATGAAACGCAACTGCACCTGGACATCGCCCGCATCGACCGGCCGGGAGGACCGGCCATTGCGGCGGTCCAACTCGTCGAAGAGGTCGAACCAGCACAGACCGTTCAAGTGGCCGTCCACCGTCCGGGACAGGTAGGCGTCGAGTGCGGGGGCCAGAATCTCGAACATCCGGCCGATGCGATCCCGATTGGAAAGGGCCATGGGTCAGTCCTCCTCGTCGAGTCGGCCTTGGGTCTCCACGGGTGCCGCCCGCGATGCCTCGATGAGGTCGGGCCAGGAGGTGGCCAGGGTGTTGAAGACGAGCGCATCGGCAGACCACTTGTTCTTCTCCGCGATCGAGAAGAGCAGGAACGCCAGTTCCTTGATCATGTCGGCGTCAATCGCACCGTCTGGACGGCTCAAGGCCGCAGCCAGAAACGCCCCGGCAGCCGGTACACCGTCGGTAGCCAGTATTCGGGCCAAGTGGTGTAGGGCTTCCCACGCACTGGTGGACGAGTCTGCGAGGACGTCGTACGCCGCGTCGAGATCGTCGGGCTTGATCAGTGTGACTTTCCCTGCGCGAGACGTCAGAATGCCATCGCGACCGAGCACGTCCACAGCCGTATTTCGCGCACGGGCCAAGTTGTCCGCATCGCCGAAGACGCCCGTGCCATAACCGTGCTGGCGATACCACGCAATCGCGAATCGCGTGGTCGCGTCGAAATCCCCCTCCTGCTCATTGAGCACTTCATCGAGGACCTCGTTGATCCGCGCCAGCGCCGACCGGACAGTCATTTTCTTGCCTGTTGATTCGAGTACGCCGGCGTAGCGCGAGAACACCGCCATGCCGGGACCAATGGCCGCCTGAGGGAGATCCACTGGCGCAATCGCCCCCTGTTGCAGGGTACGCAGCGCATCCGGGAGCTCCTTTCGGAGCAAAGAGATGAAAGTACGCCGGTCGATTGTCTCCGCACTCTCCGGTCGAGGGCGGAGCGCCAAGACGATCGACGAGGCCAAAGCATTCGCCCCAACAGCAATCATGCGGTTTCCAAGTTCGCTACGCAAAGGCCAAGTGGCCGTGATTGCCCAGCCCGACTGGATCATACCGTCCAGAAGAGTTTCCCAGCCCGAGGAGGACTCTCCCTCATTGAAGGATTCCGATTGCTTGAATGCGTAATAGACAGTGATGGGCAGGTCCGACACCCCTACCGCTCGAGCACGGCTGAAGACCTCACGAAACCCATCCTCGAAGAATTTGCGCGCTTCCTCCTTCCCTCCATGACGGTAAGGATTAGCCACCAATTCCTCGGATTTTGGAACCAACAAGGTACCAAATAGATCGGGATAAACTTCAGATAGCGACTGCCTCAGCCAGATATAGAAGAAGTCGGAGAGGTCCGAATAGCCAATATTGTCATAGTATGGGGGGTCGGTAGAAATAAGGTGCTCGCCGGGCAGCTCAACTGCGTCACGCTGCGTGGCAACTCCGGCGACCCGCGCCGGCGCCAATTGCTCAAGGACTCGAGCGACCCAATTAACACTTTCAGTCCAGTTTCCACTGGATTTGCTGAATGGAGAGCCTTCAGCAAAATCCCAGACCATAGGAATCGCTTGGCGTGCGAAGACTCCCCTCACCTGCTCCTTTGTCGGACTCGAATCCCATCCGCACACAGAGGAATGTCGGTCTATCGACCGGGTGAGCGCCATGGTCAACAGGACCGAGAGTGCATCCTTATACGCGCCAGCGTCAGATCGGTGTTTCCGAAGCCCATTCGTTGACCCGAAGTCCGCGTCTGCTTGGGCGCGGTCCGAAACCTCCCTAATCAAATCAGCAAAGGTGGAGAATGCAAATAGCTGCCTACTAGTAAAGAGGTCTCTAAAATGAGTTATTCCATAGTTGGGCGTCTTGAAATCCCGTGGATTATTTGGCAGCACTGCATCCGGGATTGAGTCGTACGAAACGGGCGGAGCTTCCATTTTTGAAAAATTATCATCTGGAGGGAGGTAAAATCTCTTACGAGGGCCCTCCGCGACGATAGCCATGGGAACTTGACCCATCCGCCCTCCCCGCCCTTCACTCCGCACATAGGACAAGGGAACCGAGGCTTCACAGGCCACGCATCGCGCACCTGTCCGACCAACTGTTCCGTCGTTGTCCTTGGTCGGAGCATTCTTCATAGAGTGGCTGATCTCGAAATAGACTCGTCGGCCGCCCTTAGAATCCACCACACGAGGCGCAATATAGGCTTCCTTGCCTTTCTTTCTGCCTAACCACCAAGAGCGAACAAGCGGCATCCTGATTCCGCACGCAGGATTCGGACAGCGAACCGTTCTGGCCCAAATCCATGCAATCACGGTGCTATTGGTGCCATCAGGGAGTTGGGCCTGGGGATAGAGATGGCCGATTCGCTTCTTGGCCTCATCTCGAATCCATTGGCCATACGCACGCAGATCGGCGGCAAGACCTTCGGCGCCTCGCCAGTCCTGCTTGGTGTCGGCCAGACCGGGAAACACCGGGGGCTGGTTGGCGAACTTGGGCGGGATCTCGATGAGTGCCTTGTTGATCAGCACAGCGACAGGGTTCAGATCGGATGCGTGAGCCTCGAGCCCGAGGCGCTGTGCCTCCAAGGGGATTGTCCCGCCACCAGCAAACGGATCCAGAATCGGGGGCGGATTGCCGTTCGTGGACTTCAGAATCTCGGCGTGGGCCTCAGCCAACAGCTTCTCGTCACGCGTGTTCTCCCAGACGACCAGCCGCTCGATCAACTCGTGCAGCCGTTCCCGCTCCCGTCGCTGATCCTCCTCCGTCGGAAACTCCTCAGGTCGGGCGCTGGGGTCATCCACCAACTGGGCGAACAACACTGCTCGCGCAGCCGCCAGCGGTCGCCGAGCCCACCACAGATGAAGAGTTGATGGGTGCCCGTGCCGAATGGACTTCTCTCGGGCTGACTCACGGTTGATGGCCTCCAGGGGTAGCGCCACCTCGATCAGCTTCCGGCCCGCCATGGTTCACCCAATCTGTTGTGCTTTGGGTGCCACATAGGTTTCAGGAGGCAGATCACCCAATTTATTAGGCTCCATCCAAGCACAACAGATTGGGCAGTCATGCCCGGGGGCAAGCTCCTACGCTGCGCGTATGAGGGCAGTTGTCGCGGTGACTGACTCTGACTGGGCTGCCCATCTTCGGGCAGACCCGACCATCACAGAGGCCAACTTCTGGTATCCGAATCCGACCGGTGCATTCCGAGCCCTGAGTTCGGGTGAGTACTTCCTGTTCAAGTCCAAGTGGCCGGACAATCGCTTGATCGGAGGCGGCTACCTGAGCGGTTACGCCCTTCTGAAAGTGAGCGAGGCCTGGACCTTCTTCGGGACGGGCAACGGGGTGGCGACGCACAGCGAACTGCTCGCCAAGATCCAGCACTACCGAAAGGACCTGGACCCAGACCCCACCATCGGGTGCGTCATGCTGCGCGACATCTTCTTCTCGGAGGTCATGCCCGAGGCGCCCAGCGACTTCGCCCGCAACATCGTCCGATTCAAGACATACAACCTCGCAGACCCCTCCGGCAGCCACCTCGAGAACTCGCTCCGCACACTGTTGTCAGATGTGGAGCCACGCTCAGCCAGCGTTCCCGGGCCGATGTTCGGAGACCCGCGCATGATTCAGCCCCGACTCGGCCAGCAGGCATTCAAGGGCTTGGTGCTGGCCGCGTACGAGCGTCGTTGCGCGATCACGGGCGGGAAGATCACGCCTGTCCTCGAGGCGGCTCACATCCGGCCGGTCTCCCAGGACGGGCAACACTCGGTCAGCAACGGTCTGCTTCTTCGCTCCGACGTGCATACGCTGTTCGACCGCGGCTATCTGGGCATCGACACTCGCCACAGGCTTCAGGTGAGCCCCCGGCTCCGGATGGACTTCGGCAACGGTCGCGAGTTCTACGAACACATGGGCACCACACTCGAGATTCCGGCTCGGCGAGCACATCGACCAAGTGGCGAGGCGCTCACCTGGCACATGGACACGGTGTTCCAGCACAGCTGACCGCCGCTATCGGCGGCCGAGAGGTCCGCCGCTCCGGGCTTTGTGGGGACCAACCGGAAGGTTCCGGGGCTATCCAGCCCTCCGCTGCCTGACTTTGTCGGAAGCTGATGCCAAAATCGACCCATGACCATCAACGTCCTGGAGCGCGAGCTGTACGCCGAGTCCGAGGCTGCGCATCTGTTGCGCGTGCCTCAGTCGACGCTGCACTACTGGCTCGAGGGCGGTAGCTCGCGAGGGGTCACGTATCCCCCAGTGCTTCGACCGGAGCGAACAGGCAGCCGAAACCTCACCTGGGCGGAGTTCGTGGAAGCCACTCTGCTCAGGGCTTATCGCCGCGACCTGAACGTTGCGATGAGAGAACTGCGGCTCTTCATCACCAAGCTGAGAGACGAGTTGGGCGTGCCCCACCCGTTGGCTACGGCGAAACCCTGGACCGACGGGCAGCAACTGATCATTGATGCTCAGGAGGCCGCGAGTCTTCCCTCCGACTTCTGGCTTTTCACGCCCACTCGCAATCAGGATTTGCTGCCGCTCGAACCCGCGTCGTGGTTTCTCAGTCGCGTGGACTTCGGAGCCTCCGGCTTGGCAGAGCGCATCAGGCCCAATCCAGCGTCGCCCGTAGTGATCGATCCTCTCCGAAGGTTCGGCGCCCCCAGCATCAAGGGGACGAGTACGTCAGTGCTCTGGGAACATGTCGAGGCCGGCTACACAGTGGATGAAGTGGCTGAGTTGTTCGATCTGAGCACCTCTGAGGTCAAGTGGGCGGTCAACTACGAGAGCACACCCGAGGCCGCCTGATGCCACCTCGCTCAGCCATCGTCCGTTTCTACTTCGACGAGGACGTGCTGGGTCTGGCCAAGGTCGTCGCAGACCTCCGCTCCGATGTGACCTTTCCCGATGACCCCGGGAACTCGTAAAGGGTCGTCTGAGAGCGCCCTGCCCGATCACAAGGGGCACCCCGGACGAGGAATGGATCCCGAATGTCACTCAGTCCGGCTGGCTGATCGTGACCAAGGACAGCAAGATCTCTCGACGTCCGGGAGAAATCCGTGCCGTCCAGGATTACGGCGCACGGTTGATTGCCATCAACGAAACCGATGAGCGAGGAACGTGGGCGCAGCTGGAGATCCTCATGCACCAGTGGCGAAAGATAGAGGCACTCCCCCTCTCGGGGCCGTTCATCTATTCGGCGTCCCGCTCATCCCTCCGGCGCATCGATTCGTCCGGCGAGACGTGAAGCACCGCCCAGATCAGTCCATGGTCAGAACGGCTCCCGACCCTTCGCCCACTCCTTCCGCAGATCCGCGGTCACGCGATCGACACTGAAGTCGCCCACTCTCATGCCACGGAACGGATCATCGAGGTAGCGCACCTCATCTTTCTCCGGATCGTCGGGATCGACGACGACCAACGCCAATCGATACCGCGGTGCGGCGTTCTGGCCCAGAAGGATCTCGCTGATGGTGATGTCGAAGGAATCGGCCCCCGCGATGCGGCCCTTCACCTCGATCCGGATCGGGTCTGCCCCCTCGACCTCAGACAAGATGTCGAAACCCTTGTTGTTGAAAGCCTGCTCCGCAGGCGTACGCCCCAGCGCCCGCTCCGCCGCCATCACAGCCTCGACAGCGCGACGCTCCACCCGCTTCGTTTCGCGGGCATGGGCGGCAACCTCCGGCGATACCATCGCCCGCGGGACCACCACCGCAACCAGCGCGAGCTCCGGCGGCACGAGCCGCATCTGTTCCTGCTTCGCCAGCAGCCCGAGCCTGCGATCCTGCCGGGCCTCCATTTCCTCCGACTGCTGCAGCAAACGGGTCGCCTGGGCATCCTCGCCCTTGACGCGGGCCACCAGCGAGTCCGCCGCGAGGCGATTCACCTCACCGGTCAGGCGCAGCGTCACCTGCGCCCTGGTCCGCGCCAGCTCATCGGCCCGCCGCCGGCGTACCGCTTGAAGAAACTCCACCCCGTCGGTGGCCGCGAGCCATTCGAGGGCCCGGGATTCCGCGCCGGGGAGCCACTCCAGCTCGACGGCCCACCCGACATCCACCCCGTCTCCCGGTGGCCCGGCATCGAGATGCGGGGCCGGTCCTGCAGGGGTCACCCGACCGGCTTCATCCACCAGGGCATAGTGAAAACGACTCGCTACCTGTGCCCCCGCGCCATCGACAATCTTCTGCAACGACCCCACCAGCAACTGGGGCGAATCGACCTTGTCGGAAACCAGGACTGTGCCGGAACCCAGCGCGCCTCCCCACCGCTCCAGGACCGCGTCCATCACGGCATCGTGGAGCACGTGCCCCGGGGCCAGCAGTTCCACCCGTTCGGCCTCGCGCTCGAGACCATCCAGTTCGAACGTGACGCGGCGATACCGGCTCGCCACCGGCCGCCCCTGGCGCAGAGCTGCCGGGACATGCGTGATCTCCCAGCGCTTGGCTTCCCGTTGGGCCATCCGGCCACCGAGTTTGCGAAAGCCCTCCACGAAAGCGCGCTCGATGAAATAGGGCTGCAGCCGCTGCGCCCGAGCCTCGTCCATCTCCCGCCGCAGTGCAGCAACATCGGTTTCGCCGATGGAGTGCGTGGCCAGCGCCCGCTCCTCCAGCAGTTCGTCGATGCCGTCCCCGACGCGCTCGTCGATCACCTGCCGCATCCGCTCCCGGACCTCGGGCTGCTCGCCATAGCGAATGGCATCCACCAACAGGTCTCGCAGTGCATGCCCGTCGAGCGCCTCGCCGAGCACGTCGAACACCTTGCCGCCGAAAGCCTTTCGCTGTTCCTCGATCTTGCCGAGCAGCCCCTGGAAAACCTGGCCTTCCCGCGTGTTCTGGGCAATCAGGTTCCACAACCGACAGACCTCGAGCTGGCCGATGCGGTGGATTCGCCCGAATCGCTGCTCGATCCGATTGGGATTCCAGGGCAGGTCATAGTTGACCATGAGGTGAGCGACCTGGAGGTTGAGGCCCTCCCCGGCAGCGTCGGTCGCCAGCAGGATCTGACATCCGGGGTTGTGGGTGAACTCCTCCACGACTCGTCGACGCTCCGGACGCGTCACCCCGCCATGGATCGCGACCACCGCCTCATGACGCCCCAGCTGGGCACGGATCCGTCGCGCCAGATAGTCCAGCGTGTCGCGGTGCTCGGTGAACACGATCAGCTTCGCGCCGTCCCTGATGGCCCGCTGCTCCAGCATCTCTCGCAGTTCCACCCACTTGCGGTCGGTCCCCGAATCCCGCACCGCGCGCGACTGGCGGACGAGTTCATCCAGTACGCCCAGCTCCGCATCCAATTCCGCGACCGTCTCCGCGGTAGTGGCCGAATCGACGACCTGCTCCTCCCAGTCCTCGATCTCGGCGGTGGAGTGTTCCTCCCAGTCGTCGGGATCGATCCAGTCCGGCGTCGCAGTCGGTGCTTCCGGCGTACGCCCGGCCAGCACGTCCTGGCGACGCTTCCGAAGGCGATCGCTGCGGCGTACCAGGGACTGGTGAATCGCCTCCGGACTCGACGCCAAACGCCGCTGGAGTACGGTCAAGGCGAAGCCGACGGTCACCCGCCGCGAGGGATCAAGACGATCGGCCCGGTTCATCTCCGTGCGGACGTAGTCGGTGACCGCGTCGTAGAGATCCAATTCCGCATCGGTCAGTTCATAGGGCACGGACTCGGCAATGCGCTGCGGGAAGAGCGGCAGGCCCTCGAACGTGAGGAGGTCCTCCTTGACCATCCTGCGCATGACCCCCTCTGTGTCGACGGAATGTACGCCGGAGCGATAGCGCCCAGCGAATCGATCCACGTCGAGCAGTTGGAGGAAGGCCTGGAAGTCATCCGCCTTGCCGGTGTGTGGGGTAGCGGTCATCAATAGAAGATGCCGGGTCCGATCCCGGAGATATTCACCGAGTTGGTAACGACGGGTGCGGTCGAGTTCCTGGCCGTACCAGTGCACGCCCATCCGGTGGGCCTCATCGATGATGACGAGGTCCCATTCCACTTGGTCCAGACGCTGCAGCCATTCGGGGTTGCGGGCCAGCTGATCCATGCGGGCAATCAGCATTGGATAGTGATCGACAACGCTTCCTGGCCTGGGCGCCTCCATGAGGTCGCGAGTGAGCAATTCGAACCCCAGTCCGAACTTGAACAGGAGCTCATCCTGCCACTGCTCCACCAGTCCACCGGGCGCGACGATCAGACAACGACGCACGTCGTCACGCAGTAGGAGTTCCTTGACATAAAGCCCGGCCATAATCGTCTTTCCGGCACCTGGGTCATCTGCCAGAAGGAATCGCAGCGGCGTCCTCGGCACCAGTTCGTCATAGACCGCCCGCAATTGATGTGGCAAAGGTTGGATCGCGCTGCTCGCGACCGCCGCCATCGACTCGACCGCGCCGGCCCGGGAGATTCGTTGGGCCTCTGCGGCCAGCCGGAACCGCGCGGGATCGGCATCAAAGGCGCGCCTTGCCAGCTCAGTCGGTGCGATCTGGTCCTCGTCGCCGCGATGCAGCACCTGCTCCGCCAAGCCCCGCTCTCCTCGGAACGTCAACTCAACCGCATCGCTCCCGATCCTTTGCACTGCCCGCACCTGCACCGTTTCACCGGGAATCACGCCCGTGAGCCGCATCCCGGGTTCGATGTCCTCAAGTCGCATGCCACACCCCTCTCGAATGCCAAATCTATTGGGCGGACTTTCCGAAAGCCTGCGGACAGGCTGGCGGCATGTCTGCCCGCCACGTCCCAGAGGACTGGTCAGACATCAGCCGGGCGTTTGCACTGAAGGTGCGCGCACATCGCGAGCACCGTCACATGACACAAGAAGATCTCGCCGAGGCCGCCGGCATCAGCCGGAATCAGGTGCAGAACATCGAGGCCAATCGGAACAACCAGAAGAACGCGGATGGGCGCCCGGGTCCGGGGAATCCCCAACTCGACACCGTGTTTGCTCTTGCCGGGGCACTCCAGGTAGATGTCACCTATCTCATCGATCATCGACAAGAAGTCTCGATCGGCGTCACCGATTAGCTACAGGCTGAAAGCCTCCACGTGCACGACGACAGCACCATCGGAGCGGGTGACGCGGGTGTAGCTCCGAACGGGTAGGTCAGCCGGGTCGTTCACCTCAGCACACCGGCGATCGTCGCCACGGCCTTCAAGGGCATGACAACCCTTCGCGTCCGCCTCGGGATAGCCGTTGATCGATGCCTCCCAAACCCCGACGTGATCAACCGGAACGATGAAGACAGCCTCGACGTGCCAGTCCTGAAAGCGCTTGAAGCTGGACGACTCGATCTCGGTCCCCGTTGGCAGAGACATGCCGGTCAGTTCACCGATCACGTCGGGTTTCACCCGGTCGCAATCGACACCGAACGACGTCCGGCAATGCCCGATCTCTGTCTCCTTGGGCATCAGCCACCATGCGACCGCGATCACCACAACGAGGATGCCGACGACCAGCGCTCCGCCACAGCCGAGCAACGTCCAGAACCACCAGGGCTTTCTCTTCACCCCGACACCGTAGGCACCGCACAGTCCACGGAGCCTCTGACTCAGGTCTCGGCAAACTCCGCGCTGCGCTGACTCAGGTCTCGGCGTACGCCCCGAATTCGGCCGCGAGGTCAGGATGGACGCGCGCCACGATCCGCGTACCCTCCGCCGTGTGCTCACTCAGCACGAACTCACCCGAGCGATGCACCTTGTCGAGGAGATCTCCCCGGCTGTAGGGCACGAGCGCACGCACCTCGACCTCCGGCCGCGGCAGCCGACCGTCGACGATGGCCTTGAGCGCATCGATCCCCTGGCCCGTCCTCGCGGACACGACCACGGAATCGGGGAAGTGCGTGCGCAGCAGCTGGAGGTTTTCCTCCGACGCCTGATCGACCTTGTTGATCACGAGCAGCTCGGCGTTGTCGCCGGCACCGATGTCGTTGAGCACGGTCCGGACCGCGGAAATCTGACCCAACGGATCGACATCGGACCCATCCACGACATGCACCAACAGGTCCGCGTCGACGGATTCTTCCAGCGTCGACGCAAACGCCTCGACCAGATCGTGCGGCAGGTGCCGGACGAACCCGACGGTGTCGGTGAGTGTATAGATCCGCCCATCCGCCGTCTCGGTCCGCCGCGTCGTCGGGTCGAGGGTGGCGAAGAGGGCGTCTTCGACGAGTACGCCGGCCCCGGTCAGTCGATTCAACAACGACGACTTGCCAGCATTCGTGTAGCCGACGATCGCCACGGACGGCACTCGGTGCCGCCGCCGCTCGGCGCGCTTGGCCTCCCGGGTGGAGTCCATCTCGCGGAGCTTCTGTTTGAGCTGCGAGATGCGGTGGTGGATGCGCCGTCGATCGGTCTCGAGCTTAGTCTCACCGGGACCACGACCACCGATGCCGGCACCACCTGCGGCCTGGCCACCGGCCTGGCGGGAGAGGTTGCCACCCCAGCCGCGGAGGCGCTGCTTCAGATAGTTGAGCTGCGCGAGTTCGACCTGGGCCTTGCCCTCGACCGACTTGGCGTGCTGGGCGAAGATGTCGAGGATCAACGCGGTTCGGTCGACGACCTTGACCTTGACCCGGTCCTCCAGGTTGCGGAGCTGGGCCGGGGCGAGCTCACCGTCACAGATCACGGTGTCCGCACCGGTGGCGATCACGATCTCGCGCAACTCCTCGACCTTGCCGCTGCCGATGTAGGTCGCCGGGTCGGGCTTGGAGCGGCGCTGGACGAGTCCTTCGAGCACCTCGGAGCCGGCGGTTTCGGCGAGCTGCTTGAGCTCGGCCATCGAGTTCTCGACATCGGTCTCAGTGCCGGACGTCCAGACGCCGACGAGCACGACTCGTTCGAGGAGCAGCTTGCGGTATTCGACCTCGGTGATGTCCTCGAGTTCGGTCGACATGCCGGCCACGCGGCGCAGCGACTGGCGCTCGGCACGGTCCAGTTGGTCGCCGTCATAGTCGAAGTCGTCGTCCGGGTCGACGTCGTCATACTTGTCTGCGGCCGGCTCGGCGTACTCGTCATCGAACCGGTCGTCTTCATAATCGTCAGGAAGGCGTAGCGTCATCGTCTGACCACAATCTCACGCCGCCCCAAGTTAAGCGAGTGGATTAGTCGCCGCCGGAGACCTGCACCTCGCCGCGGAGCTGGACCACGGCGGGTCCCGTCATGTACGCCGTGTCGATCCGTTCGGCATCCGCACCGGGCTGCAGCTCGATGTGCAACGTGCCGCCCGGCACATCGACGCGCCAATGCTCACCACCCCAGCGGGCCCGCGCAGCAGCGGCCACCGCCACCGTGCCGGTGCCGCACGACCGCGTCTCCCCCACACCCCGCTCGAACACCCGCATCCGGACATGGCCCGGAGCGACGAACTCGACGAACTCGACATTCACGCCCTGGGGGAACCTTTCGGCCGAGAACGCCGGTGCCCGAGTCAGGTCCAGTGGCTCGACCGCTTCGACGAAACACACCGCGTGCGGATTGCCGACATCGGCGGGCGTTGCCTCGAAGTGTTCACCGTTCAGCTCGACCGGCGTGGGCTCGGGGTCGACGAGTACGCGCCCCATGTCCACCCGCAGCTGCCCGTCGCGCTCCTGGGTCACGACCCGGAGCCCGGCCCGCGTACCCACCTCGATGCTCGCCCCGTGCGCCAGTCCCTCCTCGACCAGGAACTTGGCGAAGACGCGGACGCCATTGCCGCACATCTCCGACACCGAACCGTCGGCGTTGCGATAGTCCATGAACCAGATGCTCCCGTCGCCGTCCCACTCGGGGATAGCGCTGGCTTTGGTGACGCGCAACAGGCCGTCGCCACCGACCCCGGTCCGCCGGTCACAGAGATGCCGGACGTCCTCCGGAGTAGGGTTCATCATGCCGTGCCGGTCGAGCACGATGACGAAATCGTTCTCTGTGCCGTGACCTTTGGCGATGTTCCAACTGCGCATGGGCGCAGGGTCTCACTCGCGCGCGCCGGAGTCCAGCGGCGCAGTCATCAGGCGGTCCACCTGCTCGACCAGGTCATGGGCCAGGGCAGGCAGCCAGTGGATGCGGTGGTCCCGGCGATACCAGCCGAATTGCTTGCGCGCGAAGCGTCGCGTACGCACGATCGTGGCTTCTTTCGCCTCTTCTTCGGTGCAGGTTCCGTCGAGGTACGCCAGCACCTGGCGATAGCCCAGCCCCCTCGACGCCGTGACCCCATCGCGGAGTCCCGCGGCAGCGAGCCGGCGTACCTCCTCGACGAAACCCAGCTCCCACATCACGCCGACCCGCTCGGCAATCCGGCGATCCAGCTCCTCGCGCTCGAGTTCGAGCCCGACCTGGACGACCCCAGGCAGCGCGTACGTCCACTCCGGCAGCTGGGAGACGTAGCCACCGCTGAGCTCGATGACCTCCAGCGCGCGCACGATCCGGCGCCCGTTCTGCGGAATGATCCCGGCGGCCGCTGCGGGATCCCGCTCGACCAGCACGGCATACAGCGCCTCGGGCCCGATCCGTTCCAGCTCGGCCTCCCAGCGCGCCCGCACCTCGGGGTCGGTCGCCGGGAACTCGAACTCGTCGACGATCGCCCGCGTATACAGCGCGGATCCCCCCACCACGACCGGCAGCACTCCCCTGGCATGACAGTCGGCAATCGTGGCCCGGGCGAGCTGCTGGAACTCGGCGACCGAGGCAGTCTCGGTGATGTCGGCGATATCGATGAGGTGATGTGGTACGCCCGCCCGCTCGGTCTCGTCCGGTTTCGCCGTGCCGATGTCCATGCCGCGATAGACCAGCATCGAGTCGGCGTTGACGACTTCGGCGGGTCGCCCGTGCTGCCGGCAGTGCAATGCGTACGCCACCGCCAGCGACGACTTGCCGCTCGCGGTCGGGCCGATCAGGACGAGGGTCTGCTGCACCGGACCAGTGTGCCTCACTGCATACTGGTTCCTGGTTGTCCTCGGATGACCGAGCAGGAGGCTCTACGCCAACTCAAACCAGAAGGAGAAAGCATGGGCATCTTCGACAAGGCCAAGGATCTCGCCGGACAGCACGCAGACCAGGTCGACGGGCTCGTCGACAAGGGCGGCGACATGGTCGACGAGCGCACCGGTGGCAAGTTCGCCGGACAGGTCGACCAGGGCCAGGAATTCGTCAAGGGGCAGTATGGCCAGGGCGAGGTTCCGCCCGCCGACGTTCCCCCGGCTGACGCTCCTCCGGCCGACGCTCCCCCGGCTCCCTGATTCCGACTCTTCCGAAGCCGTCCCATCCGCAAAGGGTGGGGCGGCTTCGTCGTTCAGCGCGAACGCAGGGTCGGCATGCCCAGGCTGACGCCGGGGGTCGGTGCTGCTGCCCGGGCCCGGCGGGCTTCCCAGGCGTCGCCGCCGCGCGTACGCCGCAGGTTCGCGATCCCGCCGTCGGCATTCAGGTGATGCGGAGCGGCATAGTCGACGACGGCTTCGGCGATGTCACCCGGCCGCGGACGCAGCGCGGGATCATCGGGCACGGCCACATGCACGAGGCGATTGTCGCGGGCCCGGCCGGACATGCGGTTCGTCAGCTCGTCCTTGCGGCCCTCGTTGTCGGCGAACATCACCTCGACGGCCTCGCCGACGAACGACTTGTTCTCCTCCCAGGCGATGGCATCAACGCGGTCGACCAGACGGAGATAGCGCTCCTGGACCTGCGCCTTCGGCACTTGGTCGGGCATCGTCGCGGCCGGCGTACCCGGTCGGATCGAGTATTGGAACGTGAACGCCGCAGAGAACCGAGCCTGCTCCACCACTGCCAGGGTCTCGGCGAAATCGGCCTCGGTCTCGCCCGGGAATCCGACGATGATGTCGGTGGTGATCGCCGCGCGCGGCATGGCGGCCCGGACGCGCTCGAGGATGCCGAGGTATTTCTCGCTGCGATACGACCGGCGCATCTCCTTGAGAATGCGGTCCGAACCCGACTGCAGCGGCATGTGCAGCTGGGGCATCACGTTGGGAGTCTCGGCCATCGCGTCGATGACGTCATCAGTGAAGGCGGCGGGGTGCGGGGACGTGAAGCGTACGCGCTCCAGCCCGTCGATCTGCCCACAGGACCGGAGCAGCTTCGAGAACGCCTGGCGGTCACCGGACTCGACGCCATAGGTATTGACGTTCTGCCCCAGCAGGGTGATCTCCTGGACGCCCTCGGCAACCAGCGCCTCGATCTCGCGCAGGATGTCGCCGGGGCGACGGTCGGTTTCCTTGCCGCGCAACGCAGGGACGATGCAGAACGTGCACGTGTTGTTGCAGCCGACCGAGATCGAGACCCAGGCGGCGTACGCCGAATCCCGTCGGGTCGGGAGGTTGGACGGGAACGTCTCCAGCGATTCCTTGATCTCCAGTTGCGCCTCGTTCATGACCCGGGCGCGCTCGAGAAGTGCGGGCAGTGAACCGACATTGTTGGTGCCGAACACCACGTCCACCCAGGGCGCCTTGTCGAGGACCGTCTGCCGGTCCTTCTGGGCCATGCAGCCGCCGACGGCGATCTGCATGCCCGGCTGCTGGCGCTTCGTGCCGGCCAGATGACCGAGGTTGCCATAGAGGCGATTGTCGGCGTTCTCGCGCACGGCGCAGGTGTTGATCACGACGACATCAGCAGGTTCACCCTTGGCGGCAGGGCGATAACCGGCGGAATCCAGAAGGCCCTGGATGCGCTCGGAATCATGGACATTCATCTGACAGCCGTAGGTGCGCACTTCATAAGTGCGGGGCTGATGTGTGGTTTCACTGGTCGTCATGGCGGGTCAAGGCTAACCCCGAATCGAAATGACGTCGTAATCACAACGATCTACCCGGGAGTACATATGTCGTCTAGGGTCGCAGTCATGACGCAGGATCTGGCGGCTGACGAGCCCCTGAACACCCGCCCGGGCAGCAGCTTCGCGCCGCTGGTGGTGATGAAGGATGTGCAGAAACACTTCGGGCCACTGCATGTGCTCAAGGACATCAACCTGACGGTCGGCAAGGGCGAGGTTGTCGTCGTGATCGGACCGTCCGGTTCGGGCAAGTCGACTCTGTGCCGCACCATCAATCGGCTCGAAACCATCGACGAGGGCACCATCACGATCGACGGCAAGACCCTGCCCGAGGAAGGCAAGGCGCTCGCCAGGCTGCGCGCCGATGTCGGCATGGTGTTCCAGTCGTTCAACCTGTTCGCCCACAAAACGATCCTCGAGAACGTGACCTTGGAGTGTTCCCGAAAAAGTGGAGGCATAGTTTATGCCGCGAGTTCGTGGATGT
>CAZEVN010000073.1:0-16714 GCA_964515145.1 uncultured Enemella sp.
TACGACGAGCCGCCATCGCGCACCCTGGCCGAAACCCGGGCCAAGGCAAGCTGACCGGCAACCCATCGCAACCGGCAGTGCGAACGCGCCGGCCTCGGTAGGCTTTCTGCTGTTCTCCAGAGTTGTTCACCCCAGTGAAGGAGAGCTTCGTGGCGATGGTCGATTCACACGGCAGGGCGGACGCGCTCGGGCGTCTGCGTCTGGTCGGACTGGTTGCGCCCGTGGTCTTCGTGGCGCTCGCGGTTGCCGCGACCCCGTTGGTCATCCGCGCCTTCGGTTTCCACGTGGGCCTGGCGCTGATGGGCAGCGCACTGACCCTGGCCGCCATCGGATTCGGCACGGGAATGTTCTGGCTACTCGACCGAGCCCACCAGACGGTGGTCGAAACCGAACGCACCAGCGCGGCCCTGACCGAGCGCGAGCGCATCGCCCGGGAGCTCCACGACTCGCTGGCCCAGGTGCTGGGCGTGACCCATCTGCGCCTGGCGGCGCTGGCGGCGCGCCCGTCACTCAAAGCCGATCCACGGAACGTCAGGCGATTCCGGACGCCGCCGGCACCTCGGCCTGACCGCGATATTCGCGACATTCGATGACGCGACCGTCGGCAATGCGCATGACGGCGACGACGTCGAGAACGGCCCCGGGTCCCTCGGTGGTGCCCATGGTGGCGCGGAGTTCGGTCACCACATGATCGGCGGCGACGATCACATTGGTGAGTTCGTGGATCCACGAGCCTGCGCCCGTCGACCAGAGGTCGTCGAGGACTGCCTCCCGATCGACGAAGGTCCGGGCGGGCACGCCGTTGCCCACCACACGCCAGGTCACACCAGGGGCCAGCAGGGCGCCCATGGCGTCCCGGTCATAGGCGAGTCGGGCAGCCCAGAATCGGCGTACCACCTCGACGGGCGGCAGAGCGAACCCGGACACCGACGACGGCGAGGCCGGCGACGTGGGGCCCGGGCGCGACAGATGCCCGGCCCGCGAGACCTGCAGGTTGGCGTGGATCGCACGCGTGGCCAGCGAGCGGTTCAGCGTGAAGAAGTGGAGCCCGGGCGCGCCGCCGTCCAGCAGTTGTTCGGAGAGCTCGGTCGCCACCTCGACGCCGATGGCGCGCACACTGGCCGGGTCGTCCTGATGGGCCCGCAGCCGGGTGACCATCAACTCCGGCAGCGTGGCCCCCGAGAGCTCCGCGAACCGTTCGATCTGCTTGATGTTGGTGACCGGCTGGATGCCGGGGATGATCGGCAGATCGCAGCCCATGGCCCGCACACGCTCGACCAGTTCGAAATAGCGGTCGGGCTCGAAGAACAGCTGCGTGATCGCGAAGCTCGCTCCTGCCTCGGCCTTGTCGACGAGGATGCGCGCATCCATCTCGGGGTCGCGCTTGTCGGGGTGGATATCGGGGAACGCAGCCACCCCGATCGAGAAGTTGCCGAGCGAGGCGACCAGGCGTACCAACTCGGTCGCATTGGCCAGCCCGTCCGGATGCGGCTCCCAGGGCGCGGTGGGGCCACCCGGGGGGTCTCCCCGGACGGCCAGGATGTGGCGCACGCCGGCGTCGGCGTACGCCCCCACGACCCGGCGTACATCCTGCGCCGACTGACTCACACACGTGAGGTGGCCCATCGTGCGCAGGATCGTCTCCTGGGAGATCTTGCGCGTGACGTTGATCGTGCGGTCACGGGTGGAGCCGTTGGCGCCATAGGTCACCGAGATGAAGTCGGGTGACAGCGCCTCGAGCTGGCGGATGGTGGTCCACAGCGTGCGCTCGGCCTCTTCGTTCGCCGGGGGGAAGAACTCGAACGAGAACAGCGGTCGCTCTGCGGTCGCCAGCATCTCCTCGACTCGTGCCACGATCGACGGGTGGGGTGGGGGCGGCGTCGGACCGCCGACTCGAATCACGCTGGGCATGGCGGACACCCTAGGTCAGCCTTACCTCCCTAGGCCCCCTAGGCTCATGGTGTGAGCACCCTTCTCGATCCCGCCGACCCGTTGTCCACCGACCTCCTGGCGCAGATCAACGCCGAGATCGACGAGTTCCTGGATGACCAGCGTCCCCTGCTCGACGATGTCGGCTCCGAGGCCCTGGTGCTGGGCAACCTGGCGCGGATGTTCACCGACGGGGGCAAGCGCCTGCGGCCCGCCTTCTGCATCTGGGGCGCCGTCGCCGCGGGCGGGATTCCGGCCAACCCTGGTCCGCTGTTGAGGGCCGCCGCGGCGCTCGACATGTTGCACGTCGGCATCCTCGTCCACGACGACGTGATGGATGCGTCGGCCACGCGCCGCGGCCTGCCCGCCGCCCACGTGCAGCTCGCCAATCGGCACCGCGATGAGGGACTCCTGGGGTCGGGAGCGGCGTTCGGGCGGGCCGGTGCCATCCTGCTCGGTGACCTCATGCAGTTGTGGTCGGTCGAGATGCTCGACGCATCGGGGCTCGATGCGGCCCGGTTGACCGCCGCCCGTCCGGTGCTCGCGCGAATGCGGACCGAGGTCACCTGCGGCCAATTCCTCGACGTTCACGTGCAGCACGAGCCGATCCGCGATCCCCAGCACGCTCTGCTCGCGGCGGCGCGGGTGGTCGAATACAAGACCGCGAAATACACGGTGCAGCGCCCGGTCCAGTTCGGCGCGACGTTGGCGGGTGCGAGCGAGGAGTTGCTGGGCGCGCTGGAGGCGTACGGGTCCGCCCTCGGCCGCGCCTTCCAGTTCCGCGATGATCTGCTGGGCGTGTTCGGGGACGAGGCAGAAACCGGCAAACCCGCAGGTGATGACCTGCGCGAGGGCAAGCGGACCGTGCTCGTCGCGCATGCGTACGCCGGCACCTCCGACGCCGGCCGACGCCTCCTCGATGCCCGGCTCGGCGACCCCGAACTCGATGCCGATGGCATTGCCGACCTCCGGGGTGTCATCATCGAATCGGGTGCTCCGGAGGTTGTGGAGGCCATGATCGCCGAGGGCTTCGACGGCGCGATCGCCGCCCTCGACGCCCCGATGACCCAGGCCGGCCGACAGGCACTGCACTCACTCGCTCTCGCCGCGACCCAGCGGCACACCTGATCGGAGGCGCCGTGCGCGCGCTGCAGTTGATCTATTCGTTCTTCCTCGGACTGGCCGTCGTCGGCTTCGTCGGGATCGGGCTCGACACGTTCTATCCCAATCCCGAATACCCCCAGGGCGGCTACTCCGGGCACTCCCCCGCCGAGGAGGCATACCAACAGGCCTATGAATCCTGGAGCCTCATCACCAGCATCATCCTGCTGGTCGTGGCCACCGTGATCCTGGTCGTCGGCCTCGCGCTCGGCGAACGGTTGGTGGTCCTGGCCAACGGCTTGCTGCTCGGCGGCCTCTTCACGATGGTCTATGCCGTCGGCCGCTCCATCGGCACCGACAGCGTCCTGCGGTTCGTGGTCATCACCGTCGCCTTGCTCGTGACCATCGGCGTGGGGTGGTTCAAGTTCGCGCGGCAGTCACCGTTGGCTGCGGCGCGTACGCCTGAGACAGTCGGAGCCGGGGGCCCCGGGGCCGATGCGGATCTCACCCGACGGGTGGCCGAACTGGAGAATCGCCTCGAGGCCCTGCGTCGGGCGCTGGCCGGCTAGGGCTCCCCGTCGGCTCCGGTTAGTGCCTTCAGCTCCTCTGAGTCTCTTCAGCTTGCGTTGGCGTCTTGGGCTTGCGCCCTATCGCGTTCAGCTTGTCCTGACGTCTTGAGCGCCCCGTGCACCGGGGGCGGAGTCGGCGAGGACAAGCTGGATGGATTTCGCCCGCGAGGCAGCGCGAGCTCAAGCGGCAAAGGGGCGCTGACTACCGGGAACGCACGCTGAAGCAGCACGAATCACGGGTGGATGGGGGTGTTCGGTGGCCTGTCGGCGTACGCGAGCCCCGGGTGGCGACAAGGCAAGCTGAACGCCCCGCTGCAGCCAGCCCGAGCTGGACGGCGTACGCCCCAGCGCGGAGTCCCGACACGCAGAACACACCGGGCGGCATGGGGCAATGTGCCAGATGGCACGAGTTCCGATGAGGCGCGCGGTGTCGAGGGTCAGCTCGTGCCATTTGGGCACGGTTCGACTGGCTGATCGGAGTGTCGAGGACGAGCATGCCCGGGGGACGGGAGCGACCACCGAATCGGAGCTTGCCACGACGCAGCCATGTTCAGGCCTCGAGGAGTCCGAGGCGCCCGAAGGCATCGTGGAAACTCCCTCGCACGTCGATTCGAGTCGAGCCGTCATCGGCCGTGCCCCCGACGCTGATGGCGCTCAGGTCCGGCAGCATATGGAACACATCTCGTGAGATCGGCCCCGGCTTGCCGTCATGTTCACCACGAGCCAGGGCGACCAGCAGCGGAGCCGCCTCGAGCACTCCCGGTCCGGTAAGGGGATGGACCGCGAGAAGGTGACGATTCGGGACGGCGAGGAGTACGCCGGTCTCGGGCAGTGCCACGCCGGCAGCTCCCAGCAAGTCGGGCAGCAGGTGCACCCGGCTGGCGACAAGGAAATCCTCACCGGCAAAGACGTGGATCCGGCTACTCTCGTCGTCGCCCGCGAGGAACGTTTCGTGGTCAGGCGCAGGGAGGGTTCGCAACCCGGCCAGCCCTGCGGCGTACGCGTCCTCGATCGTCGCGAAACCGCCGGGCCACTTGAGGCAATCGGCGACGTGGGTCGGAAATTCCCGCGCGACGAGCGAAACCAACCCGGGCAGGGGCTCACGCGTCGGATATTCCACCGGCATCGGCAGGTCACTCGTAGGGCGGAGGGTGACGACCCACGTGCCGGTGCTCTCATCGACATCCTCGATCGCGAGCACCGCCCGGAAGTGGTCGTCGACGATCGCCGGCCACTCCCGCTCGGGAGCCTGGGCCACCTGAGTGGAGAGATTGTGCAGCCCATAGGTCAACCCGTCGGTGACGATGGCTCCGTCGTCGATGAGGCCTTCTCTGCCGAGAACGGCCAGCCGCTCCCGGCACAACGCCTCGAACCGCCGCCAGCGCTCGGGAGTGAGTTCGGCTCCGGCCACGGTCTGGTCGCCCACCTGCTCCTGGCGTCGTTTGCGTCGGAAAGTCCCATGCTCAGACCAATACCACGGCAAAGGGCGGTTCCTGGGTGACGCGCTCCCCCAGCACATGCCGCAGGCGAGCCCAATCATCCGCGTGATAGACGGCCATGTCCTGCCAACCGGACCAGACCAGCGCGGTCGGCCGGTCGAGATCGGTGAGGCAGTCCCACAGGGCATCCAGGTTGGCCCCGTAATAATCGGGGAAATCCAACGACTGGCCGATGCCGCGGAGGACGGCTTCCTTCGAGTACGCCCGCTCGAGGCTCCCGATCGTCCACCCACTGGCGCGCAGCCGGCGCACCAGGTCAGCGGGCGGGCGCCCCAGTCGATAGATCCCGGGCGTGCCCTTGACCAGCCCGGCGGGCAGGTCTGCGAACGGCGTCATCGTCGAATCCTCGAGAAGCTCTCGTAGTGGTCGTCGCTCCAATAGAAGATGCGATCATTGTCGCCCGTCACGATGCGGCGTGCCCCTCGATTGCGCGAACCCGGCGTATCCACCGTGTATTCGCGGTAGTAGCCCCGACGTTGCTGGGGCAGGATGCCCTCGAAGTTGCCGAAGGTGGACCCGTCCTTCGCATAGGGGAAGGGCCCGCCCGCATCGATCAGCTCGAGCGTCTCCTGAGCCTCGCGCGGCAGTTGGGCCGCAGCGATCCAGGGCAATCCCAACTGCGGATCCGTGGCACCGCCCTGGTCTGTCGAGGCCCTTGTGGGTCCACGGGTGGTGCGAGCCGACGTGGCCCGGTCCCCCGGCGCAGCCTTGGTGCGCTCGCCGGCCGCAGCGGAAGAGGCAGACCCGGGGGTCGCCGGGGCCGGCGTACCCGTCGGGGAACCGGCCCCACCGCCGAACACCAGCCAGGCGCCGAGCGCCACCAGCAGGACGACCGCGAGGGCCGCCCAGTGGGACCGCTTCACGCGTTCGGGGCGTCGTCTGCCGCAGGCTTCTCGGCCACCGGGATGAACGGATCGGCGTTGAAGCCCTGGCGGAAGACGCTGTTGAGGAATTCCTGCATCGACTCGTCGGCGTCCCACGCTTCACGGAGCTTGGCAGCCAGTCGCTTGGCCGCCGCCTCGGCATCGGGGGCCTGCGTGATGGCCCGGGTCACCCAGACCCGGCGCGCCCCGGCCTCGATCACCGCGTCGATCGTCCGCTCGTCGATGCCACCCGACGCGAACCACGGCTTCGACTTCACATCACCCGGAGGCACGGCCGTCGCGGTGAAGCGGACCAGGTCGAGTCCGGGCGCCGCGTACGCCGGATTGGGCCCGGAATTCCACACCGGCCCGATCGACAGATAGTTGACCTCCTGGTCAAGGGCGGCATCGCGGACATCGTCCGCCTCATGGGCCGAACGCCCGATCAACGCCCACTGATGCAGCTGGGGCCGGGCGACCTTGGGGGTGACATCGGCGCGACTCAGGTGGAGCGCGTCGCCGTTGAATCGATGGGCCAACGAGGCCGACCCGTTCACGACCACGATGCCTTGATAGTGGTACGCCACAGTGCGCGCGATGTCGAGCGCCTCGAGGAGTTTCTCCTCGGGCGCATCGTCCTGTCGCACCTGGAGGATGTCGACGCCGCCGGCGAAGGCCTTGTCGACGAAATTCCCGAAGTCACCGGTCGCTTCGCGCAGGTCGGTGCTGAGATACAGCCGGGCGGTCTTCAGCCGGACATCGAGTCCCATGAGTGCTGTCACGCCGTCAGCCTAGGACAGCTTCGGGGCTCATGCGACGCAACCCTGCGACACCCCGACGAGGGTCCGCCCGCTCCCGCCCTCCGACTGCCTAGACTCTGGCCAGGATTTGGCCCAGCCCCCTTCCCCAAATTTGTGTCTGGAGCGCGATCGTGTTGACGACCAGTTTCGCTGACCCCCTGATCGGGGTTCTGCTTGACGGTCGCTATCGCATCTCCCAAAAACTCGCGCGAGGCGGCATGGCGACCGTCTATCGCGCGGAGGACCTGCGCCTGAGCCGGGTCGTCGCCGTCAAGGTGATGCACGAGGGTCTCGGCGAGGACGGCGATTTCACCAGCAAGTTCGACCGTGAGGCCCGGGCGGCCGCCAAGCTGTGTCACCCGAATGTCGTGTCCGTGTTCGATCAGGGCGCGGACGCCGGGCGGCCCTACATCGTCATGGAATATGTCGCGGGTTGCACGCTGCGCAATCTCATCGCCCGCGATGCCCCGCTCGAGCCCGAACGGGCGCTGGAACTGATCGACCACATCCTGTCCGCGCTGTGTGCGGCTCACGAGAACGGGCTCGTCCACCGCGACATCAAGCCCGAGAACGTGCTCCTCTCCGATCGCGGCCACCTCAAGGTGGCCGATTTCGGTCTCGCGCGCGCGGTGTCGTCGCAGACCGCGACCGCCACCCAGGGCGTACTCATCGGAACCGTCTCCTATCTCCCACCCGAACTCGTCCTCCACGGCAAGGCCGACACCCGTTCGGATATCTATTCGACGGGTGTCGTGCTGTTCGAGCTGTTGACGTCGACGAAGCCCTACACGGGCGAGACGCCGATCCAGGTGGCGTACGCCCATGTGCACAACCGCATCCCCGCCCCTTCCTCCCGGCTCGAGACGTCCTGGCAGACCTCCCGTTCCGCGATTCCGCCCTATGTGGATGCTCTTGTTCTGGCCGCCACCCAGCGCGAACCCGATCGGCGACCGACCGATGCCCGCGCCTTCCAGGCCATGGTGCGCAAGGCGCAGGAGGCGTTGAGCGCGGGCGTCATGGACGATCCGGCGCTCACCGCCGAGTTCAGTCACGCCTTCGCGGTCGACGAGGACACCGAACTGCACGGCCCCCTCGACGAATTCATGGGCGCGCCCCCTTTCGACGACGAGCCGGCCAGGCCGGCACCTGCCGCCTCGGCCCGGAGCGCGCGGTCACCCCAGTCCGCTTCGCCGCGGTCGCCCCAGTCGGCTTCGCCTCCCCTGGTACGCCGGGAGTCGCCTTCCCGGGCCCCGGCACTGCCACCCGAGATCGCGGTGCGGCGACGACGCCTGCTGGCGGGCATCGCCCTCATCCTGGTGACGCTGCTCGGCACGGGCTCATGGTGGCTCTTGGAAGGCCGCTTCGTGCCGGCCCCCGCACTGGCAGGAGTCGCCCAGGCCGATGCCGAACGCGTGGCCGAGGAGGCCGGGCTGTCGATCCGGGTCGACCAGGCCTTCAGCGAGACGGTGCCGGCAGGGGTGGTGATCTCGACCGACCCCATGGCCGGGACCGACATCCGCCGTGGCGGCTCCCTCGCGGCCGTCGTCTCGAAGGGTCCGGAACGCTTCGAGATGCCGCGCGTCGTCGGCATGTCGCGTGATGACGCGGACGCAGCCCTCTCGGCGAGCAACCTGGTCATCGGCACCGTGAAGGAGGACTGGCACGAGGAGATCGATGCCGGTCTGGTCAGCGCCGCATCCGCCGAGCCGGGTGCCCGCCTGAAGCGCGGCGCACCCATCGACCTCACGCTGTCGAAGGGTCCGCGGCCCATCAGGATTCCCAGCCAGGCCGGCAAACCCGCCAAGGACGCCCAGTCCAACCTCGAGAAGCTCGGGTTCGCCGTCGTGGTGAAGACGGCCAACTCCCCCACAGTCGCCGAGGGGCTGATCATCTCGCAGGAGCCCGCCGAGGGGATGGGTCATCGCGGTGACACGATCACTCTCGTGCGTTCGCTCGGGCCGGCCATGGTGGCCGTGCCCGATGTCAAGGCCAAGCCGGTCCAGGAAGCCGCCGACATCCTCACCCGGGCCGGATTCAAGGTCGCGACCCAGCCGGGCGACAACCCCCTGGGTCTGGGCTATGTGCAGCGCACCGACCCGGCAGGGGCCGCGCAGGCCCCGGAGGGATCGACCATCACGCTGTTCGTGATCTGATCACAGGTCGTGGGGCTGGCCGTCCCGATAGTCGTGGAGCCGTGTGTCGGACAGCTCCTGGATGCGGTCGGTGATCAACGTCCAGCCCTTGTCGTTGACGAGGCCGTCGTGGATCGGGAAGCCCTGGGGCGCCCCGATCGTGCGGGTGAAGTCGATGTGTTCCTTCATGGCCGCCCAGGGGCCCATCACCGGAAGGGCCAGCACGTCGATCCCGGGCGGGCAGGCTGCGAGCGAATCCCCGGGGTGGAACAGCGTCGGATGGCCCTCTGCCGACAGCACCACACCGACATTGCCGATCATGGGGATGTCGCGGTGGATCACCGCATGCTGCCCACCGACCGTGTGCAGCAGCACCGACCCGATCCTCGTCTGGTTCTCGGCCGCGAACCGCTCGGCATGATCCGGCAGCTCGACATGGTCGGGGACGCTCGGCTCGACGATGAGCCGCGCCTCGGGATTGGCCGCGATCAGCGCGGGCACGTTCTTGGGGTCGATGTGGTCGCCGTGGAGGTGGGTGATGACGATGGCATCGAGGTCGGTCAGTCCGTGCCAGTCGTCGGAGAAGGCTCCCGGATCAAGCAGGATCCGCGTGCCGTCGACATTGACGAGAACGGCCGAATGACCGAGGTGTGTGATCTGCATGACCTCCACGCTAACTCAGGCGAGCAGATCCCCCAGCACCTCTCCCGCCCGCCGGCTCTCCGCCACCGTCACGTCCAGGTGGGTGACGGCCCGCACCATCCGTGGTCCCAGCGCCGAGACCGCGACACCGGCCGCGCGGGCCTGCTCAGCCACCCCGCCTGCCGGCGTACTGCCCGTGTCGATCACAACGATGTTCGTCTCCACGCTCGCGGGGTCGACTGCGAGCGGGGCGCGTTCCGCGATCGCGGACGCCAGCTCGCGCGCCGCGAGGTGATCCTCGGCGAGCCGATCGACCTGATGCTCCAGTGCGTACGCCGCAGCGGCCGCGAGGATGCCCGCCTGACGCCAGCCCGCCCCGAGGCGCTTGCGCCACACCTGAGCCTCGGAGATCACCTCGGCCGATGCCAGCAGCATCGAGCCGACGGGCGCACCCAGCCCTTTCGAGAAACACACGCTGACCGTGTCGAACAGCCGGCCATAGTCGGCCAGCGTCACCCCGGTCGCGACATGCGCATTCCAGAGCCGCGCACCGTCCAGGTGCAGCCTGATCCCATGCCCCCGACACATGTCGTGCACCGCTCGAAGATGATCGAGCGGCTGGATCGTGCCGCCGCCGAAGTTGTGGGTGTTCTCGAGCGCGACCGCGGCGGTCGACACCAGATAGGGCCCGGCATCGGGGGCGAGCATGGCTTCGATGGCGGACAGGTCCGCCACCCCACGCCTCGACGCCCACGTGCGCATCGTCAACCCGGACAGGGCCCCGTGGGCCCCCATCTCGGCACGCGCGATGTGAGCGTCGGCATCACAGAGCACTTCCTGCCCCGGCGCGACGAGCGCGCGGACGCCCAGCAGGTTGGACAGCGAACCCGACACGCAGAACAGCCCGGCCTCGTGACCGAGCAGTTCGGCCGTCCGCTCCTCCAGTGCCCGCACCGACGGATCCTCGGCATAGACGTCATCGCCGACCTCGGCAGCGGCCATGACGGCGCGCATGCCGGGGGTCGGCGCGGTGACGGTGTCGCTGCGGAGATCGATCACGGTCGTCCTGCCCAGCAGGGCTCAGAGATCGACCGGCGTGAACGCCTGCACCGGATTGGCCCGCTTGATGCGGCCATCGGTCAGGCGCTCGGCCACGGTGAAGGCGAGCTCGAGCGACTGGTTGCGATTCAGGCGCGGGTCGCAGGCCGTCTCATAGCGATTCTCCAGATCGGTCTCGGCCAGTTCGCCGACACCGCCGACGCACTCGGTGACATCGTCACCGGTCAGCTCGATGTGGACGCCACCCGGCCACGAATCCATCTGGTCATGGACATCGAACCAGCCGTTGAGTTCGGCCACGATCCGGTCGAACGACCGCGTCTTGTAGCCGTTCGACGTCGAGAACGTGTTGCCGTGCATCGGGTCGCAGACCCAGACCGGTGTCCGGCCTGCGTTCTGGAGGGTCTCGATGATCGGCGGCAGCGCGTCGGCGACGTTGTCGGCGCCCATGCGCGTGATGAAGGTCAGGCGCCCTGGCTCGTTGTCGGGGTCGAGACGCTCGGCGAGGGCCAGGGCCTCCGCACCGGTCACCTTCGGCCCGAGCTTCACACCGATCGGGTTGCGTACGCCCGCCAGCAGCTCCACATGGGCACCGTCGAGCTGACGGGTCCGCTCCCCGATCCACACGAAGTGGCCCGAGGTGTTGTAGGGCTGCTGCGAGCGCGAGTCGATGCGCGTCAGCGCATGCTCGTATTCGAGGAGCAGCGCCTCGTGGGACGCATAGAAGTCGACGGTGCGCATCGAGTCGTCATCGATGCCGCACGCGATCATGAACGCCATCGCGCGCTCGATCTCATCGGCGAGGTGCTCATAGCGCTCGACCACCGACGACGTGCGTACGAAGTTGGTGTTCCAGTTGTGGATCGTGCGCAGGTCGGCGAAGCCACCGGTGACGAACGCGCGCGTGAGGTTCAGCGTGGCCGCGGACGCGTTGTAGACATCCAGCAGCCGGCGCGGGTCGGGGATGCGGGAGTCGGCCGTGAAGTCGAATCCGTTCACGGCATCACCGCGGAAGCTCGGCAGGCTCACGCCGTCACGGATCTCGGTGTCGGAGGAGCGCGGCTTGGCGTACTGACCCGCGAGTCGGCCCACCTTGACGACCGGCACCTGCGCCGCATATTGCATCACCACCGCCATGGCGAGCAGCACCTGCAGCTTGTTCTTCACGTTCTGGGCGGTCACGCCCGCAAAGGTCTCGGCGCAGTCACCGCCCTGGAGCAGGAAGGCTTCACGGCGGGCGACCGAGGCCAGCTTGCTGCGCAGGTCATCGCACTCGCCCGCGAACACCAGCGGCGGACGGGTGGAGAGCTCGAGGTTGACGGCCGCGACCGCCGACGGGTCGGGGTAATTCGGCTGCTGCTGGGGGTTCAGATTGCGCAGCTGCTCCAGGCTGGGAAAAGACACGCCGCAAGGATAGGCGCTGGCACGCCAAAGTCCGACTCCTTCCCGGGGCGCGAACGCCCGGGGGTGAGTCAGGCCCGCAGATAACCCTGTTCGACCGCATAGAGCGCCAACTCCACCCGGTTGTGGAGCTGCAACTTGCGCAGGACGTTCTGGACGTGATTCTGGACAGTGCGGTGCGAGACGAAGAGCTCCTCGGCGATCTCGCGATAGGCCATGCCCTTGGCGACATGGCGCAACACCTCGATCTCCCTGGCGGTCAGCGCCGGTCCGGGATCGTTGTGGGCCTCGGCGTGCGTGACCATGCGGCGGAATTCGCCGAGCACCAGGCCGGCCAGGCTGGGCGTGAAGACGGCCTCGCCCCGGGCAGTCTGGCGTACGCCATCGAGCATTTCCTCGGGAGTCGCCGACTTGAGCAGATAGCCTCGCGCGCCCGCCTTCACGGCCCGCAACACATCGGCGCGCTCGCCCGAGGCAGAAACCACCAACACCTTGCAGGCGGGAAACTCACGCATCAGGATCTCGGTGCAGGTCGCACCATCGGGTTCGGGAATCTGGAGGTCCATGATGACCACCTCCGGACGCGTCGCACGGGCCCGGGACAGGCACTCATCACCCGTCCGAGCCGTGGCTACGATCTCGAATCCGTCGTCCTCGAGATCGCCACCCATCGCTTCCAGCCACATCGGGTGATCGTCCACCAGCATCACCCGACGCGACATCGCCTCGACCTTCTTCATCGCTCCATCCGCCTGATCCCCCTAGCGGCACCTGCTTCCGGCGCTGTGTCATCACTGGCTCGATCGGCACCCGGAACTCCCACTCGACCCCGCGCCCAGGCGCGGTCCGGAGCGAGGCGTGGCCGCCGAGATCGTGAATGCGCCCGTGGATGGAGTGTTTCACGCCCAATCGGCCCGCGCGCATAGCTGCCGCAAAATCGTCGGGCTCCGCCCCCACGCCGTTGTCGCGGATCGACACGACCACATCGTCACCGTCCACCTCCAGCAGCACCCAGGCCCGCGCGTCCGGCCCGGCATGCTTGACGACGTTGATGAGCACCTCGCTCACGGCAGCGTCGAGCTCTCCCACCCGGGCGGTCTCCATGAGAACAGGTTCGGCCGGCACCGACACGGTGACGAGCGCGCTGGTGTGCCGGTCGATGGTGGTGGCGAGGTCGCACCGGGTGGAATCGACCAGGTCCGGCCCACCCGGGTCCCGGGCGGCATCGCGGATGAGGACCCGGAGCTGGCTCTCCTGCTCCCGCGCCAGCCGCGCCAGCAGCTGTCCCCGGGTGCCCAGATTGGGCCCTTCCCGTTCGACCATGGCGAGAACCTGCAGCACACCGTCGTGCACGATCCGCGACAACCGCTGCCGCTCCGAGAGCAGCACGGACTCGGCGCTGAGCCGGTCACGCTCGCAGGTCAGGTCACGCAACTGATCGGCCAGATAGCCCAGCACGGCCGTCCCCACGATCAGGCCGATGGTCGAGGCGACCACTTCCAGCGGTGGGGTCGGGTTCTGGAGGAGCGACAGGGCACTCAGCATCAGCGCAGCCAGCCCACCCGCGAGCCAACCATGCAGCACGGCCAGCGCCAGCGGAGGCGCGGCTGCCCAATATCCGGTGATCGCGATGATGTGCCCCTGACCGAGCATCAGGGGCGAGAGGGCACACGGCACGGCTGCGAAGAAGAAGTCGATGCCGAGGAGCCAGGGGGTGCGGCGTCTGGGCTCGGCGTACGCCCAGTGAGCGACTCCGGACCAGACGACCATGACAAAGGCTGCGACCAGCACCAGACCCGGTCGCCGGACCTCGTCGAACCGCGCGGCGTGGACCGCCAGAGTGAGCGCGAGAAGCACCCAGCGCATCCAGGCCACCACCCGGAACAGCGGTGTTTCGATGGCGACCTGGATGCCGGGTTTCACTGTCGTGGCTCCCGGGTCTCCTTGGGTTCTTTGGGCTCCTTGGGTTCTTTGGCCGCCTCCTTGGCCCGCTCCCGGGCCACTGTGGCGTACTCATCGACATATTCCTGGCCGGAGAGTTCCATGATCGCGTACATCACCTCGTCGGTGATCGAGCGCAGGATGAACCGGTCGGAGTCCAGGCCGGCATACCGCGAGAAGTCGAGTGGGGCACCGAACTTGACGATCGGCGTGACGACCCGGCCGAAGCGTTTGTCACGCGGCGCGATCAGATCGGTGTTGATGACGGCGGTCGGGATGACGGGTACGCCGGCCTCGAGCGCCAGTCGCGCGACGCCCGTGCGGCCTTTGTAGAGGCGTCCGTCATGGGAGCGCGTGCCCTCCGGAAAGATGCCGAAGAGCTCGTCCCGCCCGAGTACGCGGAGTCCGGCCCGCAGGGCACCCGCCGAGGCCTCCCCGCCGGAGCGGTCGATCGGCACCTGTCCGGTGCCCTGGAAGAATTTGCGTTGCAGGAGGCCTTTGATGCCGGTGCCGGTGAAATAGTCCGACTTCGCGACATAGGTGATGCGACGCCGGATCGCCAGCGGAGTGAACAGCCAGTCGGCGATAGAGAGATGGTTGCTGGCGATGATCGCCGGGCCGTCCTCGGGCACGTGGTCGGCCCCCTCGACGACCGGGCGGAAAACCCGTTTGATGCCCGGTCCGAGCAGGACGTTCTTGAACAGCCAATAGGCGCCCTTGCCCGAGCCGTCGCCGTCACCGGGCTCGTCGCGCGGTGCGACGGTCACGGCTGCCCCGGCTCACCGGACTCGGCGGCCAGTTCGGCAGTCGTGGGCGGGACGCGATTGCCCAGGCCCGGGCGCGCGAGCACCTTCTCTTCGATGTTGCGGCCATCGAGGGCGCCGGACTTGATCGAGGTGGCGTACACATCGACATATTCCTGGCCGGTCAGTTCCTGCACCGCGGCCATGATCTCGTCGGTGACCCAGCGGAGCACCTCGCGGTTGGCGGGCTGGTCATAGTAGGCGCTGAAGTCGAGCGGCTTGCCGATGCGGATCCCGGGGCGCCGCATGTAGGGAATGCCGAACCAGCCCTTGACGAACTGGGTGCTGACAGTGCCGACCGGCAGGACCCGGACCTGATGCCCCAGGACGAGCCGCGCGACGCCGGTCTTGCCCTTGTAGAGGCGGCCGTCGGGGGAACGCGTCCCCTCCGCATAGATGCCCACGATCTCGCCGGCCCGCAGGATCTCGCCGACGTGATCGACGGACTCGGCCGAAGCGCGCCCACCCGAGCGATCCATCGGGAGCATGCCGACATGGCGCAGGAACCAGGACACGACCTTGCCACCGAAGGACCGGCCCTTGAAGAGCTCGGCCTTCGCCGGGAACGTGATCTTGCGCTCGACGATCGCGGGCAGGATCACCGTGTCGCCATAGGAGAGGTGGTTGCTGACGAGGACCACCGCGCCCTTGGGCGGGATGTTCTCCGCACCCTCCAGCCACGGCCGACAGACGAGCTTCAGCACGGGCGCGAACAGCAGCCACTTGAACAACCAGTAGTACACAGCCAAACCTTAGGCCACAGCACCGATCCCGGTCGATCTCGCGGGCCCCTGCCGCGCCCGCGGCTGTCGGTCAACATCGGCCGCCTGAGTAGCATGCGGGTGTGGGCAAGGGGAACAGGGCGGCGCGGGAGCGCGCGAGGCGTGAGCACGCAGTGAGTTACGCCGGCGGTGACGGGGCGGTCGGGGTCGTGCTGTGCCATGGGTTCACCGGCTCACCATTCTCCCTGCTCCCTTTCGCGGAACACCTCGTGAATGCCGGTTTCCGGGTGTCGTTGCCCCTGCTCCCCGGCCACGGCACGACCTGGCAGGAGATGGCCCGCACGACGTGGCAAGAGTGGTACGCCGAGGTCGACCGCGCGCTGCTCGAACTCCGAAAAGACTGCGACCAGGTCTTCGTGGTGGGGCTGTCGATGGGCGGCGCGCTGGCGCTGCGCCTGGCCCAGCGCCACCCGGAGGTGCGCGGGATCATCGTCGTCAACCCGTCCCTCACCACTCTCGACAAGCGGTTCCTGGTCCTGCCCCTGTTGAGCCGGCTGGTGCCGTCGATCGCGGGCATCGCGGATGACATTGCGAAGCCGGGCGTGACCGAGCATGCCTATGACCGCACTCCGCTCAAGGCCGTGGTGGAGATGACGAAGCTGTGGGCCGATGTGAGGGCGAACCTGCCCCGGATCACCCAGCCCATCCTGATGTTCCGGTCGGTGACCGATCGGGTCGTCGACCGGAGTTCATCCCGTCTCCTGCTGCAGCGGGTCGGGTCGGCCGAACTAACTGAACGAATGTTGGATCGTTCGTTCCACGTGGCCACACTGGATTATGACGCGGAGGACATCTTCGCCGAATCGGTTGATTTCATTCGCCGGCACATCGAGGGAGATGCGTCGGCCGAGGAGACACTCCATGGCTGATCGCCGGCAGGAAGACTATGACCGCGACTTCGCGGCGATGGTGTCCGGGATCGAGATGGACCCGCTCCCCCAGCAGTCACCCTCTCCCACGGACACGTCCGAGCTTGCCGAGCCACCGGACTTCCGCCTCCGGCGAGGTCTGACACCCCCACGTCGGATCGAGGATTTCAATCTCTCGGACGCCCTGGAGCGGGCCGAGCCCGACGACCCCGATCCCTCCGAATACGAGCCTCCGCCCCTACCGCCGATGCGGCGCCCCCGGGGGCTCCCCTTGGTCGGCTGGCTCTGTGCTGCCTATGTATTGGTTGCCCTCGTGCTCACCAT
>CAZEVN010000074.1:0-16425 GCA_964515145.1 uncultured Enemella sp.
GCCTGCCCCTGTGCGTTGGGTCTGGCCACGCCGATGTCGATCATGGTCGGGGTCGGGCGGGGCGCGCGAGCGGGCGTACTCATCAAGAACGCCGAAGCCCTCGAGCACATGGAAAAGATCGACACCGTCGTCGTCGACAAGACCGGCACCCTCACCGAGGGCAAGCCGTCGGTCACCGACATCGTGGTCGCCGATTCCGACGTCGATGAGGCGGAACTGCTGGGTCTAGCGGCTGCCGTTGAGCGTGCCTCGGAGCACCCGCTGGCCAGGGCGATCGTCGAAGCGGCCGAGGAACGGGGACTGCCGATCGGGACCGTCGAAGACTTCGACGCGCCTTCTGGGCGCGGTGTCCGCGGCACGGTGTCGGGCCGCGCGATTCTGGTCGGAACCTCCACCTTCCTGTCCGGCGAGGGCATCGACGCGGCTCACATGGCCGACGAGGTCGAGCGATTGCGTGGCGAGGGGGCGACGGTCGTGTACGCCGCGGTGGACGGCCGGCTCGCCGGCGTGTTCGCAATCGCCGACCAGGTCAAGGCGAGCACGCCCGAGGCGATCAGGGCGTTGCACGACGACGGCATCGAGGTCGTTATGCTGACCGGTGACAATGCGACCACCGCTAGGGCTGTCGCCGACAGGCTGGGCATCGATCGGGTCGAGGCCGAGGTGATGCCCGACCAGAAGGCCGAGGTCGTGCAGCGGCTCCGCGCGGAGGGCAAGGTTGTCGCGATGGCAGGTGACGGGGTGAACGATGCGCCGGCTCTGGCTGCCGCGGATGTCGGCCTGGCGATGTCGTCCGGCACCGATGTCGCGATCGAGTCGGCCGGCGTCACGCTGTTGCGCGGCGACCTGAACGGGATCGTGAGGGCTCGGAGGCTGTCGCAGAAGACCATGCGCAATATCCGGCAGAACCTGGGGTTCGCCTTCGTCTACAACGCAGCCGGTATTCCCATCGCGGCCGGTGTGCTCTATCCGTTCACCGGACTGCTGCTCTCGCCGATGATCGCCGCCGCGGCGATGGCCCTGTCGTCGGTTTCGGTGATCGCCAACTCCCTGCGACTCCGGGCCCAGGACCTGTGATCGCCTGCGTGCGAATCACACTCGCGCCGGAGTTGGCATGAGCCGGCGGCTACTGCCGCCAACCGCGGAGGACGGTGCCCCGCGCCACATCGATGCGGACGGCCAGGTCGAGGTTCGCCTGCTCGCCGTGCGCCAGCGTGAGCTTCCAGGTCACCTCGCCCAGATCGTCGACAGTGGCGGATGGGGTGGTCCTGACATCGCGCACGGTGATGCCCGGCACCTGGGAGACGGGTGCCTGGTCGATCACCGTGATGTTGACCGGGGAGCCGGTGTAGTTCCCCACGGTCGTGCGCCAGCGCCCCTCGTGACGAGCCGTGGAACCGAGGATGGCCTTGTCGGCGTGGCGGCCCGTGAGCTCTCGCTTGATCCGGATCCGGTCGTCCAGGCCGAGCGCCAACTCGACTTTCTCGCCCGGAGCGAGGGAGTCGAGGTCGGTCACGCCCACGAACTCCGTGCCGTGGAACAACGACGCCTTGCCGGCGCCGAGTGTGTGCTCGGAGGAGTTGGTGACGGTGGCGCGCAGGAAGACGTCGTCGCTGCGGACGGGGGCGGTGACATAGTCCACCTCCGCGGGCAGGCGGAACTCGGTGATGAGCGCCTGATGGTCGGAGCCGTCCGCCGGGACGGCGACCGGGTTCTGGATCACATAGGTCGCGGCGGTCACGCCGGCTTCGACACTCGCCTCGACGTGCTGGACGGGCTCGGCCAGTTCCGCGCGCGACCGCATGGGTCCGGCAGCGGCCGGCATCGGTGCGGCCATCGCCATCGGCATGGCAGCGTCAGCGGCTCCGTACGCCCGCGGCGGACCGCCGCCCCAGGCCGGTGTGGCCTCTGTCAGGAACCAGGGATCCAGGTCTGGGATCCGGATGGCGGCGGTCGGCCGGGCGGTGCTGAGCCGCACCTGACACGCAGGCCAGTCCTCGCCGGAGCTTTGGCGTACCATCCCGAACCACGTCACCGTCACCTGTCCGGTCTCGTCATCGAGCCGCAGGTCATAGCGCGGGTCCCAGCCCGCGCCGTCCACGAGATAGGACAGCTCCAGCTCCAGATCGCCGCCCTCGCCGGGCTGGACTGCCACGGCCACCTCGGTGCGGTCGGGGGTCGGAGTGAGCGGAGAGTTGAGCTCCCGGTCGATCCTGGCCTGCTCGTCGCTGATGCGCTTGTCGTCGTCGAGGAGGGTACGCCGCGCCGCCAGTACCTCGGCGAGTTGGTCGGCGAGGCTCTGGGCAACGGGGCCCAACTCGGCGGGGGACATCCCCGCAGCGAACTGGCGCGCATAGGGCCGGGCCGTCGCCTCAGCCGTGGACTCGAGCATCCGGGCGCGCAGGTCGAGAGCACGGCGTCGATCGGCGACGTCCTGGGCCTCGACCGCGAGGCGCTGGCGCTCGTCGAGGAGGGCCTTGGAACGAGCGGAATTGTCGACGGCGTGGTGAGCGGTGCGGACGTCGATGCCGGTGATCGCGCCCCCGCCGCGGCCGCTCACGCGGACGGACTCGTGGACCAGGGACAGCGGCAGGTCGCCGAGGAGGACTTCACAGGATCCGTCAGTCGGGACGGTCAGTCGGCCCCGGCGCGTCACCCGCGCCTGACCGGGATAAACAGTGACTCCCACAACGGGGGCTTCGAGCTGCAGCGTCGTCATGGGGCGACGATAGGTGAACCCGGGTCCTCACAGGACACCACCAGACCTCGGAGTTGATAACCCTCGATCAGCGCATCCCAGCTCACCGATGGTCGGCGGATCAGCCGGGGGCTGCGGTCCAGCAGGCGGGTGAGCAGGATGTCGGTCTCGGTGATGGCCAGCGGCTGGCCGGGGCACCGATGGGCGCCATCGCCGAAGCTCATCACCGATGCATCCACGCGTGGGGGCAGCGTACGCCCCGGGCACAGTCCCAGGGGGTCCTCCCCAACGGCGCGCCCGTCGCTGTTGACGGCCCGTACGCAGATGTCCACGAGGTCACCCGGTGTGAGGTGAAACGTGGCGTCGGCGTCATGGATCTCCATCGGTTCCTGCACGCGGCGGTAGAGATGACCGACCACCGGTTCCAGGCGAATGATCTCGTTGAGGATCGCATGCCGCTCGGTGGTGTCGCCCGCGCGATAGCGAGCCAACAGGTCCGGGTTGTCGAGGAGGTGCCATGCTGCCATCGTGATGAACTCGCGGGTCGTGACCATGCCCGCGGTGCCGTAGGTCACGCACTCGATCAGGATGTCGACGTTGGAATAGCCCTCGTCGATCAAATGGCTGATGATGTCGACGCCGCGCCGCGCCCGACGCCGCCGGATCGCCGGACGCACGTCCCGCCAATAGAACTGCCCGATCGGCACGAGGGCGTTGAGCGCGGCCCGGGCCCACTGGCGATTGGTACGCCCCAGCCCCGGCTTGGTCAGGTCGAACGGAGGCTGGTTGAAGAAGCTCACCAGCCGCCTGCTCATCGCCGGCACCGGCGACTCCGTGAGACCCACGATCCGGGCCGTGACCTCGACGGCGTAGTGCAGGGCGAGCTCATCCAGCGCGACAGACGTGCCGGCCTGCGCCAGGAGGCGGTCCGCGACCGCCGCCATGTGACCCACATAATCCTGCGCCACCACGGTCGGTGCGAAGAACCGCGCCACCTTCGAGCGCTGCTCGTCGTGCAGTGGACCGTCGGAGACGAGAATCGGGTGGTGCTTGAGCCGCCCCTTGGGGATGGACTCGGCCGTGAAGCCGGCCTGGGTGGTCGCCCGGCGTGCCCGCAGGACCTCTCGCGCAGCGTCGAGTGACCGAATCCGCCACACGCTAGGTGCGTGCTCGACCCGGGGAGTGCGGGGTTCGTCCGGGCGCGAGGCGCGGCGTTGGGGCGAATCGTCCGGTCGCGCCGACTGACCCTCCGCCAAAGGCGTCATGGGCGGCCTCCGCGCCCCGGTCCCAGCGTCGCGCGCAGGAGTGCGCGCCGCCCCGGGCCGGGCAGGCGGGCGTACATCCCCCACATCGCCCGCGCGGCCTCGGTCGCAGAGGCCGATCGGGACATGAAGGCCCGTTGCCTTGCGACCGGGAGAGCCCCGAACGCATCGAACAGCGCCATAGTGCCGGTTACGTCGAGACCGAGCAGCGAGCGCAGGCCGGCCTCGCGCAGGCGATCGGCGGGCCCCTTCGGATCGATCGGGCCGACGCCGGCCCCGCGGGCGAGGGCCGCGGCGATTCGCGGGGCGGTGGAGAGCGAGTGTGCCACCGAATAACCCGTCACCGGGTGCCCGCCCCGGCCGGCGGTGCCGATCGCGAGCACGCCGGACGGCGGGGCCGTGTCCCGGCCGCGCATGGGGATGAAAACCGTCTCGCGCTCGAGCGGATGATCGATGACGGCCGGGTCGACTCCGCGAGCGAGCAGACGGTGACGGAGTCGGTGTTTGAGATCACTGATCGGGTACGCCGGTGCGGCGGCCAGGCACGTCTCCTCGAGCAGGACCCGGTCGTCGCCGAGGGGGATGGCGTACAGGAAACTCGCCGGCCCGGGCGCCGGGAGGCTCTCCGCCCAGTCCGTGCGCCAATCCATCAGCAGCGCCTTGGCTCCTTCGAGCGCCGGGATGGCTGCGGGGAGGGGAACGACGATTCCGTACGCCGTCTGGGCCGGCGCCAAACCGGGCTCGCGCGACTGCCCCGATACCGGGATTGGACCCGTGGGCCGGGCACCGCGTGCGTCCACGACCACCCGTGCCTCATCGCGCAACGCGCTCAGTTGGACGTCATCGATCCTGGCCTCTCGGAGCGTGGCGCCGTCGAGAGGGAGCAGCGCACGGACTGCCCGGTTGTCGAGAACCCCATAGGTGCGCCGCAGCCGATGGATCCCGTTCGCGCGAATCTCCGGCGCGTGCACCAGGCTCCGAAAAGCCGCCTCCGGGAGATCGGGAACCTCGTCGGCCCAGACGCCGTAGGTCGACCGCCACGCTGCCTCCGGTCGAGGATCGATGGCCAGGACGGACAGCCCCTCCCGCAGGCAGTACGCAGCGAGCGCACGCCCGGCAGGGCCGAGTCCGACCACGGCGACATCGATCACGTCGGCCATGTTGCCAGTCGCTCTCGCCGGACCCAAGGCTTCGTCCAAACTTTGTTCAAGGTTAGGGTGATGGTGTCGACCAGGAGGGCGCATGTCCGAGAACCGTTCGTCCCAGTTGCCCGGCCGGGATCGCCGTGCCGTCCGCCACCGGGCCATGCCCGGAGCCGAGCGGGTCGCGGATCCTCGCCATGTTTCCGTCGTCGGGGGCGGGATAGCAGGGATCGCGGCGGCTGTGGTGCTCGCCGAACGGGGCGTACGCGTCACGCTCTTCGAATCCACCGATCGCCTGGGCGGCCGCGTGGCCGCCTGGCCGCTGGCCGGCGAGGACGGTCGCACGATGAGCCGCGGGTTCCACGCCTTCTTCCGCCAGTACTACAACCTCCGCAACCTCCTCCGCCGCACCGATCCGGGGCTCGACCGATTGATCGCCCTTGAGGACTATCCGCTGCAGCGCCCCGACGGCATGCGGGATTCGTTCACCGGACTGATGCGGACACCGCCCTGGTCGGTCCTGCAATTCGTCCTACGGAGCCCGTCGTTCACACTGCCGGCGCTCTCGAAGGTGAACGTGCCGGCCGCACTGGAACTGCTGCGGGTGAGGTTCCCGGAGACCTACGCCGTCTATGAGGGGGAGTCGGCTGCGGGGTTTCTCGACCGCCTGCGCTTCCCGCCGGATGCCCGGGATCTTGCGCTCGAAGTGTTTGCCCGGTCGTTCTTCGCCGACCCGCGGGAGTTCGGGGCGGGCGAGCTCGTGGCGATGTTCCACACCTATTTCATGGGCTCGGCCGAGGGACTGCTGTTCGACGTGCCGGAGGATGACTATGAGACCGCGTTGTGGGCTCCGCTCGGTGACTATCTGCAGAATCTCGGGGTGGACGTGCGCACGAGGACGCCCGTCGACGTCCTTTCGCTCGGCTCCGATGCCGCGGGAGTGACCGCAGGTGGACACACCCTTGCGACGGACGCGATCGTGCTCGCCGCCGATCCGCGGGTCGCGCGAGAACTCGTCCGCGGGGCCGATGTGGCGGGCGTGGCCGAGCCGACGCTGGCTCGTTGGCGGCAGGCCGTGGCCGACACGGTGAACGCGCCGCCGTTCGTCGTGGTGCGGCTGTGGTTGGAAGAGAAGGTCCGTGCCGACCGGCCGGCGTTTCTCGGCACCTCCGGCTATGGCCCGCTCGACAACGTGTCAGTCCTGGAGCGGTTCGAGGCGGGGGCGCGGGCGTGGGCCGATCAGCAAGGCGGTTCTGTCGTAGAGCTCCATGCGTACGCCTGCGATGCGCGCGTCACCACCGATCCTGCTGCGCGTCAGGCGCTGGTCGACCGCCTCATCGATGAACTGCATCGAGTGTTTCCGGAAACCGCAGCCGCCCCCGAGGTCGCCCGCGAGGTTCTCGTGCGCGACGACTGCACGCTGATCGCACCCACCGGCTGGACGTCCCGCCCCGGCGTGGTCACGCCGTCGCCCCGACTGGTGCTGGCCGGCGACTGGGTGCGGTGTGACTATCCGGTGGCGCTGATGGAGCGCGCGGCCACGACCGGCTTCATGGCAGCCAACGCACTGCTCGCCGAATGGGGCGTCACCGGGCAGGACCTCTGGACCGTGCCGACACGGGGTCTGCTGGCGGGCCGAACTCGACGCGGGGCAGGCCGACAGTGACCGCTCGCGCGGCAATCGCGAGCTTCTTTCGCCTCGGTACGCGCAGACGCCCCGAGAACACGTCGTAGTCGGCGGCCTCGATCTTGTCGAGAATGCGGCTGTACATCACCAGCGCCGTCCCCACACACCGCCGGGATGAGGGCGGCAGCATGTCGAGCCCGGTTTGTGCCTCGGCATACAGCTCCCGATTGCGCGCGATCTGCTCGATCATCATCGCCCGCCATTCGGGCGTGACCCGGCGCAGATGCGGGTCCGCGCCGTGGCGGGACAGGTCGTCCTGGGGCACATAGACGCGACCACGATCGAGGTCCTCCCCGATATCCCGCAGGAAGTTGGTCAGCTGAAAGGCATGCCCCAGGGCCCTGGCCGGGCCGATCGCCGCCGGGGTGAGCGGCTCGAGAACAGGGAGCATCATCTCGCCGATGACGGCGGCCGATCCCTCCATATAGCCATCCCGGAGCTCCGGCCAGGTCGACCAGGTCTCCCGCACGAGGTCGAGCGCCATGGCGTCGAAGAATCGCTCGAAACACTCGGGATCGGTGCCGCGGCGCCGGATGCTCTCGACGATGGTGTCCATGACGGGATCCGGGGAATGTCCGAGGGCGAGCGCGCGGAAGAAGAGCGCGCGGAAACTGGCCAGGCGCTCGGCCGGCGTACCCTCCTGGGGCACCGACAGGTCCACGCGTTCCGGTTCGTCGACGATGTCGTCGGCGAGGCGACAGAGCGCATAGACGGTGAAGACGTCCCGCCGCTGGCGGGCCGGCAGGAGCATGGCGCCCCAGAAATAGGTGGTGCCGTGCTGCCTCGTCAGCCGGGCACACCGACGCTGCCCCGGGGTCAGGCGGCTCATCGGAGCATCTCCGAGATGCGTTCGGCCGCGAGCTTGCCCGAGATCAGCACCATCGGGATGCCCACGCCCGGCGTGGTCGACGAGCCGGCGAACGCCAGCCCCGGCGCGCGACGATCGACGTTGCGCGGGCGGAACGGTCCGGTCTGGCCGAAGGTGTGGGCGAGGGCGAACGGCGTCCCCGCCGTCATGCCCTGGGCCAGCCAGTCAGCCGGCGTGATCAGTTCCTCGGTGATGACCTCGGTGGGATAGCCGAACGCGTCAAGATCGCGTCGCATGCGCGTACGCAGCCGCCGCCCGGCGTCGGCCCAATCGAGATCCCGGCCCGCTTGGAGGTTCGGCACCGGCTCGAGGACATAGAGCGTGTGATGGCCGGCGGGTGCGGCCGCTGGATCGTCCAGTGAGGGGATGGCCACGAAGCGCGACGGGTCGGCCATCGGCCGGCCTCGCTTGAGGAGATCGGCGAACGCGTTGTCCCAGTCGTGACCGAAGTGGATGTTGTGGTGACCGACACCGGCGGGCAGTTCTCCGCGTACGCCCCCATGCCACACCAGGGCGCTTGGGCTGAACCGGCCCCGTCGTGCCGCACGAGGAGCGGAAAGTCCGGGAAGCAGATGCTGGTAGGCGACCGGCAGATCCGGCGTCAGGACGACGCCGTCCGCTGCCAGGGTCTCGCCGTCGACGAGGCGTACGCCAGTGACCCTGCCCCCGGAGCCGCGCTCGACGCGCTCGACCGGCGTGGAATAGCGGATCTCCACGCCCGCAGCCTCGGCCGCGCGGGCCATCGCGCGGGGGACTGCGTGCATCCCGCCCTCGGTCGGAAACCACACGCCCTCGATCGAATCCATGTAGGTGATGACGGCATAGAGGGCGAGGGCCTGGGCGGGAGCGAGGCCGGCGTACATGGCCTGAAAACCGAACACCCGGTGCAGCCGCTCATCGTGAAACCGGCGGGCGATCTCGGGACCGAGCCGCTTGAACGCGCCGAGCCGGAGGAGCTCCAGCGCGGCCCGGGGCGATCGGAGGAGATCGACGGGGGAGTTGAAGTTGGTGTCGATGAAGTGGGGGAGTTCGACGTCGTTCAACTGTCGGAGCCAGCCGACGAATCGGTCGAAGGCCCGAGCGTCGTGCGTGCCGCACTCGCGGGCGATCTCGTCGCGCATCTTCTCGTGTCCGGGGCGGACCAGGAGCCGGGACCCATCGGCGAAGAACGCGTGATAAGCCGGGTCGAGGAGGGTGAACTCGAGATGGTCGGCGACCGAGCTGCCGACCGCGTTGAAGGCCTGTTCCAGCAGCGGGACCATCGTGAAGACCGTCGGGCCGGTGTCGAACCGGAACCCGTCGCGTTCGAGTACGCCGTTGCGGCCGCCGGGAAAGGCCTCGCGCTCGAGCACGGTGACGCGATGGCCGGCGCCCGTGAGATGCAGGGCGGCGGCGAGGCCGGACAGGCCGGCGCCCACGACGATGACGTGTTTCACGCGTCCCTCCAGACGGCGGCCCGGGCGGTCGCCCGCAGCCCCTCGACGGCATCCGGTTCGAGTGCGCCCCCGGGTGAGGTCAGGCAGGCCATGGAGGCCTCGAACTGTTCGGCGATGAGCCTGTCGAGCTCGGTGTCGACGCCGGCGCTGCGGATGGCGGCCGCCAGCGCCCGGACGTCCTCGCGCGGCAGGTCGGTGCCGACCCGGTCGAGGAGGGCGGCCGCCTCGCCGGAGAGCCGTTCCGCCGCCAGGCTGAGCAGGACGGTGGGCTTGGCCTCGAAGAGATCGTCGCCGGCGGGCTTGCCTGTCACTGCCGGGTCGCCCCAAACGCCGAGATAGTCGTCGCGCAGGGCGAACGCATACCCCAGATGTTCCCCGCAGGCGAGGAGAGCCGCGGTGGCCTCCGGGGACGCGCCGGCAGCGGCCGCGCCCAGCTCGAGCGGGCGCGTCACCGTATAGCGACCGGATTTCAGGCGAGCGACATGTTCTGCGTGACGGCGATCCCGGCGCCCGGCGGCCGCGCCGGTCAGGTCGGCGCGCTGGCCCGCCATGAGCTCGATGCTCAGGGAATACCAGGACGCGCGGAGGGCGTCAGGCAGCTCATCAACCATCCGATCGGCCAGCGTATGGGCGAGGTCGCCGAGCAGGATGGCCAGGTTCCTGCCGAATACCCGGCCGTCTCCCGCACCACCTGCCTGTCCGTGCCATGCGACGGCCTCGCAGTGAGCAGATGGCCGCCCGCGGCGCGAGTCGGATTCGTCCATGACGTCGTCATGGACGAGCGCGAAGAGATGCAGTGTCTCCAGGGCTGCGGCGACTCGAATGAGGTGGTGATAGCCGGGCGTCCCATGACGTCCGCCGCCGGCCAGGAAGCCCCAATAGGCCAGGCGCACTCGCAGGCGCTTGCCCCTGCCGACCAGGAGTCCGCGGAGCCAGCGCGGGAGATCATTCGGGAGGACGTCGGCGGTGAGGCCATCGGTGTAGTGATCCCACTCCCGCGCCAGCGCGGTCAGCTCTTTCGTCAGCAGTTCGTCGACATCCGCCACGGCGGCTTCCGGATCGGCGGGGGAAGGATCCGTGCGGAAGAGATGGGGTACGCCCGGGTGTTCCGCCAGGATCCGGGGAACCTGAGCCGCTGACCAGGGGCTGTAGGCCCGAGGGTTTGCCGTGATGGCCGCGGCGAAGTTGCTCCACGGCACCCAGGCCCACTCAGCCACCTCGGCAGGATTGGGAGCGGGATCGTCCCCGTCCACGAACCCGGCGTACACGGGACAGATCTCGTTCTCGACCACCCCCGACGAATCGGTGGCGCGATAGCGGAACCGGGGCAGCAGGGGAGTCAGCCCGGCGATCGTCAGCCCGAGCTCCTCGCGGACACGGCGGTGCACGGCTTCCTCCGGGTCTTCGCCGGGGCGCGGGTGGCCGCAGCAGGAGTTGGTCCAAACGCCCGGCCAGGTGTGCTTGGACAGCGCGCGGCGGGTCAGCAGGACTTCCCCGCGGGCGTTGAACAAATAGGCCGAGAACGCGAGATGCAGGGGCGTGGCGTCCGTGTGGACGGTCGTTCTGTTCGCCTGGCCCACGGGGTTGCCACTGGGGTCGACGAGGACGACGGCATCGGGGCTCTCGCTGCGGGAGTACTCGGGCCTGGTGAGCACGACTCGATCCTTGTCCAATGTTTGTTCAATGTTGAGAGCACTCTACGTGCCACGACAAGTCCCCGGCAAACATTCTGTGCAAAGTTTGTCAAACCCTTGGTATCTTCGACCCGCGAAAGAGACCGCGGAGGTGAGTGGTGTACACGGTCAAGCAGACGGCCACGCTCACGGGCGTACCCCAGGCAACTCTGCGGGCCTGGGAACGGCGCTACGGGGTGGTCCAACCCGTTCGTTCGGGTGGTGGTTATCGCCTGTATGACGAGGACCAGATCGCCACGCTGCGAACCATGGCCCAGTTGGTCGGTCAGGGCGTCCCCGCGTCCGTGGCTGCCGAGCATGCGGTTAATGGGCCGGGGCCAGTCGAGAGCGACCCGGCGGGTGCCGCGGGCGACCTCGTGGAGGCGGCGCGGTCGCTGGATCCACGACATCTTCGGCAGCTGGTCGATCAGGCGTTCACGACGCTGCCGTTCGAGCAGGTCGTCGAGACCTGGCTGATGCCAGAGCTCGTGAGGTTGGGGGAAGCCTGGGAGTCCGGTGAGCTCACCGTCGCCCAGGAACACTTCGCCAGCGCGCAACTCATGCGAGCAATCGCGCTGGTCTTCGAGGCCGACGAGGTCACGGAGGGGTCGGGCCCGGTGCTGGTGGGACTTCCGTCGGGGGCCCGGCACGAGATCGGGGTGTTCGTCTTTGCCACCTGCCTGCGGCGTCTGGGCGTCGACGTGGTCTATCTGGGCATCGATGTCCCGATTGCGGAATGGGTCGCCGCGGCCTCGGAGCAGCTCGCCCGGGGGGTGGTGGTGGGGGTGACCATGCCCGAGGACGGCATCGGGGCCCAGGCGATCGTTGACACGTGCGCCGATCTCAGCCCGCCGTTGACCGTGTGGGTCGGGGGTCCCCGGCGGGGCACCGTCCACGGTGCCACTGTCCTCCCCGATGACATGACTGAAGCTGCCCGCATCGTGCAGCGCAGCCTGGCCGCGGGGGTGGCCTGAGCATCATGGCGGGCATCGCCCACCATGGACGAACACAGCGGGCGGCCCCCGAAGGGACCGCCCGCTGGTTGACCGGTTGAGGGACTCAGACTTCGATGTCCTCCGCACCCGGAGAGGCCTTCGGGAATTCCTTCTCGACGGTGGGCGGGGTGAACATGTCATGTTCCTCGGCGGCGTACGCGTCCAGCGCCTTCCGCACGCCTTCGCCATAGGCCGGATCGGCCTTGGCGCAGTTGGCGACATGACGATCCTTGATGAAATCGGGGGCATCGTCCATGGCGCGAGCGGTGTTGTCGAACAGCCGCTGCTTCTGGGCGTCATCCATCGAGCGGAACAGCGCGCCGGGCTGGCTGAAGTAGTCGTCGTCGTCCTCGCGGAAATTCCACATGGCGGCGTCGCCGTTGATCTTCAGCGGCGGTTCCTGGAAGTCCGGCTGCTCCTGCCACTGGCCATAGCTGTTGGGCTCATAGTGCGGCAGCGAACCGTAGTTGCCGTCGACCCGGCCGATGCCGTCGCGATGGTTGCTGTTGACGGGGCAGCGGGCCGAGTTCACCGGGATCTGGTGGAAGTTGGTGCCGAGGCGATAGCGCTGGGCATCCGCATAGTTGAACAGGCGCGACTGGAGCATCCGGTCCGGCGAGGCACCGATGCCGGGGACGAGGTTGCTCGGGGCGAACGCCACCTGCTCGACGTCGGCGAAGAAGTTCTCCGGGTTCTTGTTGAGCTCGAAGTAGCCGATCTCGTGCAGCGGATAGTCGCTCTTGGGCCACACCTTGGTCAGGTCGAACGGATGGATGCGATAGGTCTCGGCCTCGAGTTCGGGCATGATCTGCGCATACATCGTCCACTTGGGGAAGTCGCCGGAGGTGATGGCTTCCTCGAGGTCGCGGCCGTGGCTCTCGCGGTCCTTGCCGACCAGCACCTCGGCCTGGGCGTCGGTCAGGGCCTCGATGCCCTGCTGGGAGACGAAGTGGAGCTTGATCCAGAACCGCTCGCCGGCTTCGTTCCAGAAGCTGTAGGTGTGGGAGCTGAACCCGTTCATGTGACGGAAAGTGCGCGGGATGCCGCGGTCGCTCATCACGACCGTCACCTGCAGCAGCGACTCCGGCAGCAGCGACCACCAGTCGAAGTTGTAGGTGGGGCTCCGCAGGCCGGTGCGCGGCTCGCGCTTGACGGCCTTGTTGAGGTCGGGGAACTTCTTGGGATCACGGATGAAGAAGACCGGCGTGTTGTTGCCGACCATGTCCCAGTTGCCTTCTTCGGTATAGAACTTCAGCGCGAAGCCGCGGATATCGCGTTCGGCGTCGGCCGCACCGCGCTCGCCGGCCACCGTGGTGAACCGGGCGAACATCTCGGTCTGCTTGCCGACCTCGCTGAAGATCTTGGCGCGCGTGTATTTCGTGATGTCGTGCGTCACGGTGAAGGTGCCGTGGGCACCCCAGCCCTTCGCGTGCATGCGGCGCTCGGGGATGACTTCGCGCACGAAGTTGCCGAGCTTCTCGTGCAGCCAGACGTCCTGGGCGAGCAGCGGGCCGCGCGGGCCGGCAGTGAGGCTGTTCTGGTTGTCGGGCACCGGGGCGCCCGCGTTCGTCGTCATGTGCGTGACCGGGCACTCCCCGTGGTTCTGCTCCGGAGTGGTGGACAGCTTGCGCTGCAGCTCGGCGTTCTCGGCCGGTGTCGGCGCGTTCTTGTAGCCCTCGGACTGGGTCATCTGTGACTCCACATCGTCGAATTCGGTGACTGCGTTGGCACCCCGAGCCTAGGAGGTGGCCAATCCCGATACAACGACGGGTCGGCTGATAGCTGCGATCGCTGCCATTGCCCCGGTTGATCATGGGTGGCGTACGCAGGCCTGCGCCAGCCGCGCAGGGGGTCGATCGCGCGGACCCTTGACTCTCGCATTATGCACGGATCTAATGGAAATATTGCGTATTCCTCTGGGACGGATGGATCATGAGCCGAATTGTCATCGTGGGAGGCGGCCTCGCGGGCGCCACTGCAGCATCCGAATTGCGGGAACGAGGCTATGACGGCGCGCTCACGCTGATCGGTGAGGAGCCGCATGTCCCCTATGAGCGGCCGCCGCTGTCGAAGGATCTCTTGCTCGGCAAATCCGAGGCCGAGGCAACGTCGGTGCATGCGCTGGACTGGTATGCCCAGCACGGCGTGGACCTGCGCATCAGTGCGTCGGTCACGGCCATCGACCGGGCCAATCGGCGCGTGACGATCGATAGTGGGGAGGAACTGGCGTACGACCAGCTTGTGCTGGCGACCGGGTCCCGGGCCCGGCACCTCGCGATGGCGGACGACTCGGGGGCGCCCGTCATCTATCTCCGCACCCTTGACGACGCCCAGCGCATCAAGGAGCACCTCACCGATCATCTCCTGATCATCGGCGCCGGCTGGATCGGGCTCGAGGTGGCGGCAGCCGTGCGGACAGCGGGTGGGCAGGTCACCGTCGTGGAGTCCGGCGACCTCCCGCTGGGCCGCGTGCTCGGGCCCGAGATCGCGCCGGTTTTCGCCGAGCTGCATCGTGAGCACGGAGTCGACCTGCGCCTGGGCGCGTCGGTGGAATCGATCACGAGCGATGGAACCAAGACGACCGTGCGACTGGGGGACGGGGACGAGATCCATCCCGACCTCATCCTGGTGGGCATCGGCGCCGAGCCGAATGTGGCGCTGGCAGAGGATGCCGGCCTGGAGGTCGACCATGGTGTGCTCGTCGGTGGTCAGCTCCGCACCAGCGATCCGCGCATCTTCGCCATCGGTGACATCGCCAACCATGATCATCCGGTGTTCGGACGGATCCGCGTCGAACACTGGGACACCGCCCTGCAGCACGGGCGCTATGTGGCCGGCGTGCTGCTGGACGATGAGCAGCCCTATCGGCGGCCGCCCTTCTTCTTCACGGATCAATACGACCTCGGCATGGAATATGTCGGGCACGCCGGGGTGGGTGGCTATGACGAGGTCATCGTTCGGGGTGACCTGGCCGGGCGGAACTTCAATGCCGTGTGGGTCGACGAGGGCCGCGTGGTCGCGGGCATGCACGCGAACGACTGGGATGCGACCAAGCACCTCAAGGCCTGGCTCGGCCACAGGGCAACGGCCCAGCTGCGCGATGCCGGCGTACCCCTCGACCAGCTCGATGAACCGAAGTGACCGGGAGAACAGGGAACCGAGATGACGAATCAGCAGAGTTTCGAACTGGCCCGTGGACAGCGCGGGGCCTGGACCGTGACCGCACCCGTCGGGGACGATGAGGTCTCGTTCATGCTCCTGATGGGCGGCGCCGAGGAGGCGAGCAAGGGCAAACTCGACGAGGAGGAGGCATCGGCGCGGGCCGTGGTGGCGTACCTCCTGGGCAGGCAGCAGGCCGATGACCTGCCCAATCGCGTCGAGATCGGTGACGTGACGGCGTCCTATGGCGATGTGGTCGACGAGATCGTCCGGCTGCGCGACGGCGACGCGGAGCCTGCCACCGAATCGTCATGATCACCGCGGCGGACCCGGCCGACACATCGTTCCCTCTGCACCCGAAGGCCCCCTATCGACTCGACCTGACCGTGTGGGCGCTGCGTCGGCGCGCTCGCAATCAGATCGACCGGTGGGACGACGGTTATCGGCGCTCGCTGTTGATCGACGACCGCGTCCTCGATGTCCATGTGGTGCAGGACGGCGGGGTGGAGGCGCCGGCGCTGCGCCTCGGGGTGGCGTGCGACGGGGCGTGCTCGTCGCACGACAGCGGCCAGGTCTGGAGCCAGGTGGTGCCGCTGCTCGGAGTGAGCGTCGGCATGGGGGAGTTCTATGCGGTCGCGGCGAGCGATCCGCGGACGGCGGCATTGGCGGAGCGGTTCCGAGGGGTACGCCCACCCCGCTTCCCCAGCATCTTCGAGGCGATGGTCAACGCCATCGCGAACCAGCAGCTGTCCCTCGAGGTGGGCCTGACGCTGCTCAATCGATTGACGGCTGCGGTGGGTGTTGCAGGGCGGGCTTTTCCGGTGCCCGAGGCAGTGTTGGAGACCGATCCGGAGGTCCTGCGGGGGCTCGGCTTCAGCACGCGCAAGGCGGAATATCTGCGCAGTGTCGCGACGGCGGTGACGGATGGGTCGTTGGACGAAGACGAGTTGCGCGGGCTGGATCGGGCGGGGGCGACGAAGCTCTTGACGCGCATCCACGGCATCGGGCGTTGGTCGGCGGAATACACCCTGCTGCGCGGGCTCGGCCGGCTCGATGTCTTCCCTGGCGATGACGTCGGTGCGCGCAACAAACTGCGGCGATTCCTGGCCCTCGATCACGATCCCGACTACCGCGAGATCGGCGAACTGCTGCACCCCTGGTGGCCGTTCGCCGGGATGCTCTATTTCCACCTCCTGCTCGACGGACTCGCCGAGCAGGGAGCGATCGACGTCGGTTGAGTTGGTGATCTATCCGTCATAGACCAGGCGGCCGGCAACCAGGCGTACCCCTTCGGTCGGGGTGTGCTCGGTGTGCCGGCCGTCGTGCATGAGATGCACGACCTCGACCTCGTGGACGAGCAGGAGATAGTCCGCGAGCAGGCGGCGATGACAGCGCCACCAGACCGCTTCGCTGCACATCACCGCGCGCCCGTCGCCCCGCGCGAGCAGGTCGTCGATGCCCTCGCGGAAGAGTTCGGTTTCCATGTGATCGGCGTACGCCCGGAA
>CAZEVN010000075.1:0-16145 GCA_964515145.1 uncultured Enemella sp.
CGATCCGCGCCACGCGTGGATCGATGACCATGCCGCCCTGGGCGACGGCGCGGATCGCCTTCGGCCCCGAGGAAGTGAGCTCACCTGATCCGCTGGTTGTCCTGACCCGTGCGGAGCGGCTGGTGGCCGAGCGCATCGCGCGTGGGCTCACCAACGCCGAGATCGCCGCTGAACTGGTCGTGGCCGAGGGCACAGTGAAGAACCATGTCACCAACCTGCTCCGCAAGTTGCGACAGCGCGACAGGACCGGCCTTGCGCTGGCCCTCTATCGCGCCCTGAGCTGAGCCGCGGATCAGATCGGCAGCTTCTTGAAGATCGGCCGCGGGATGTGGCGCAGGATGAGCATGACGAGCTCGAACAGCGGGGGAGTCCACACGACGGGCTTCTTCTTCGCCGCCGCGTTGACGGCCAGTTTGGCGACCTCGTCCTTGTTGACCGTCAGCGGGGCCTCCTTGACCCCCGCCGACATCCGCGTCCGCACCTGTCCGGGCCGCACGACCGTGACCGACGGGCCGAACGGTGCCAGGGCCTCACCGAGGTTCATATAGAACCCGTCGAGGCCGGCCTTGGTGGACCCATAGACGAAATTGCTGCGGCGTACGCGCTGGCCGGCGGCCGAGCTCATGGCGATGATCTTGCCGAAGGTCTGGGCCTTCATGCGCTGGCCGAGGAGTACGCCCACCGACACCGCGGCGGTGTAGTTGATCTGGGCCTCACGGACGGCAGCCTTCTGGTCCTGCCAGGCCTGCTCCTGGTCGCCCATGATCCCGAACGCGACGATGGCGACATCGACATCGCCACCGGTCCAGGCCGCGTCGATCGTCGCCGGATGGGAATCGAAGTCGAGGGCATCGAAATCAACCCACTCCACGTCGGTGGCTCCGGAGGCCTTCAACTCCGCGATCGCACGGTCCCGATCGGGATCCTGGGCCAGGCCGGCGAGGACGACCTTCGCGGGATTCTGTTCGAGATATTCGGCACAGATGGCCAGCCCGATCTCGGAGCTGCCACCGAGCAGCAGGATTTTCTGGGGATTGCCAACGGCGTTGATCACAGGATTTCCAATCAGTCGAGACGTCGGGAATCAGACGAGTTCGAGGCGACGAGCCATATCGGAGACAAAGACGCCTGCCGGGTCGACCTTGCGACGGGTGGCGACGAATTCGTCGGTGCGGGGATACATCCGGCGGAAGTTCTCGGCGGAGACCCGGGAATCCTTCGCCGTATAAACGCGCCCGCCGAACTCCATGATTCGCTTGTCGAGTTCGTTGCAGAAGTCGCCGAGGCCCTTCTTGATCGGGAAGTCGACGCAGACGTTCCAGCCCTCCATCGGGAAGGAGATCGGTGCGCGGTTGCCCGGGCCGAACAGCTTGAAAACGTTGAGGAACGAGTAGTGCCCGGATTTCTGGATGTCGCGGATGATCTGCTTGAACGGCTCGACCGCATCCATGGGGACGAGCGTCTGATATTGCAGGAAACCGGCTGGCCCCATGGCCCGATTCCACTCGCCGAAGAGATCAAGCATGTGATAGAACTGCGTCAGATTCTTGATCTTGTTGCGGCTGGTTCCGCCCATCCGATAGTACGCTTCGCCCACGAGCGAGAACGTGTATTTGTTGGCCAAGCCGTTCGGAAAGATATCCGGGAAGGTCAACAGCGTGGGTGCGTCGAACAGCAGCGGATTCTTGGCGAGTTCCGGCGCGAATTCCTGAAGCTGATCCAGCGTCGCCAGATTGCCCCGCGACATCGCCGCGCGGCCGAGCTTCGGCGGGCCCGAGATGGCATCGAACCACGCACTCGAATAGGTGTAGTTGTGCTCGGACCCATCACTGTGAAAAGCAACGGTTTCGTCCAGATTGTTGGTCCGGTCGTCATCCGCGAGGAAATAGGCGGTCTCCGTGCGCGTCATGGCGATCTTGACCCGCAGGATGATGCCGGTCAGGCCCATGCCGCCGACGGTTGCCCAGAAGATCTCCCCGTCAGGGTCATCGTCGGACCCGTTCGGGGTCACGGTCAGGACTCGGCCATCCGCCACGAGCAACTGCATCTCGGTGACATGGTCACCGAACGAGCCGGAGCTGTGGTGGTTCTTGCCGTGGATGTCGTTGCCGATGGCGCCGCCGACCGTCACCTGCCGCGTACCCGGCAGCACCGGCACCCAGAGCCCGAACGGCAGCGCTGCCTTCATCAGGGTCTCGAGATCGACGCCCGCATCACAGTCGACGATCGCGGTGGACTCGTCGATCGCGTGGATGCGTGACAACGCCGTCATGTCGACGACGAGGCCGCCGGCATTCTGGGCGACATCGCCATAGGACCGACCAAGCCCGCGTGCGATGATGCCGCGCTGCAGGTGGGCAGGCTTGGTGTCGTTGTCCTCCGCCACTTGGGCGACCGCGCGCGCGATCAACTCGACATCAGGCGTGGAAAGCACATGGGCCACGGTCGGGGCCGTTCGGCCCCAGCCCGTCAGCCGCTGGGTCGTGGTCGGGATCTCGGTAGCCATCAACCGCAGGCTACTCCACTGCCCCGTCCGATGGTGGACCGACAGCTGTGGCGTAGGCCACCGCTCCACGGATCGCCGTGGCCTCTGTCTCGATCTCGTGCGACACCGTACGCAGGGTCGGCGCGTGGAGCGCGAGGCGTTCGGCGAACGGGTCACCGAAAAGATCCCAGGCCCGCACAACACCCCCTCCGCAGGCGATGACTTCGGGGGCGAAGCCTTCCAACCACGGAGCCAGCGCGTCGGCCAGGCAGACAAACTCGTGCTGCAACTCCTGCAACGTGGCCTGATTCTCCCGTGCGTGACCAGCCAACTCGGCGAAGGACGCGCAGCCATGACGGCCGGCGAGTGCGGCCGGGCCGAACCGGGCTTCGATGGTCAGGCCGGGGGCGGCCTCCAGGGCGTACACCTCGCCCCCGGGCGGGACGCGGTCGTCGGCCACGGGCAGGCCGTCCTCGACGAAGGCCGACCCGATGCCGGAGCCGAAGGTGAGAGCGAGGACCCGGCGTACGCCCGAAGCCGCGACCGCGGCAGCGGAACCGAGCCCGAATGCCAGCGCATCGTTGACGAACGTCACCGGAGCCGTGCCCAGCAGGGGGCGCAACAGAGCCCGGACATCCTGGCCGGCGAGGGCCTGCAACTTGCCGCCGGGGTGTCTTCCGCCGATGCCGGCGGCATAGTCGAACGGGCCGGGCAGGGCGATGGCCCAGGCAGCAGGCAACGGACGAGGCAGATCAGCCAGCGCGGCGTCGATCGCGCCGGTGAAGGCAGCCAGCGGCCCGGTGGACTCAAGAGGGTGCCGACTGAAATCGGTCACGGCCAGGGTGTCGGGGTCGACGAGGGCCACGCAGACGTGGCTCCCGCCGATCTCCAGGCAGCCGTGGCGTGCGGTCAGCGCAGCGCCTCGGGGTGACGGAACGTCTTGCGCTCCAGCTCCGTGGTCTTGACGTTGGCGGTGGCGCGGGTCACCGCGTCCTTGATCGTCTCGATGGAGGCCTGGGCCTGGGCGACGGTTCGCTTCGGGCCCTTGACCTGCTTCACGAAGATGATGCCGCCGACCGCGAGCCCGCCCGCGATGACGAACACGACCAGAGCCATGATCAGGAATCCGAGGGCGACGCCGCCGGTGGGGGCATCGAAGAGCTGGCCGAGGGCGAGAGCACCCGACAGGAAGAGCAGGGACAGACCATTCATCGCGAAATAGCCCGCCACCAGGAACAGGCCCGCGCCGATGCCGCCGGACTTGGCCTGGGGCATGAGCTCGGCCTTGGCCAGGGCGATCTCGCTCTGCACCAGCTGCTGGATATCGGACTTGACCTGGCCGATCAGATCACCGATCGCGGCCGGCGGCTGGGGGCCACGAGCGATGAGGTCCTCGCGGATGATGTCATCAGGATGCGCCATGCGGCTGAGCCTAGTGCTCCGGCCCGGTGGTGCCCACCCCAGGGCGCGTCTCGGGAACGGACCCGGTCCCTGCCCGCACTCGTGCCCGACTCCGCAGCACGATGGTGGCGATGATCGCGGCGATGACGGAGGCCGTCAGGACCGCGGCCTTGCCCTGCTCGAGCAGGTCGGGCCGACCGGGGAAGGCGAGTTCGGTGACGAACAGGGCCACGGTGAAGCCGACGCCCGCCAGGATGCTGACCGCGAAGACCTCCGACCATTTCAGCCCCGGGGTCAGTTCGGCTCGGGTGAAGCGCGTTGTGGCGTACGCCCCTGCGAACACGCCCAACGCCTTGCCCAGCGTGAGGCCGAGAACGACGCCGAGACCCACGGGTGAGGTGAACGTGTCTTCGAGCGCGGCAGGGGACACCCGGACGCCCGCGGCCATCAGGGCGAAGATGGGCACTACGAGGCCGGCCGACACGGGATGCCAGAAATGGATCCAGCGGTCGGCCGGGTCATGCGGGTCATCGGCGTCGGAGCGGGAAAGGAGGCCGAGGAGTACGCCCGCGATCGTGGCGTGGACGCCGCTCGACAACATGCACCACCAGGCGATGCCGAAGAGGACCACATAGACGGGCCACAGCGAGACCCGGCGTCGCTGCAGGAACCACCAGGCAGCCGCACAGGCGAGTGCGCCGGCCAGCCATCCCAGCGCCAGGTCCGAGGTGAAGACCAGCGCGATGACGAGGATCGCGCCCAGGTCGTCCACGATCGCCAGGGTCAGCAGGAACGCCCGCAGCCCAATGGGCAGTTTGGGGGCGACCGCCGCGAGGATCGCCAGCGCGAACGCGATATCGGTGGCCATGGGGATCGCCCAGCCGCCGAGGTTGCCGCCGGGCATGGCCAGGTTGACCGCGACATAGATGCCGGCCGGAACCGCCATGCCGGCCACGGCCGCGACGCCCGGCACGAGCGCGGCTGCAGGGTTGGCGAGTGTGCCCGAGGTGAGCTCGCGTTTCAGCTCCAACCCGGCCACGAAGAAGAAGAGGGTGAGCAGGCCGTCCGTCGCCCAGTGCTGGATGGTGAGCGGGCCGACGGGGAACTGGCGGACCGATTCATAGGCCGCGGGCCCGAGGTTGGCCCAGAGCAGTGCGGCGATCGTGGCGGCCAGCATGAGCGCACCGCCCACGGGGGCCGGCCGGAGAAACTTGGGGATGACCCGCAGGTCGTCGGCTGTGACGCCGAAAACGCGGACGCGTCGGGAGGGGGAGTGGGTGCCCATGCGGGCCTCCTGGAAGTGGGCGACAACGACAACGCCGACCAGACTTCCCGGCACACCGCTCAGCAGCGTACCCGTCCGGTCGGCGTCGTGTCGCGCCAGATCCTCGCGGCGTCGATCAGCTCACTTCTTCAGACCCTTGGCGATGCTGTCCATCACGGTCGAATCGGTCAGGGTCGTGACGTCGCCGATGTCCCGGTTCTCTGCGATGTCGCGGAGCAGGCGCCGCATGATCTTGCCCGAGCGGGTCTTGGGCAGTTCGTCGACGATCATGACCTGGCGGGGCTTGGCGATGGGGCCGATGTCCTTGCCGACGTGATTGCGCAGCTCGGCCGCCATCTCATCGCTGGCCTCGAAGCCCGAGATGAGGATGACGAACGCGACGATCGCCTGGCCGGTCGTGGGATCGGAAGCGCCGACCACGGCCGCTTCGGCGACCGCCTCGTGGCCCACCAGGGACGACTCGATCTCGGCCGTCGACATGCGGTGGCCCGACACGTTCATCACGTCATCGACGCGGCCCAGGAGCCAGATGTCGCCGTCTTCATCCTTCTTGGCACCGTCACCGGCGAAATAGCGATCGCCGAACCGGGCCCAATAGGTGTCGATATAGCGCTGGTCGTCGCCCCACAGGGTCCGCAGCATCGCGGGCCAGGGCTTGGTGACCACGAGCAGGCCCGATTCCCCGTTGGGCAGGGAGTGGCCCTCGTCGTCGACGACATCGACGGCCACGCCCGGGACCGGCGTCATCGCCGAACCCGGCTTCGCGGTCTCGATGCCGGGCATCGGCGCGATCATGTGCATGCCGGTCTCGGTCTGCCACCACGTGTCGGCGATCGGGCAGCGGCCGCGACCGATGTGCTCGTGATACCAGTTGTAGGCCTCCGGGTTGATCGGCTCGCCCACCGACCCCATCATCCGCAGCGACGACAGATCGAACTTGGCCGGGATCTCCTCGCCCCACTTCATGAACGTGCGGATCGCGGTGGGCGCGGTGTGGAGGATCGTCACCTTGTATTTGTCGATGACCTCCCACCAGCGGCCCTTGTGAGGAGCATCGGGTGTGCCCTCATAGAGCACCTGGGTTGCCGCGTTGGCCAGCGGGCCATAGGTGACATAGGAGTGACCGGTGATCCAGCCGATGTCGGCGGTGCACCAATAGACGTCGGTCTCGGGCTTGAGGTCATAGGTCGCCCACATCGTGTAGGTCGTGCCCACCAGATAGCCGCCCGTGGTGTGGAGGATGCCCTTGGGCTTGCCGGTCGAACCCGACGTATACATCACAAACAGCGGGTGTTCGGCCGGGAACATCTCCGGGGTGTGCTCGCTGGGCTGGGTCGCGACGACGTCGTCCCACCAGACATCGCGGCCCTCGGCCATCTCGGTGTCCTGGCCGGTCCGCTTGACGACGACGACCTGGCGTACGCCCGGCGTGCTCTGGAGCGCCTTGTCGACCGCAGGCTTGAGGGCCGAGGGGGACCCGCGGCGATAACCGCCGTCGGCGGTGATCACGACCTCGACGCCGCAGTCGTTGATGCGGGTCGACAGGGCATCGGCGGAGAAGCCGCCGAAGATGACCGTGTGGATCGCGCCGAGGCGGGCGCAGGCGAGCATCGAGATGACCGCCTCCGGGATCATCGGCAGATAGATGGCGACCCGGTCGCCGGACTTCACGCCCAGGGACGCCAGGCCGTTGGCGGCTCGACAGACCTCGGCGGTCAGTTCGGCATAGGTGATGTCGCGGTTGTCGCCCGGCTCACCCTCGAAGTGGATGGCGACCCGGTCGCCCAGGCCGTTCTCGACGTGGCGGTCGGCGCAGTTGTAGGCCGCGTTCAGCGTCCCGTCGGCGTACCACTTGGCGAACGGCGGGTTCGACCAGTCGAGGGTTTCGGTCGGTTCGGTGCCCCAGGTCAGGCGCTTCGCCTGTTCGGCCCAGAAGGCTTCCGGGTCGGCCGCTGCGGTGTCGAGAGTTTCCTGGGTGACATTCGCATGGGCCGCCAACTCAGCGGGTGGGGGATAGCGATGATCGGCAGGATCCGTCGCTCGAGTATCAGCGGTCACAGTGTCAGCCTCCTTGATGGCACGGTTCACGTCCTCTTCGAACTCTAGGGGACAGGTCCGACCTTGTGCGCAGGAAGGGGGAGATCTTTGGGCGACTCGGCCTCCGTGAAATGTCGGAGGCCGCCGTTACGCTGGCCGCGTGGTGGAACAGGGCGAGGGGCAGGCGGTCCGGCGATGGCCGGTCGAGCGGGTCATGGCCGCTGCCCCCGACACCGCCTCGGCCGTGGCGGGGCGACGTCTGGCCGGGCCCGGGCCGTGGTCCGAAGTGGGTCAGGACGGGCCCGTGATCTGGGGGCGGTGCAGGGGCTCGGCGCGCGAGCCCTATCGCGTGGTCGTCGACACTTCTGCCCCGCGTTATCAATGCACGTGCCCGTCGCGGAAATTTCCCTGCAAACATGCGCTGGGGCTGCTTTTCCGGTGGGCTGAGCGGCGGTTCCCGGCCGACGAGGGGGTACGCCGGGTCGGTGCCGGACCGGGTGACGCTACTCGCTCCGAATCGCACTCCGAGGCGGTGCCGACGCCTGACGCGCCGGACGATCCGAAGGCGGCCGAGCGGGCCGCTGCGGCACGGGCCCGCGCTGAGGAACGCGATGAACGGGTGGCGGCCGGCCTGCTGGAGCTTGATCAATGGCTCGGTGACCGGCTCTCCGACGGTTTGGGTCGGCTGGCGGCCCAGCCGCGAATGCTCGAGGACATGGCGGCGCGCATGGTCGATGCCCAAGCGCCCGGAGTGGCGAGGACGCTTCGGCGCCTGGCTCTCGTTCCCACCGGCTCCGATGCCTGGGCCAGCACGATGTTGGGCGCGTTCGGGATGCTGGGCCTGCTCGCGAAAGCCTTCGCCCGCCGTGACGAACTCGATCCCGAATTCGTGTCGACCGTGCGGGCCCATCTCGGGTTCAACGTGGCCCGCGCCGAGGTGTTGAAGGCTCCCGGGGTGGCCGATCACTGGTCGGTGATCGGCCTCCACGACACCGAGGACGACGAACGCATCTCGACGCGACGGGTCTGGCTGTTCGGCCGCGATACCGGGCGCTTCGCCGTCGTGTTGCTCTTCTCCATCAACGGAGCGCCCTATGAAATGACCGTGGCACCCGGCATGGAGCTGGATGCGGATGTGCATTTCTATCCGGGGCGGCCGGCGCTGCGGGCACTGATAGGCAACCGGCGCGACGAACGCGCCCGCACGACCGGGCTGGCGTACTCGGGCGGGACGGTCGGGGCAGCGCGGGATGCCTGGGCCGCCGCGATCGCCGCTGATCCCTGGTTGGACCTGTGGCCGGTGGCCGTGAACGGGCGGGTGGGCGTACGCCCGGACTCGCGCACCCCACGGTTCGCGCTCGTCGACGGCGAGGGTGTCGGCCTGCAGGTGACCGGTCCCGAGGCCCTGCTGTGGCAGGCCGCAGCCATCAGCGGTGGGGCACCGGCGACGTGGTTCGGCGAGATGCGGCCCGACGGGTTCAACCCGCTGGCGCTCGTCGACGCGGAGCTGACCGGTGGAGAGCTGGTGGTCCTGTGAGTGCCCTCGATCGCCTGGTGCCGGTGGCCGTGGTCGGCACAGCCCGACGCGAGATCGACGAAGAAGTCCTGAGAGAGCTGGCCGGGCCCGAAGCGCTGGACCTGCCACCCGCGCGGGCCCTTCTGCATGCGGCGACGCGTGCGGCGGTGCTCGACCGGGTCAGCGTGCCCGAAGCATCCGGCGACCTGTTGCCCGAGCCACCGGTGGAGCATCGTCCCGCGCCGTCGCGCCACTATCCGGGAACGCTTGCCCAGGCGATCGGTGGCCGGCGTTGGGCCGCCGTGGCGGAGTCACTGCAGACCTTGGCGGCGCGAGGGCTGCGGCTTCCGGTCGGCCTGCTGCATCCGGTCCTGGAAGCCGCCGTGGACCGGCGTGAGCTCCGCCCGCTCCTGCCGCCCGTGCTGGGGTCCCGTGGCCTCTGGCTGGCCCGCGCCAATGCCCGATGGGCCTTTCCGGAATTGCTGATGCCCGACCCCGCGGCTGAGGAGGTCTGGCAGGTGGGATCGCGCGCCGAACGTCTGGCCTGGTTCGCGGCTTTCCGGGCAGCGGACCCGGCACGGGCCCGGGAGCTGCTGGTCAACGACCTGGCCAAGGAGGATGCCGGAATGCGCGCCGAGTTGCTCGCGCAGCTCGACTCCCACCTCGCCGACGCGGACGAACCCCTCCTGGAGGCCGCCCTCGACGACCGTGGCCGCGAGGCCCGGGCCGTGGCCCGGAGACTGTTGCCGCGGCTGCCGGATTCGGCGTTCGTACGCCGGATGCACGCCCGGATCGGCGCCCGCATCACGATCGCCAGTGGTCGTTGGCAGGTGGACCTGGCCGGTCTCGACGACGCCGACGCGCGGGATGGTCTTGTCGTCGACAGGAAAGAACGACCGGTCGGGGCGGCCGCGGTGCGAGCACTCGTCGCGGGCGCGCCCCTGGCCAGCTGGCCCGAGGAGTTCGACAGCATGCCCCACATGCTGGTCGGCATCCGCGATGGCCTCCTCGAGCTGGGGCCCGTGCCCGGCCTGCGGGATGCCGCGGTGCGCGAGAACGACTCCCTGGTTGCGGCCGCGGTGCTCTCCGATCCCCGCTGGCCGGCCGATCCGGAGCTGGTGGAGACCCTCGTGGTCGGGTCGGGCGCGGTGCCCGACCACGACTCGCCCATGTCGGCCACCGATATCCCCGGCCTGGACGACACCCTGGCCCGACGCGTTCAGCAGTTGTCCCCACCCAAGGCGGTGCCGGAGCTCGCGGTTTTCGGGTTCGGCCCGGTCACGGCGGGGATCCTGCTGGCCTGGGTCGCCGACAATCGCAGCGCGGGCCAACGAGGGGCTGTCCTGCAGACACTCGGCGATCACGGACCGCTCGAAACCACCGGCTTCAGTGACCTGGCCACCGACCTGCGCAGGGTTGCCGCCGGGCTCACCGGGGCCGACCGCAGCCGTGCGCTCGACGCCGCCATGACGCTCAATCTGCGCCGCGCGCTGGCGGCGGAAGCCCGACCCGATGTGCCCGAGAGGACCCCCGGATGACCGATACGCCCGAACTGCTTCGCCCCCACGCCGAACAGGTCTATGCCGAGGAGCTGGCACGGCTCGCCGCCGTCGACGACCGGCCCCGGCCTCCGTCCTGGTTGCTCTCACCCTGGGCGGTCGTGACCTATCTCATGGGCGGCACGCTGGCCGACAAGACGGTGATCAGCCCCAAATATGTGGGCAGCAGCCGGCTGATGGAGGTGGCGGTCGCGACACTGGCCACCGACAGGGCGTTGCTGTTGCTCGGCGTGCCCGGCACCGCCAAGTCATGGGTGTCCGAACATCTCGCCGCCGCCATCTCCGGCGACTCCACGCTTCTCGTCCAGGGCACGGCCGGGACGGCCGAGGAAGCGCTGCGTTATGGCTGGAACTATGCCCGGCTGCTGGCCGAGGGGCCGAGCGAGGCCGCCCTCGTGCCGTCCCCGGTGATGGTGGCGATGCGGACCGGCGCGATCGCCCGCATCGAAGAGGTGACCCGGGTGCCCGCCGATGTCGCCGACGGGCTCATCACGGTCCTGTCCGAGAAGACCCTGTCGGTGCCCGAACTCGGGACCGAGATCCAGGCCCGCCGCGGCTTCAATGTGATTGCCACCGCCAACGATCGCGACCGTGGCGTCAACGACATGTCGTCGGCTCTGCGGCGCCGCTTCAACACGGTCGTCCTGCCCTTGCCGGCGACCGTCCGCGAGGAGGTCGAGATCGTCACCAGGCGGGTTGCCGACCTCGGCAAGGCGCTCGACCTACCGGCCCCGGGCGATGCGGTCGACGAGATCCGCCGGGTCGTCACCATCTTCCGCGAACTGCGCAGCGGGTCCACCGACGACGGCCGGACCGCCGTCAAGGTCCCCTCGGGCACGCTGTCGACCGCCGAGGCGATCTCCGTCGTCACGGGTGGACTCGCGCTTGCCGCCCACTTCGGCGACGGCCGACTGCGCGCCGGAGACGTCGCGGCCGGCATCGTCGGATCCGTGGTCAAGGACCCGGTCGCGGATCGCGCGGTGTGGAACGAATATCTCGAGACCGTCGTGCGTCACCGCGATGGCTGGAAGGACTTCTATCGAGCCGCCCGTGACGCCGGCTGACCCGGGGCATCGCATGCGAAGAAACTGTCGGCGGGTCTGTTCGGGGTGGGCACCATGACCACCTCCGAGCAGCTCCGTGTGCTGGGGATCCGGCATCACGGGCCGGGCTCGGCCCGTGCGGTGCAACGGGCCCTGCGAGCGTTCGAACCGGAGGTCGTCCTGATCGAGGGACCGCCGGAGGCCGATGCTCTGGTCGACCTCGTGGATGATCACGAGCTCGTGCCGCCGGTCGCGCTGCTGGCGTACGCCCCGGATGCGCCGGGCAAGGCCTCTTTCTGGCCGTTCGCCTCGTTTTCGCCCGAGTGGCAGGCGCTGCGCTGGGCCGCCGCCCGGGGCGTACGCGCGCGGTTCTTCGATCTGCCCGCTGCGACCATGCTCGCGCTCCGGGAGCAGGCGCTCCTGCCGCGGGCGTCCGCGGATCCGGGACCCGGCCTGTTCGACGAGGAACCGCAGGCCGGCGAGGAAGCGTCGGCGGATGATCCGGAGGACGCGCCCGCTGAGGACATCGCCTCGGAGGTGCGTGATGACCCACTTGCGTTGCTGGCCCGGGCGGCGGGTTATGACGATCCCGAGCGCTGGTGGGACGACGTGATGGAGCTGCGCGCCGAGGGCGACCCGTTCGATGCGATCAACGACGCGATGGCCGAGCTGCGGGCGGGGGAGCAGATGCGTCGTCGCAGCGCGGCCGACGAGTTGACCGAGCAGCGACGCGAGGCCCACATGCGCAAGGTCCTCCGGGCCGAGTTGAGGGCCGGGCACCGGGTCGCCGTGGTGTGCGGCGCGTGGCATGCACCGGCGCTGACCGGGAAGCTGCCCACGGCTGCGGCCGACAACGCCGTGCTGCGGGGCATGCCGAAGCGCAAGGTGAAGATGACCTGGGTGCCGTGGACCCATTCGCGACTGGCCATGGCCTCGGGCTATGGCGCAGGGGTTGATTCCCCGGGGTGGTATCACCATTTGTTCGAGGCCGCCGCGGCCGACCTCCCCGGTCCCGACGGTTCGGGTGAGGACATCGACGCGGTCGAACCACCGGTGGTGGCGCGCTGGCTGACCGACGTGGCCCGGGTGCTGCGGCATCACGACCTGCCGGTCTCGGCGGCTCATGTGGTGGAGGCGGTCCGGTTGGCCGATGCCCTGGCCGCGTTGCGGGGCCGCCCGCTGGCCGGGCTGGCCGAGGTCACCGATGCCACCCTGGCGGTGTTGTGTGACGGCAGCCGGATCGCGCTCGACCTGGTCACCCGCGAGGCGGTGGTCGGCGAGCGCCTCGGCACGGTGCCCGACTCCGCTCCCGGGGTGCCGCTCGATGCCGACCTGCGAGCCACCGCCCGCTCGGTTCGCCTCGCGTTCAGTGCTGAGCCCAAGGAGCTCACGCTCGACCTGCGACGCCCGACGGACCTCAGCCGGTCGAGGCTGCTCCATCGACTGCTCCTGCTGGGCGTGGACTGGGGTGATCCGCGGGCGGTCAGCACTGAGGGCACGTTCAAGGAGGGCTGGGACATCGAGTGGCGTCCCGAGTTGTCGGTCCGGGTCATCGAGGCTGCGCTGTGGGGCACGACGGTCCTGGAAGCGGCGACCGCGAAACTGCTGGACGCGACCGGTTCGCTGGGTGAGGTGACCTCCGGAGTCGAGGCGGCGCTGCGCTCCGACCTGCCGGACGCGCTGCCCGGCCTGCTCCGGGCCCTGGACGCCCGGGCCGCCTCCGACACCGACGTCGCCCACCTGCTCGATGCCTTCCCGGCGCTGGTCCGGGCCCAGCGCTATGGCGACGTGCGCGGCACCGACACCGGGCGGCTCGCCGAGGTCACCGAGGCACTGCTGGCACGCATCTGTGCCGGCCTGCCGCCGGTGTCGGGTGGTCTGGGTCCGGAGGCCGCCCGCGCCCTGGTCGACCGCATCGATGCCGTCCAGGCGGTCCTGCCACTGTTGGACGACCCCGCCGCCGAGGACCTGTGGAGCTCGTCGCTGCAAGCGTTGGCGGACCGGGCCGATGTCCAGGGTCTCCTCGGTGGTCGACTGGTGCGGCTGCTCACCGATGCCGGTCGATTCGACGCCCCGGAGTCGGCCGGGCGCCTGGCCCGGGCCCTGTCCGCCAATCCTGGACGACGTGCCGAAGCCGGCAGTCCGGCCGCCGACCAGGCCCACTGGGTGGAGGGCTTTCTCGCCGGTGGGGCTTTGCTGCTGATCCACGACGACCGGGTCCTTGCCCTGGTGGACGAGTGGGTGCGGGGCCTCGACGATGAGGATTTCCTGGTGGTCCTGCCCCTGCTGCGACGCACGTTCGGCGCGTTCGAGCCGGCGGAGCGCCGCAACCTCGCTTCGCGCACCCGCCGGCTGGGCGGGGTCACCGACAATCCCCAAAGGCTGCCGGAGGCGAGTGGTATCGGCCGCGCGGCCGCGGCTCTGGCCGTCGTCGACGCCATTCTCGGATTGGTCGATGCCCAGGGGGTGACTGCATGACCGAGGACAGAATCACCGCCGATGAGACCGAACGCCATCGCCGCTGGCGGTTGCTGTTGGGCAGCGACCCCGACGAGGGTGATGCGGGTGCGGGCCTGACCGGCGACGACAAGGTGGTCGATCGGGCGCTCGCCGCGCTCTATGACCGGGGTGAAGGGGAGGGCAATTCCTCGACGCGCACCGCCGGCCTGGGCTCGTCCGCGCCGAGGGTGACCAAATGGCTGGCGGATATTCGCCATTATTTCCCGACCCCCGTGGTCCAGGTGATCCAGACTGACGCGCTCGAACGCCTCGACCTCACCCGCCTCTTGGCCGAGCCGGAGTTCATCGAGGCCGTGGAACCAGATATCCACCTGGCCAGCCTGCTGGCCCAACTGTCCGACGTTCTGCCCGAACAGGCCCGGGCCTCGGCCAGGCGCGTGGTGGCCCAGGTGATCGACGAGATCCAGCGGCGAATCGCGGAGAAGACGGTGTCGCTGGTGTCGTCGGCGATCAGTCGGTCGTCGCGGACGCGGCGGCCCCGGCCCGGCGATATCGACTGGAACCGCACGATCGCGGCCAACCTCAAGCACTATCTGCCCGACTATCGCACCGTGGTGCCCCAGCGCCTCGTCGGCTATGGCCGTCGTCGCAGCGGAATCCAGCGCGAGATCATCGTGGCTCTCGACCAGTCGGGGTCGATGGCCGAATCTGTGATCTATGGGGCGATCTTCACCGCGGTGCTGGCCTCCATGCCGAGCCTCAAGACCTCGTTGGTCGTGTTCGACACTGCGGTTGTCGACCTCAGCGATCGACTGGCCGATCCCGTTGACCTGGTCTTCGCGACCCAGCTCGGCGGCGGCACCGACATCAACACCGCGATCACCTATTGCGCCCAACTCGTCAGTCGTCCCCGCGACACGATCCTGGTTCTCGTCTCCGACCTGTTCGAGGGTGGGTCCCGGCCCGACCTGCTGCGGCGGATGCGAACGCTGCACCGCTCGGGAGTGACCGTCCTCGTGCTGTTGGCGCTGGATGATTCCGGCGCTCCCGCCTATGACCATCAGATCGCCGGAAACCTGGCAGAGCTGGGCATTCCCGCCTTCGCGTGCACCCCCGATGTGTTCCCCGAGGTGCTCGAGGTCGCGATCAACGGCGGCGACCTGGCGGCGTGGGCATCGGCGTACGCGGCTGCGAACGCACAAGGGCCGGGCAGCTGAGGCGAGCAAGAACTCGCGGCTAGCCCAGGTCCGCTGCTCTCCTGTCTGCGACACGCAAGGTGGGGTGCGGTGACGTGCCAAATGGCACGAGTTCAAGTGGGGCGCGCGGTGTCCGGGTGGAGGTTGTGCCATATGCCACGATCACGAGCGTGCGTCGGCGTGTTGCGGTTCGGGTGGTGAACTCGTCACGGGACGGCTGAGTGACGGTTCCGCACGAGTGACCTCGTGAAGACCCCCACGGAGAGCCGGTAAGGCCGGGGTCAGAACCTCATCGAGATGCGGAGCCCGTCGTCATCCATGGGCTGGGTCAATTCCGATTGGTCGACCCAGGCGCGCCGGCACACGGCCTGGAACGGCAGCCGCAGTTCACCGGTGCGGGCCGAACTGTCATACAGCTCGCCGACATCGGCCAGCAGCTGCGCCCGACGATCTTCGGGCAGGCGCGCGATGGCCGGGCGCTGGCGCACCATGGCCAGCAGGCTGTCGCGGGTGATCGGCACCCAGGTGCGAAATGTGCGCACGTCGATGTCGTTGAAGTGGTGCGACTCCTCGAGCGCGGTGATCGTGTCGCGGCCGAAGTCACCCACCATGGCGGTGGGGTCCTCCTCCTGCAGTCGTCGGGCCAGGCGCTTCACCCAGGGCACGGTGTCGTCGCGGCTGGTGAACACGACCGCGACATGGCCCCCGGGGCGCAGCACCCGGGCAAACTCGGCCAACGCGAGGCCGGGGGCGAATCGGGTGAACGATTCCTGGACGGTGACCACGTCATAGCGGAAGCTGCGAATCGGCAGGGATTCGGCCTTCGCGATGCACACGCGGCCGGGCGGGAGCCGCCTCGCGATGCGCGCCGCGCGGGCGGGATCGCTGTCGATGCAGGTCACGTGATGACCGGCTGTCGTCATCATCGCGGCCAGCCGACCGTCGCCGGACCCGACATCGAGCACGGTTCGGGGTTCGGGGCCAACCATCCACTCCACCGCAGCCGCCGGATAGATCGTCGAGCGGGCGGTAGTCATGGGGCACACTCTAGGACGTGACTGACCCGATGCTGGATCTTTCCCGTCTTGAGGGCGTGCCGTCCGCGGTCGCCGCCGCCATGGCGGCGGCCGACACCATCCTGCGCGACCGGGGTGAGCGACCGG
>CAZEVN010000076.1:0-15788 GCA_964515145.1 uncultured Enemella sp.
GCCGAACCCACCCGAAACCATGAACCGCGAGCGAAAACCCGTCACTCAGCGTCCGTTCCCGGCAGCCAGCTCCCCTTACCCGCTTGAGCGTGCGCTCCCTCGGGCCCAAAATCCGTTCAGCTTGCCCTCGCCGACTCCGCCCCCGGTGCACGGGGGGCTGTAGACGCGAAGACAAGCTGAACGCGATGGGGCGCAAGCTCAAGCGGTTAGCGGGAGCTGAAGCGCGAAACGCAAGCTCAGGGTGGGCGCAGTGGTCAGGGTTCGGCGATCACGACCCCGGGGAAGGGGGTCGCTAGCCGACGCTCGCCACCTGCAGGGCCTCGGCGATCGGCACGTTGCCGTCGCGGAAACAGAGGGTGACCCCGTTGAGGTCGGTCCGCCCGATGACGGCGAGGGCAACCCGGGCGACGTTGGCCCGGGCCGTATCGCCACAGGTCACATGGTGGCCGACCTCGACAAGCCCGGTGCCGTTGCCGTCAGTGAGTCGTCCGGGACCGAGAATCGTCCAGTTCAGCGACAGGTGGCGCAGATGGGCGTCGGCGGCGGCCTTGGCCTCGGCGTACGGATAGAAGCCGTCGTCCGGCCCGACGTCGGGATCCCGGCCCGACCGCGTGTAGGACACCATCAGATAGCGCGACACCTTCCCCGCCACCGCCGCGTCCATGCTCCGGATGGCCGCGTCGCGGTCCACGGCATAGGTGCGCCGTGGGTTGCCGCCGCCCGCACCGGCCGTCCAGATCACCGCATCGCGACCGGTGAGGCGTTCGGTCATCTCGGCGACGTTGAGCTGCTCGACATCGGCAAGGACCGCCTCGGCTCCGGTGGCTTCGACTGCGGCCGCCTGGTCCGGATCGCGGATCCAGGCCTCGACACGGTGACCCGTCTGGGTCAGCAGTGGCGCCAGAAGCAGCGCGATTTTGCCGTGTCCACCAATGACGACGATCCGCATGGGCGCCCCTCTCGGTCCTGTCCACACCCGTTGTCTCGATCGTAGGCACTCGGAACGCAACTCGTTGCCGGATTCGAAAGTCCGCTGTCAGTCCCCGCGCCGCCCGGGTCGATCGGCCGACTTGTCTCTCGGCCCGGGATTGTTCGCCGTGGCGTGAGCGGGGCGTCGGGCCCAGCCGGGCGGAGTACGGTCAGCCCGGTCAGCCCTGGAGGTCCGGTCAGCCCGGGAGCTCCGGTCAGCCCGAGGGGTCTTCGCGGCCCGAGTGGTCTTCGCGGCCCGAGGGGTCTTCGCGGCCCGAGGTGTGCGATCAGCCCGAGTCGTGCGATCACCGGGCACGGAGTCGACCGGGTCCGCCGGCTCCGCCGACGAGGTGGACGTGGGCTCCGGTTCCGGTTCCGGCGCGGGCGGGGCATCGGACGCGGGCCCGGGCGAGACCTCGGGGACCGGGGTCGGCGTACCCGATCCGGGCCGCCCATCCGTGCCCCCGACCTGACGCTCGACCGTGCCGGTGGAGCGGACCGGCGCGGGCTGGGACCCGGCGGCGGGGAGGCGATCAAAGGGTTGTACGCCACCGGTGCGGCCGATCTCGATGCCACGGCTGGCACCACCGACGTTGAGCAGCAGGCGGTCCTCGGCGGCGACCGGCAAGGCGTCGCTGTCGCCGGGCGTATGGATCTGGGGCCCGGCCTCGCGACCGTCGCGGGTGAGCTGGATGATCTTCTGGCTGCCCCGGCACACGACATACACCCGGTCGCTGAAGGACACGGGGTCGGTCGGCGTCGCGCAGCCGAACTCGCCCGTGGGGACGTGGCGCACGTGGCCGCGGTCGAGAATCACGACGGCCGCGCGGCCAGGGAGCGCCCCCGGGACGAGGTCGTCGGGCCCGGAGGCGACTGCGGCGCGTACGCCGACCAGCAGGTCACTGCGTCGATAGCCCTCGTGCGGAGTCCCCACCTGGGCGATCACTCCGGCTCGAGGGCCGAAGACCGTGACGCCGCGGGGATGGGCGGTGAGTTCGGCATCGTCACCGATCGGGTGAACCCTTTCGGAGCGGGTCCCGACGAACCGCGCGGCAGCCTCGTCCCAGGCCACGCCGTGCACAGTGCCGTCGGTGGCGGCGACCCAGACCGTGCCGTCGTCATCGGCTGCGGCATCGACGAGCGCTGCCGCCGGGAGGTGCCATGCCTCCCCGATTTCGGTGGCCCGGACCGGATCGATCCGCGTGATCGTGTTGCGCGCACCATCGACCAGTGCCATCAGGCCCCCGGCGACCAGGACTCGGGAATGGCCACCCGGGGTACGCACGCCCACAGCGTGCAGTCCGCTCAGGTCGACCGTGAACAGTTCGCCGGTGCGTTCGTTGTGGATCGCGGCCATGCCGTGGCGCTGGGCGACCCTGATCGGGTCACCGGGCCGGCCCACGGTCCAGGCCCGCTCGACGGTGCCGCTGGCCGCGGAATATTGCAGCACCTCACCACGGGAGTCATCGGCCAGCCAGGTCAGCCCGTCACCGAACCCGATCGCCGTGCCGGCCACTCCGCTGCCGAGCAGGCCGCCCGCGAGGCCGAGGGCGAGGACGGACATCACGGAGGCCTTCGCAAGGCGCTGCCTGCCTGATCGACCGATGGCGAACTGCCGACCCTGCTGACGGAACCGGCTCACGAGGGACTTCACGCCCGACCTCCTGACAATCTCATAAATGGCGGGGCCCACTGTCTCCTGCCATCGGTTCACAGGGCATCGGGCGTCCGCCCTTTGACACAATGCGCGCGATCCGTCCCCCACCTCAGTCCGGGCGCCGGGCGCGGGCGTACACCTCCGCAAGATCCTCGGCCGTCACGAGCCTCACTTCGGCGGCCCGCCGGCCGATGGCGAATCGGACATTCGAGATCCGCCGTCCGGACACCTCCGAGAACGGGTCGTCACGAGGACCGAACGCGATGCGCGAGATGGCCCGGATCGCGTCATCGACCCGCTGCGGCCGGTCGAGATTCCAGGCATAGCCGTGCCAGTCGAGGATGCGTTCATAGATCTCGCGATTGGACGGCGGTCGGGGATAGGAGTCGTCGCCGAGTAGCCAGGGCTCGGCGAGCGCCAGCGCGACGAACCACTCCTTGGAACCATGGGCCAGCTGTGGGGCGGGCATGGTCAGGTCGACGCCGTCGTCATCGGGCACCAGATAACTGGACTGCATCTCAGTTGTCGTCACCGTGAGTTCGAGCGTCAGGTCGTCGAACTGGTCGGGCAGTTGCCCCAGACGGCCGCGCAGGACGGTGATCGTGTTCTCGCCCTCGTCGAGCAGTGGCGACATCCCCTGGACCAGGGTGACCCGCCGCGCTCCGCCCGGTGCTTCGAACAGGCTGGACAGCTGGGCCTCGGTCGACCCGTGCCAGAGCAGCCGGACGGTGTCCTCCCCCACGACCAGCTCACCCAGGACCCGGGACGTGTAGGGCGTGCTCTGCGGCAGGGCGAGCAGTGTCACCTGCAGCATGGACCCGGGGTCTCCCTCGGGCTGGTTCGACTGGGGCGCGCGCCCGAACACCAGGACGTCGCCGGCCCCCAGGACCACCATGGGCAGTCCCGCCACCCGCAATTCGACTCGCAGCATCGCTGCCTCCCCCTCACGGGCCTCCCCCGACCCGGCCGTGATGCGCCCGCACCCGGCATCCGGGCGCAGAAACGATCTGACTATCCCGCACGACAAGGCCAGCAGGCAGCCAAGGAGACTCAATCGATGCGGCGGATGCCGTGTTCGAGATCCGTGACGGCGCGGCGGGCCTCTTCGGGCGCGTGCGCCGGCACGATGCCGGCCCAGAGCGCCAGCCCCGACTGGCCGCCCTGGTCCCAGGGCACGACGACCACGGTCAGGTGCGCACCCTCGCTGCCGTCGATGACTTCGGCGAACCGGGCCAGGAACGTCATGCGGAGCCCGCCCGGGATCGGACCCTGCCAGGGCTCGATGCGGGTGTCCTCCATCGTCATGGGTACGCCCGGGTCGTAGCGCGCCAGCAGCGCCGGCTGGATGCGGCGGGCGGTGGCGTCGATATCACCGGGCACCACGAGTTCCGGATCGACGATGCCCATGACGGTGGCGGCGGTCAGGGTGGAGCCGGCATCGGCGTACGCCACCCTGGCGGGGTTGAGGACACCCTCGAGATCCTCGACCTTCGAGTCGACATAGCTCCGCTGGGGCAGGGGCAACCAGACCTGCTCCTGGATCACCACGGCCCGTTCGGCGGAGCGGACCTCGATCGCCCGATAGACCTTGGTGGGGCCCGAGGAATCCTGCGGCATCGCCGCCAGATAGGGCTGCGCCGGCTGGGGCATCCGCTGGCCGATGAGGCTCACGATCGCCAGCGCGACCAGGACCATCGCCACAGCCATTCCGGCCAACACCCAGCGCGGCGACCGCGGCTGGGCCAGCGCCGGGACCGGCACCACGCGGGGCACGTCACCACGCGGGCGCGGGGCGTACTCCGAATCGGCCAGCCACGACGTCCACCCGACCCCGTCCCACCAACGAAAATCGTCACCACCGCGGGGGTCGGCGTACCACCCCGGGCGGGGCGGGCGCGGTGGTGCGGCGGGCATGGCGGGATCGTACGCCTAGCTGGAGGCCACGGCCGGTTCGTCGGTTTCGTCGCCCGCATGGGCGGCCTTGGTGTGGCTGCCGATCTTGAGCCCGTGCTCGTGCCACCACAGAATGACCGCCACGATGACGGCGATCGACACGGAGGTCGAGAACACCTCGCGGATGCGCTGGTTGGTCTGGGCCATGACGGCCGACATCGACGTGACCCGGCCCAGGACATAGGCGAGGTTGAGCACCGCGACCCGGAACAGGGCGATCATGTCGAGCTTGGTCGGGCCGAGGAGGGCGAGCGGAAGGAAATAAATCAGGTCATACCACGCCAGGGAATAGGCCGACGTGATCACCCAGGCGGCCGCGATGACGACGGTCGTGCGGACGGCGATGACGAGGGGGTCCCGCTCGGGGCCGACCCCAGGGGCGGCTCCGGGCAGCGACCGCCAGGGCAGGACGCGCGACAGCATCCAGCCGATCAGGATCGCCGAACCCCAGGCCAGGACCGAGACGATGTTGGCCGCGAGATCGCCGGCCAGGAACGGCTCCAGCAGGCGGCGGACCGGGTGGACCCACGACGAGCCCGCGACATAGGACGCGTTCTTGGCGGCCAGTTCGAGGGCCGCCGGATAGAGGATCAGGTAGACGATCACATTGGGGATCGCGGCACCGATCATGAAGGCCAGGAACTTCTTGAGCTCCCGGCGATAGGCCCAGGCGATCGCCACGCCATAGAGCCCGACCGTCGCCTTGCCGGTGCAGCCGATGCCGACCAGCAGGCCGGCGAGCCAGGGGCGCTGGCGCACGAACAGGAAGGCCAGGACGCAGAAGAAGATCGAGACAGCCTCATTGTGGGCACCGGCGACGACGGCCCAGATCATCACCGGGCTCGCGAGGGTCCAGATGATCGCGCGGGCCTGCAGGGCATGGTCACCGCGGGCGATCCAGATCACCACGGTGCACGCGGCGATGAAGAAGAGGCAGCAGAACAACTGCAGGAAGAACACGATGTCGTGCATATTGTCGCCGCCGAGCATGTTGGCGGCCCACTGCATCCAATAGAGCAGCGGCCCATAGACATTGACCGTGTCCTGCCACGGCGTCTCGGTCCAACGCAGCACCTGGTCCCACTGCATGCGGAAGACCTCGGCCGGCGAGGTCACATAGGGGTCGAAGCCCAGCTTCGCGAGCCGGCCGTACGCCGCATACATCAGCACATCCGCCGACGTCAGCGGTGGGACGAGGATGGTGGCGAGGTTGAGGGCGACGCCGCCGGCGTACAACTTCTTGATCCCCGGCCGCCAGCCGACCGCCAGCGCACGCAGGGCGATCCAGGTGCCGGCCGCGCCGAGGATCACGAGCATCCAGCCCAGCAGCGCGATGATCCAGGGGTTGGGCTTGAGGAGGCCCGGGAGATACCACGACGGGAGCAGGCTGTCGCGCGGCCCGAGCGTCAGCGTCATGATCGACGGGCCCAGGAACCCCACGAAGAGCGTGATCGCGGTGGAGGCCACGATGAGGGCGAGGGCGACACGCGGGTGGCGGTGCCACGGCGTACCTTTCGGCGCCTCCACCAGCTGCAACCAGCCCCACCAGAACCCCCGGCCGCCGGACCCCTTCCCGGAGTCGCTCACGTCCTGATCGGCCGCAGCGGGGGCGGAATCGGGGATCTGGGTGCTCACGTGGTCGTCCTTCTAGCGGGTGCGAACTGCTGCGGAGTCTAGCCGGAGATGCCCGGCGCGCCTTCGCTCGACCGCGCCGTAGGCCTAGGCTGGCGCCATGTGGCTCTCCACCGAAACGGAGTCGATGTCGGCCTCCCCGCGGGACGTCTGGGAGATCGTGCGTGATGTCACCGAGCTTCCCCACTGGCATCACTTCTTCGCCGCCGTCACCCTGACCGACGGACCCGACGCGACCCATCCGGGGCACGGACACTACGTGCCACGCGGCTGGCTCGGCCCGGTCCACAGCCGCACCGCGGGGCCGTTCACCGCTTCCGTCGGCGAGCGCTCCGTCGTCATCCGCCAGCCCCAGCCCGGTCGCGGCGAGCAGATCTTCTCGTGGTGGGTCGCCCCCGGCGACGAGGGGACGCGCATCATTCAGCGCGTCCGCGTGTCCGGGCGGCTGGGCCCGGTGTTCTCCCGGCTGTCCGGTCGGCTTTCCGCGGCCGGCTTCGCCGAGGATGTACGCCGGCTCGCCGCGCTGGTGCGCTGACTCCTCGCCGCGAGACCCCGTGCCGCGGTGGCAGGATGCGGCCATGACTTCTCTCCCGACGCATCCGGGCCTGCGCACCTCGCGCGACGGCGACATCCTGACCGTGACGCTGTGCAATCCCGACAAGCGCAATGTCCAGACCCCGACGCTGTGGCACACGCTGGCGGAGATCGCGACCGTGCTGGATCCCGAGATCCGGCTCGTGATCCTCAACGCCGAGGGCCAGGACTTCTCGGCGGGGCTCGACCGCGGGATGCTGTCACCGGACGGGATGCCCGGCGAGCCCAAGGTCTTGTCGGTGGCGGCCAATCGCGGTATGGGCGAGACCACCGAGCTGATCAGGGCGTTCCAGAAGGGCTTCACCGCCTGGGGCGAATGCTCGGCCATCGTCCTGGCCGCGGTGCAGGGGCATGCGATCGGCGCGGGATTCCAGCTCGCGCTCGCCGCGGATCTGCGGATTGTGACCACGGATGTCCAACTCGCGATGCGTGAGCCGTCCCTCGGGCTGGTCCCCGATCTGGGTGGCACTTTGCCGCTCGTCCGGGCGCTGGGGTATTCCCGGGCACTGGAGATCTGTGTGACCAGCCGCTTCATCGGGGCACAGGAGGCGGTCGCCTATGGTCTCGCCACCCTCGCCGTGCCCAAAGAACAGCTCCAGGAGGTCACGGTCGAGGTTGCGCGAGCCGTGCTGGAGATCCCGGATGCAGCCCTGCGCGAGACCAAGCAACTCCTGCGCGCGGCCGTCCACAACCCCCTCGATGCCCAGCTCCTCGCCGAGCGCGAAGCCCAGGCACGCCTGCTCATCGGCGTCGTCGGCAAGAACATGGAGCAGCGCCCCCACGACCACGACGATCATGACCACGACCACGACCACGAGGACCACGATCACGGGCATTCGCATGACCACTCACACGGTCATACCCACTGACCCTCGACAACCCGACGTCGCGGCGACCTCCCTCGCCGAATGCCGCTAGGACTGGGCGCCCGCCTCTTCGTTGAGGGGGATCTCGAGCTCCTCCAACAGCTCCCGGACCCGGCGCTCGATGTCGTCACAGATGCGGCGTACGGCCTCGACGCGTCGCCCGGCCGGATCCTCGACGTCCCAGACCACCACGCGGCGGGCGGGGAACTTCGGCAGGTCGGCACCCATGTCGACGACGATGTCGGCAGCATCCTCGATGTCATACGGCGTGCCCGTCGGGAAGTCCCGATTGATCTCGATGCCCCGCTCGGCGAGCACTTCGGCGACGACCGGGTTGACGTCGCCGGTCGGGTGCATGCCTGCAGCCCGCACATGCACACGGTCACCCGCGAGCCGCTTCGTCACGAAGGCCGCGAACTGGGAGCGACCGGCGTTGTGGACGCAGGCATAGAGAATGACCGGCACGGGGCGGAACTCCTTACCCTCCGCCTCGGCCAACATAGCCAGCCGGTCACGCGCCTTCTTGGCCACCAGCATCCCGAGGAACTGGGGCTTGCGCGCACTCTGCTCCAACTGGGCACGGACGGCGGTCACCTCGCGCACGACCACGTCGCGCTCGAAGCTGTCGGAATATCGATAGGCCAGGTCGTCGACCACGGCCTGGAAGTCGGCCTCGCTCATATTCATGTCATCCATTGTTCACCCTTTGTTAACCTTTGCCAAAGCTGAGAACGGCCTGAACGCCTTTCTGTAGTGAAGATCACGTAGGCGTAGGTCCGCGTACTCAACTCCCGTCCTTCTCTTCCCTCCGGGGGCGTGGCACTCGCAGACTGACCCTGATCCGGCTTAACTTCTGGCGTGCGGCACCCCGCTGGGTGTGCCTCCTGCCCCGCCCAACGGGAGGACCCGTCGATAATGCGGAGACCAGCATGAAGGTTGCGATGGATGATCTGAGGGTTGCCGCCGACAAGACCGAGGCCTACTGCGACCGGATCGAAGACATCCAGGAGATGCTCCACCGTGAGGTCGAGCACCTGCTCGCCCTTCCCGCCGGGGGTCACACCAGGACGCTCCTGGCCGCGTTCACGCGCTTCGACACCACCTTCTCGCGCATCCGGGACAGTCTCGACGACCTGCACCGGCAACTGCTGACCGCGACCCCCGGCGCGTGCGAGCGCCGGTTCGATCACGAGGCCCTGTGAACGGGGTCGAGCGGCCCGAGAGGTACGCCGGCCCCGCGACCGCTGCGCCCGATTTCCGGCGGGCCATGCGACAGATGGAAATGCTGCGCCAGGAAGTGCACTCCGATCTGGGCCGCCAGGTGCAGAGCTGGGATTTCGATGCTGTCAGCGCGGCGTCGATGCAGGCCTATGAACAGGTGCTCCGCACCTGGCAGGAATCGCTGCAGGCCATGGCCGGGATCATCCGGGCCCTCGACGAGGCGCAGCACCGCCGCTGATCAGCGGCTATTTCAACAATTTCGACAGCCGGCGGTCCGCGAGCGGCTTGCCTCCGGTCTGGCACGTCGGGCAATACTGCAGCGACGAATCCGCGAACGAGACCTGGGCGATCGTGTCGCCGCAGACCCCGCACGCCTCCCCCGTCCGGCCATGCACGCGCAGCCCCGACTTCTTCTCCCCCTTGAGGTCTTTCGCGGCCAGCCCGGCGGAACGCTCGATGGCGTCGGCCAATTCCGACCTGAGCGCCTCGAACAGCGTCGCACGCTGCTCGGCATCCAGCCCATTGGCGGGCTTGAAGGGTGAGAGTTTCGCCCCGTGCAGGATCTCGTCCGAATAGGCATTCCCCACGCCCGCGATGATCCGCTGATCCTTGAGCACGCCCTTCAACTGGGCTCGACCGGCCGTGGCGAGGATGGCGTCGAACACCTCGGCGGTGAAGTCCTCGGCCAGCGGGTCCGGCCCGAGGGTGGCGATCTGGGGCACCTCCGCCAAATCCGACACGACATGGATCTGGAGCTTGCGCTGCGTACCCGCCTCGGTCAGCTCGAAGCCCGACCCGTCATCGAGGACGACCCGCAACGCGAGAGGCCCCCGGCCCGGTCGTGCCGGCGACGTCGGCATGGAGTCCTTCCAGCGCAGCCAGCCGGCGCGGGCCAGGTGGAAGGCGAGCCAGAGACCGTCGGACGACACCGCGAGGAACTTCCCCCGCCGCACGACATCGTCGATCTCCAGACCGGCCAACGCAGTGAGTGGCGTCTGAAAAGTTTTGAGTGCGGAGAACGCCGTGAGTTCCAGCCGGGCGTACGCCCGCCCGACGCACCGCTCGATCAGGAACCTGCGCAGGGACTCGACCTCGGGCATCTCGGGCATGACTCAGTCTGACACGGTCCATTCCGGCGCGGGCAGGAGAAGGGCCCGCTCGAGGCGGGCGAGATAGTCATCGCGCGGGATCTCGATGACGCCGAGGGTGGCGAGATGATCCGTGCGCCACTGCACATCGAGCAGGCGCCCGGCCGCACCGTCGCGCGTGAGCAGGTCGACCAGCGCGATCAGGGCAGCCTTGGAGGCGTCCCGCCCCCGCGCCGGATCGTGGAACATGGATTCGCCCGCGAAGAAGCCGCCGATGCCGACCCCATAGAGCCCGCCGACCAGGCGACCGGCGTGGTCGCGGGCCTCGACCGAATGGGCATAGCCGCGGCGATGGAGCTCGCCATAGTTGTGGCGAATGCTGTCATCGATCCAGCCATGCTCACGCCCGGGATCGCCGCAGCGGTCGATGACCTCGTCGAAGGCGGTGTCGATGGTGATCGCATAACGTTTCGCGCTCTTGCGCAGAGACCGGCTCACCCGCAGGCCGGCGTCGACGCCGTCGGCGCTCGAGTGGGAAGGGAGCGGCAGGATGCCGCGGCGCACGGGTGAGAACCAGCCGATGGCGCCATAGCCCACGGGCATCGGGAACAGGCCTCGGGCGTACGCACGCAGGATGAAGTCCGGGTCCATCCCGACCGATGCCGTGATGAGGTCCCGAGCGGGCCACGTGTTCGGGTCAGCGGGATCGGGCAGGCTCACCCGGCCAGTGTGCCACCGAGGCGGATTCCGTTTTCGGCGGCTGATTTCCGGAGTCATGGCCGGAATCGGGGGAACTTCGGGGGCCGCACCGGTTCGCGTGCTTCCGTGGCTGCGTAAAGTGGCTGTGCGGCCCATCACTCCAGCCGCAGCGAGGAGAGGTGGACATGGCCACCGGCAACGGCAACGGCAATTCCTTCGGCAGCCTGGTTCCCCTGGGCAAGGTGCCGAGCGCAGCCGGCAATCTGTTGCGCAAAATGCTGACGCTGGCGATCGACGGCTACAGTGCGCTGCCCCCCGCCAAGGAATCCGCTGCCAACCAGCTGCGCAAGCATGGCGACGCCGAGGCGGCCATCGAGTCCCTCATGCAGCTGCACGTGACCATGGCCAGCGCCCAGGGGTTCGTCACCAACATCGGCGGCGTGCTCACGACTCTCTTTGCGATGCCCGCCAATATCGCGGGCGTCGCGGTGCTGCAGGCCAGACTCGTCGCGACGATCGCCCACCTGCGCGGCTATGACATCGACGATCCCCGCGTGCGGACGGCCATCGCGATGTGCCTCATCGGCGACAACCTCGACAAGACCCTGGGCGATGACGACCTGCCGACCTCCCCGCTGGTCGTGGCGACCGCACCCGTGTTCGATCACGCCCTCGACCAGAAGATCTCCGACCGGGTCGCGGCCGATCTGCTGGCGCGCGTGACCGGCAAGCGGGTGGTTGTGGCCATGACAAAGCGCGTGCCCGTCCTGGGCGGGGGCGTCGGCGCCGCGTTCGACGGCTGGGACACCCTGACCGTGGGCCGGTTCGCGCGGGCGCAACTCGTGGATCGCCGTCGTCGGGGTTGATCCGCGTCCTTCGCGTTCTCTGAATAGAGTGGCCCGCGTGAGCGGACTGACTATCAACGACGTGCTCGACGACTCGATCCTGGTCTATGTCGAGGATCACGGAGCTTTCGTCGATTGGATCACCCAACAGACCGGCGGTGGGTCCGAACAGATGACGCTCGACCTGCCCCGCCAACAGATCACCTACAAACCCAAGCTTCACAAGCGCGACGAAGTCGTGGCCCGCATTCACCTGCTGGGCTCGGTGGCCGACAGCCCGAGGTCGGCGCTGTGGGCCTGGGCCAATCCCCAGTTCACCGATTCCCCGGTCGTCGCGATGTCGCAGCGCATCCGCGAGTTCGGCGAGAGCCGGGGCATCCCGGAGCTCACGACGGGAGAGATCCCGGTGCCGGACGACGAGCAGGGCAGCGATCGGCTCGCCGAGTTCGCGACCCGGATGGCGGCGATCTCGTGCCGGATCAGCGGGATCCCCACGGCCCAGATCATGGCCGGCGGCGGCACCCGGGTGGTCATGCTGGTCGACGCCGCCGGGTTCACGCCCGCCCCGCCGAGCGGCATCCGCTTCCCCCGCATCCTGATGAGCGCCATTTCCGCCCCCGGCTGGGTGCATGATCATCGGCGGGCTGTGCAGGGGTACGCCCAGGCCCGCAACCTCCCCTATGGGTGGGAGCCCAACTTCACGGCCCTCAACATCGGCTTCCCGGAGGGTAATGTCCGCGTGGCCTTCGACCCGCAGGGCCGCGTGGGCGATGTGCAGGCCCAGTTCGCCCCTCCGCCGGCCTGATCACTCGTCGGGACGGACCTCGACATGGGTGAGGACCGGGCGCTTGCATTCCTTGCCCTGGCTGTATTCCTTGCCGCGCAGACCCGCCACGACCCACGGCCCGAAATGGCGCCGGGCCCAATCGAGGTGTGACCTCGCTCCCGCGCGGGGATGATCGGTGGCACCGCCGCTGGTCTCGCCGGGCTGGTCGTCGATCCCGACGGCCCAGCTGCGATCGAACCCGGGCAGACCGATGAGCCAGGCCATGCCGGCTGCCACGCGGACATGGCCGAGGGTGTTGATGTGGAGCCGGTCTTCGCTGTAGACGCGGGGGTCCCCGGCCACGTTGATGTATTCGAAGTCGACGAACAGCACACCGTGCTCCCACGCAAGACGGCGAGTGATGGCGTTCAGTGTCCGCAGCCGATCGCGTACCACCGTCGCGAGCGGATTGGCCCGGGAGATATCGGGAAAAGTGAACGTGATGACGGTGATGCCTTTGGCCCGAGCCCGGGCGAACATCACCTCCAGGTCGGCCTCGATCTGGTCGAAGTCGGGCCGGAGGGAGATCACGTCGTTGACTCCACCGACGATGCTGAGCAGGTCGGGCTCCATCGCGAGCGCGGCCTCGAACTGCTGCGTCTTGATGTCGTGCACGCGATAGCCGGAGATGGCGAGGTTGGCGTACTCCAGCGGTTCGGCCTGGCTGGTCGAGATGTGCGCGGCGAAACGATCGGACCAGCCGATCCACTGGCCCTGACCGTCGGGGTCGACCATGCCTTCGCTGACCGAGTCGCCGATGGCGACGAAACGACGCCAGGCGTGGGGTTCGGGCGGCGGCGGCACGACGCGGGGGATCAGGCGAAACCGGTTGCCGTCCGGATCGGCGAACAGGTCATCGCGGCCCTCGATCGGGTGGCAGCCCGCTCGCCAGACCTCGTCGATGGCGTAGGCCAGGTCGTTCACCAGGATCTGCAGCACGGGGGCATCGGGCCGACCTTCCTCGCGCCCGGGGTGTTCACCCCGGTCGGCAAGCTCGAGTTGGGCGAGCCGCTGGAACGCCAGGCCGGGTGCCGCTTCGTTCGCGGCCACCGCGACGCGATCACCGGAATCGGCCACGATCGGCAGGCTGAGGATGCGCGACCAGAACTGCGCGGCCTGCCGCGGATCCCGACTGGGCAGCACAACATGGTGGAGACGTCCGATCATCCTCCCATTGTGCTACTGGCCGGTAATCTCCGGTAGCCGAAATCCGAAACCGGTGCGTTCTCCCTGGCCAGGACAGGTTTCAGAACAGGAAGGAAACTTCCGCCCCCGAAAAGAAGAGATTTCTCATCCTCCCGCCTAGGGTCCAGACGTACGCCGAACCGCGGCGTCCCCACCCGGGAGGAGAGCCGTGTCCGCCACCGTCATCAGCCCCGAGCCACCAGTGGTGGACCCGTTCCTGCGCCAGCTCCGCAGTGCCTGTCTCGAGCGCGCCGGCATCGACGTCCGCTTCATGGCCGGCATGCCCGCGATGCGCCGCAAGCTCGCCGAACTGGACGGAACGCGGGCCACCGAGAGGCTCTCGATCGTCACGCGTTTCGGACCGCGCGCACCGGGTCCCGCCACTCCGGCCCGGACCACCCGAATGATGGTTCCGCCGGAGATCGCGACCGGCCAGACACTCGAACACCTGCTGGCACTGACCGAGGAGGGCGCGGACGTGCGCCTGTCGGAGCGGGCCACTCGGCGCATGTCGATCGTCAACCGCAAGATCGCCCTGGTCGACCTCACGGGCGTTCTCGGTCGAGGCGAGCCCGAGACCGTGCGCATCAACAATCCCGCCCTGATCCGGATGACGGTGAGTCACTTCGAGCAGATCTGGGCGTCGGCCGCTCCCCTGACCGGGCCCAGCGCCATCACGATCAACCGTTTCACCGACCGGCAGCGCCGCGTGCTCGAGATGCTTGCCGACGGCCTGACCGATGAACAGGTGAGTCGCGAGCTCGGCCTGTCCTCCCGCTCGATCCGCAGCGAAATGGCCTGCGTCCGACAGCTGCTCGGGGCGCGGTCCCGCTTCGAGGCGGGGATGAAGTACGCAGCGTTGGTCCGCGACTAACAGCACGGGTGCGATCAGTCGCCCACGGCTTCGCGACCACGGCGCACGATCAGGGGATCGGGCGTGCCGATGATGTCGTGGTTCTTGTCGGGATAGTCGAACTGGACGAGGAAGGCTCGCATGGCCTCGATGCGGGCCCGCTTCTTGTCGTTCGACTTGATGGTCGTCCAGGGCGCCCAGTCGGTGTCGGTGCGGAGGAACATCTGCTCCTTCGCGCTCGTATAGGCCTCCCACTTGTCGAGCGACTCGAGGTCCATGGGCGAGAGCTTCCACTGGCGGACCGGGTCGATCTGGCGGATCGCGAAGCGGGTGCGCTGCTCGTGCTGGGTCACCGAGAACCAGAACTTGGTGAGGTGGATGCCGGACTCGACGATCATCTTTTCGAACGCCGGCGCCTGGGCCATGAACTGCTCATATTCGTCGTCGGTGCAGAACCCCATGACGCGTTCGACGCCGGCCCTGTTATACCAGGACCGGTCGAACATCACGAGCTCGCCGAACGTCGGGAAGTGCTGGATATAGCGCTGGAAATACCACTGTCCACGCTCGCGGTCGCTGGGCTTGGTGAGCGCCACGACTCTGGCCATCCGGGGATTGAGATGCTGGGTGAACCGCTTGATCGTGCCACCCTTGCCGGCGGCATCGCGGCCCTCGAAAATGATGATGTGGCGGAGATCGTTGTCCTCCGACCAATACTGCACCTTCAGCAGCTCGACCTGGAGCTGATATTTGATCTCGTCGTATTCGTCGCGCGACATGCGCGTGTCATACGGATAATCCTCTTCCCAGGTTTCGACCGCCTTGCCGCCCGGGTCGATCAGATCGGGATCCTCGTCCTTGGCATTGCCGACCGTATAGCCCTCGGCCCGCAGCCGATCGATGTATTCCCGAAGGTTCTGCATCATGCCGCCAACCCTAGCGGTGGGCGGCCCTCGACATCAGTCAGGATGGGCGACGTAGTCGACGATGACCTCGCAGGGAAACGTGTCGTTGACGCACTTGGGACACGGGTCCCCGACCTTGTGACTCGCGGGCACATGATCCCGCAGGATCGACTCGCCGACCTCGGCCAGGCGCGCATATTCGGCGCCTTCCTTGTATTCCTCGAGGATCCGATAACGCAGCGCCCGCACGACTTCTTCGTAGGTCACGACATTGCCGAAATAGCCCATGTCGCGAGCGTACGCCCGTTGGCTCCCCCGGATGACCGACTTCAGATCTCGGCTATTCCGGATAGTTCACATAGCCGAGCACGAGTCGACAGGGCACAGGCTCACCGACACAGGTCGGGCACGTGGCGCCCTTCTCGCAGGCTTCCGGGACATGATCGCGCAGGATGTCCTGCCCGACGCCCGCGATTCGCGTGTACGCCCCGCCCG
>CAZEVN010000077.1:0-15578 GCA_964515145.1 uncultured Enemella sp.
CATGCCAGCGCATGCGACGCAGCTGCTTCTCGAGCTTGCCGACGAACGGCCACTTCGATTCGTGGGCCCGCTTGATGCCGGCGGCCAGCATCTCCGATTCGCGCTGGAACCCCGAGGTGAACAGGAACTCGTCCTCGCGGGCCGAGATCTCGGCCTGCGACTCGGGCGTACCCTCATGCCCCAGCGGCACGATCATCACGATCAATGCATCGTCGATCCCACTCCACAGCAGCGGCGTGAGCGGCGGGTTCGACGAATAGCCACCGTCCCAATAGGGCACGCCGTCGATCTCGACGGCCGCCGTGATCTTCGGCAGGCAGGCCGACGCGAGGATGGCCTCGATCGTGATCTCCTGGCGCGTGAAGATGCGGGCGCGGCCGTTGAGCGCATTGGTCGCGGCGATGCCCATCTGCACCGGGCTCTTCGCGTCGCGCAGCTCGTCGAAGTCGATGTGCTTCTCGAGCACCTCGCGGATCGGGTCGATCCCGAGCGGATTCAGCTCCGACGGCGACAGCGACGAGGTCATCATCTTGCCCATCCGCGCCAGCATGCTGAGCGACGGATCAGCATCGGAGCCGCTGATCATCGCGGAGCCCGGCCCCTTCTTGCCGACCTCCAACCAAACGGTCTCGAGCAGTTCGCGGGCGGTGTCGGGGCCGCCGGTGACGAGCCCGTACGCCAGCGCCGCGGCGTTGACCGAGCCCGCGCTGGTGCCGGTGATGGCCTGGATATCGAAGCGATCGTCCTCCAGGAGGCGGTCGAGTACGCCCCAGGTGAACGCTCCATGAGCGCCTCCACCCTGGAGTGCGACGCCCAGCGGGCGAGCCTTGCGTGCCATGAGTTCTCCTCGCGTGTTGGGGAAGTACGCAGGTGGTTGATTTCCCGAGCGAGATTAGCGAGGCGGGGTGGTTACCAATGGCAAGTCATGCCGTTGTGCGCGACCGATCATCGGCACGATGCTGTTCTTCGTCATGCGCGCGATGGGCGAGCTGCTGCTGCACAACCTGAACTACAAGTCGTTCCAGGACTTCTCGGCCGAGTTCCTCGGGCCCTGGGCCGGGTTCTTCTCCGGCTGGACCTATTGGCTCTGCTGGATCGTCACCGGCATGGCGGACATCATCGCCGTCGCGGGCTATTGGAACTTCTGGGTCAACCCCGACAACCCCGAGGACCTCAGCATCTGGGCCATCCTGCTCGCGTTGGGCGTCCTCGGCATCCTGCTCATCCTCAACCTGCTCACCGTGGCGCTGTTCGGCGAGCTCGAGTTCTGGTTCGCGCTCATCAAGGTCGTCGCCATCGTCGGCCTGATCATCACGGGCGCCGTGATGGTCATCATCGGCTTCACCGCTCCGGACGGCACCAAGGCCGCGCTCAGCAACCTGTGGGACCGACCGGGCGGCATGTTCCCCCACGGCATCAACGGCTTCTTCGCCGGTTTCCAGATCGCCACGTTCGCCTTCGTCGGCATCGAGCTCGTCGGCGCCACCGCCGCTGAGACCGCCAACCCGACGAAGACCCTGCCGCGGGCCATCAACCAGATCCCGATCCGCGTGCTCGTGTTCTATGTCCTCGCACTCATGGCCATCATGTCCGTGACGCCGTGGGACCAGGTGAACCCGCAGATCTCGCCGTTCGTGAACCTGTTCGCCCTCATCGGCATCACGTTCGCCGCGTCGATGATGAACTTCGTCGTGCTCACCTCGGCCGCGTCGGCGGCCAACTCGGGCCTCTTCTCGACCTCCCGGATGCTCTATGGCCTGGCCCACAAGAAGATGGCGCCCCGCCAAGCGGGCGTACTCTCCAAGCGACGCGTTCCCAAGATCGGCCTCCTCGCTTCGGTCATGCTGATCGGCACCTCGGTGCTGCTGCTCTTCAGCGATTCCGTCATGGACGCGTTCACCGTTGTCACCACGATCTCGGCCGTGCTGTTCATGGTTGTGTGGGGCATGATCATGGCGAGCTACATCGTCTATCGGCGCCGGCATCCGGAGGCGCACAAGAAGTCGATCTACAAGATGCCGGGTGGCGTCGCGATGTGCTGGGTCGTCCTGGCGTTCTTCGTGTTCATCATCGTGCTGCTGACCCGGGAAGCCGACACCAGGCAGGCACTGCTCGTCACGCCGATCTGGTTCATCGCCCTGGCCATCGCCTGGTTCATCATCCGCAAGCGCGTCACGACCGACGACTCGACGACGGAGCGGTCCGATGTCCACACCTGACGGACCTCTGTGACCGACCCGATCCGGGTGCTCCTTGCCGATGACCACCCGCTCTATCGGCAGGGGCTGGCAGGTTTCCTGGCCGCCTCCGAGGGCATCGAGGTCGTGGCCGAGTTGGCTTCCGGCGACGAGGCCGTGGCCGCGGTGAGCGAACTCGAGCCCGATGTGTGCGTCCTCGATCATTCGATGCCGGTCATGACAGGCGTGGAGGCCGCGCGCCGGATCCGGGAATTGGCACCGGGCACGGGTGTGGTCATCCTGACGATGTTCGACACCGATGAGACCGTGTTCCAGGCGATGCGCGCTGGGGTCCGGGGCTACCTCGTCAAGACCGACGAGCCGGAGACCGTTGCCAACGCGGTCCGCACCGTCGCCAGGGGCGGGGCAGTGTTCTCGGCAGGTCTGGCTGCACGGCTTGTCGAATGGTTCACAGTTCTCGAAACCGCGAGACGGCGCCCTCTCCATGCGCTCACCCCGCGCGAGCGGGACGTCCTGGACTTGCTGTCCGAAGGACTGCCGACGCGATCGATCGCCCGGCGGCTCGAGGTGCAGGACAAGACCGTCCGCAACGTCGTCTCCGCGATCCTGGCCAAGCTGGAGGTGCCCGACCGGGCTGCGGCGATCGCCAGGATTCGCGAGCTGGACGGGGCCTGACGCTCCGGGGATCGGCGCGGCCCTGGCAGCGTCCCGGGCTGCGTCGGGACATCTTCCCGCCCCGGTCGGGACACCTGACTCTGGCTGCACGGGACTGCTCTGGCCGACGCTGGATGAGTCGCTCCACCCGGGAGCGCGGAACCAAGGAGTCCCCCATGCTCGCGGTCAGTCGAGTTGTCAACTATGTGATTGCTGCCCTGGTGGCCGTGCAGGCGGCCAGCCACGCGTGGATGTCGTCCGGAATCATGCACTTCGTCATGAACGGCGGCGTCTTCGACCGGGCTCTGATGCAACAGGACGGCCCCCCACCGATTCCCGAGGTCATGGGGGGCATGATCCACGGAATGAACGGCACGATGATCATTCCCCTGGTCGCCCTCGTGGGGCTTGTCGTCGCAATCCTGTCGAAGAACGGCAAGGTCATCCGCATGGCCGTGATCGTGCTGGTGCTCACTGCTGTGCAGATCCTGCTCGGCTTCCTTACCTTCTCGGGCACGGGTTTCGCCTTCGTGCACGCTCTCAATGCCATGCTCATGTTCGCAGCGGCCCTTCTCGGTGCCGGCACGGCCGGCCGGGCCGCGACCGCCCGCGTGGCCGACCCGACTCCGGTGCACGCGACCGTCTGACCGTTGCTGACAGGCGGGTTCTCCGTGGGCGGGGCTACCTCGGGGGCGCCCCGCCCACCGGCGTTCATCGAGTGGGATGTGGGCTCCGGGATTCCGGTACTCTGGACGGGCCCCTATAGCTCAGTTGGTTAGAGCAACGGACTTTTAATCCGTGGGTCGTGGGTTCGAGTCCCACTGGGGGTACGACTAGGTGACGCTCACCGACCAGAAGTTGATGCGATTCCCGTCGGGATCCTCGGCCGTGAATTCGTCGGTGTTCCACCGCGTCCGTCTGAGCTGCATCTTCTTCACCACGACCTTGTGGAGCTGGCACCGCTCGTGGAGCAGGACGATGTTGGCGGCCTCCAGGCGCACCATCGTGGTGCCGGCCTCGACCGCTTGCCCGAGTTCGAGGTCGGCGCGGGATTCCTCGACGAGGCGTACGCGAATCTCCCCCAGCCCGAACACCCACTCCGGAGCGCCCGAAACCAGTTCGAGCCCGAGCACCTCGGTGCAGAACTCCGCCGACTTCTCGACATCGGAAACCACCAGGACGGGTGTACGTTCGGCCATTCCCGCACGCTATCAAGACGTCCAGGTGTTGCAGCCGGCGTACGCCTCCGCCACCGCCGAGCGGCCCCGCTCCGCCCAGTCCGCGCGCTGCTCGGGCGCGCCGTGGGTCGTGACCCAGTGGCCACCCCACCCACCGAGTCCCCGGATCTCTCGGGTCAGGGCGGCGTCGGAGAGCGCCGCCGGCGTACGCCCCGCCAGCGCCGCGCTGATGCACATGGCCTGGAGTTCGAGTTTCGGTGTCGCGGCCGGATCGCGGCCCATGCCATGCCGCAGCGAGGCGTCCACCCAGATGCCGCTGATGGCCTGCAGGTGGTGGGCGAACTCGTGCGCGAGCAGGAAGACATCGGCCGACGGGTCGAGCATGAAGCTGCCCGGGTCGGGCCGATAGGTGATCGTCCTTGTCACGGCGCAATAGTGGGCCGCCCAGTCGCCCGGGCCGGATTCGGGGCAGAACACGATCTCGTCCTCCCCGGCCTGCACGAGGCGGGGTTTGGTGACGTTCATGCCGTAGGCCGCCAACGGCTCGGCGTGCGCCTCCACGAAGCAATCGAGGACGTCGTCGAGATAGGACAACCGTTCCGCGCTCAGCACCGACTGCCGCACGGTCAGGTCGGGGCAGGTCGCCTCGGCGAGTTCCACCCGATAGAGCGCGTTGGTGTCCGCCGCGAAGTCCGGATCAGGCGTAAGCCCGGCCGCCGCGGTCGGTGGCGCTGCGCTCCCGGAGACGGGAGCCGAGGTCTCGACGGGAGCCGCCGGGGTCGGCGTACCCGCTCCACAGCCCAGCAACAGCAGGAGCGGAATCAGCACCAGCGAACGCAACATCCCTCCCTGACGACCTAGACAAGTACGAGTGTCGCACTGCCGGCCAAGGATTGGGTTGGTCATGGATGCGAGAATGGGCTGTGACAACCCGGGAAGACCGCATCAGGGGGGCGCTGCATGGGTGAATGGCTGCAACAGAATCTGTGGGCCGCGTGGCTGGCGCTGGCCCTGATTCTGGGAGCCTCCGAAATGCTGACGCTCGAGCTCACGCTCCTGATGCTGGCGTCGGGCGCCCTGGCCGGGATGGTCACCTCGCTGATTCTGCCCGGCGCGCTCGTGATCCAGATCGTCGTCGCGGTGATCGTGTCGGTGCTGATGCTGTTCGTGCTGCGCCCCACGCTGCTCCGCAAGGTCCGCAGCGCTCCCGGATATCGATCGGCGCTGGAGAAGCTGGTCGGCAGCGAGGGCATCGCGACCGCCCAGATCACCGCCGACGGTGGCGAGGTCAAGATCAACGGTGAGACCTGGTCGGCGCGGGCCTATGACCCCGACCGCATCATCGCGCCGGGTGAGCGCGTCGAGGTGTTCGAGATCGACGGCGTGACCGCCCTGGTCCATCCGCGGTTCGAGATCCTGCCCTGACCCCTGCCCCGCGAGACCCTGGAAACCCCAACCAAGGAGAAGTGCACCGATGGAGTTCATCTGGCTCCCGATCCTGATCGTCTTCGTGATCGTCCTGCTCGCCTCGGCGATCAAGGTCATCCGCCAGCAGCAGGTCGGCCTGGTCGAACGGCTCGGCAAGTTCCACAAGACGCTCGAGCCCGGCCCCCACCTGGTGGTGCCGATCATCGACAAGGTCCGCTACAACCTCGACATGCGTGAGAACGTCGTGTCGTTCCCGCCCCAGGGCGTCATCACCGAGGACAACCTGATGGTGGGGATCGACTCGGTCATCTACTACCAGATCGTCGATCCCAAGCGGGCGGCCTATGAGGCCCAGAACTATGAGGCCGCGATCGAGCAGCTGACCATGACCACGCTCCGCAACATCATCGGCGGCATGGATCTTGAGCAGACCCTGACCTCCCGTGAGGAGATCAACCAGAAGCTGCGCGTCGTCCTCGACGAGGCCACCGGCAAGTGGGGCATCAAGGTCAACCGTGTCGAGCTCCGTTCGATCGAACCGCCGGCGACCATCCGCGATGCGATGGAGAAGGGCGCCCGCGCCGAGCGCGACAAGCGCGCCGCGATCCTCCTGGCCGAGGGCCAGCGCCAGTCCCAGATCCTCTCGGCCAGCGGCGACAAGGAGTCGTCGGTCCTGCGCGCCCAGGGTGAGCGCGAGGCCGCTGTCCTTCGCGCGCAGGCCGATCGTCAGTCCGCGATGCTCCGCGCCGAGGGTGAGGCCCAGGCCATCACCACGGTGTTCGGTGCCATTCACGCGGGACAGCCGGATCAGGCGCTGCTGGCGTATCAGTACATGCAGATGCTGCCCACCCTCGCCCAGGGCGACGCCAACAAGATGTGGATCGTGCCGTCGGAGCTCAACGACGCCCTCAAGGGCCTCGGGAGCGCCTTCGGGCCGCAGACCACGACCGGTTCGTCGATCCCCGAGCGGGCCAACCCGACCGAGTTCCGCGCCCCCGAGCGCGTGGACGTCTTTGCCGAGATCGCCGCCCAGAAGGCCGAGGAAGAAGAGAAGTCGGCCAAGACCGTCGAGGAGGCCATCGAGCAGGCCCAGGCCCTCGAGACCCCCAATCGCCGCAAGGAGCGGGAGCGCGAGTCCGAGGACGATGAGCGCACCAGCCGCGTGCAGCGCGCCGACGGCCCGCCCGCTGTCGGCCCGGGCCCGCAGCACCAGCAGCAGCCCTATGGCCAGCCCGATCAGGGTTATGGCCAGCAGCCCTATTGGCAGCCTCAGGCCCAACCCAGCCCGCAGGGTCATCAGCCCGGCTATGGCACGCCGCCGCAGCAGTGGCCGGGGCAGCAGAACTGACCCGCATCGCTGGGGGCTGAGCAGTGGCCCCCTGGCAGGTCGGTCTCGTCGTGATGATGACCGTCGGCGTGGCGGTCATCATCTTCGGCGTGCTGTGGGACCGCGAGCGCAATCGCCAGCGCGCCGGTGAGCTCCGGCGAGCGCCCGATCGGGCCATTCCCGGGTACGCCGGCCCTGACCCCGCCTATGTCAGCGGGCCCGCGCCCCGCGATGGGTCCCTCGAACTCGGTCCCGAGCGTCGGGACGCCCTCGAACGCGACCTCAGGGGCGTACCCACGCGGGAGGCCGGACTCGCCTCCCCGCGCTTCGTCACCGACCCGCCCAGCCGCCGCGCCGTGCTCGATCACCCGCTCGTCGCGGTCTGCGCCGAGCCCGTCGCCACGATGCGTGAGCTCCTGCCGGTGCTGACGCACGCCGCGCAGGACGAGCGGGCGCTGGTGGTGGTCGCCCCGGGGTACGCCGCGGAGGTCCTGGCCACGCTGGTCGCGAACCACGAGCATCGGGTCATGCGGATCATCGCGGTGATCGCGGCCGGGGACGCCCTGACCGAACTGGCTGTCGGATGCGGTGCGACCCCCCTGTCGCGGGCCGACCTGCAATCGGGGTGGGCACCTGCCGAGGCGCTCGGCACCGCCACCACCTGGGTCAGCTCGACCGACTCCACCTGGGTGTGCATATCGCGACCCTGAACCCTCAGGGAAAAAACCCGCAACCTCACGTTGGGGTTGAGAGATTTCTTTGAGCCACCTGAGGCGGTGTGAGGTCGGTCACCTGCCGCCCAGGAAAACAGCCCTAGTCGTAGCCCAATTCGTGCAGCGTCTCGTCGGTCACACCGAAGTGATGGGCGATCTCGTGGACGACGGTGATGTGGACTTCTTCGACCACTTCCTCATAGGTGTCACACATCGCCAGGGTGGTGGATTTGTAGATGAAGATGCGATCCGGGAGGACCATCGAATAGCTGGAATTCCTTTCTGTCAAAGGGATTCCGTCATACAGGCCCAGCAGGTGCGGATCATCCTCCGGCGGCTCCGGCTCGATCACCACGATGCAGTTGTCGATGAGCTCCACCAGCGACTGCGGCACCGATTCGATCGCCCGATCAACCAGGTCCTCGAACTCTGCGAACGACATCTCCACTGCCATGCCCCGAACTTATCGAACCCCCAAATGACGCCCATGTAGTTCCGGCCCTCCACTCGGCGTGTCGTGTTGCGTGTGTGACGAAAGAGTTCTTCTGGGATTGCACAGACCCCGTGTGACAGAACTAGATTCCCGTTCAGTCCGGGACGAACGAGTCGTCTTCTGGGAAGTGGGCGAACCAGCCGTCCCGGACTCGGTCGCTGTATGCGGCCGCCCGAACCGGAGAAATCAGGTGGCGTCGCTGCCGAGGGGGAGACTGGTGAGAGTCCTACGCAGAGCGCGTTCCGCAACCGCACTGGGCGCGGCCGCTGTGATGATCGTGACATTCGGCGCGGTGGGCAGCGTGGCCTACAGCGCATCGGCGACGGCCGACCCGTTCACGGTGAAAGCCAATGGTGGGCTGAACGTCCGCTCGGGGCCCGGCACCAGCTATCGGATCCTCGGCACGCTTCCGACCGGTTCGAACATCGACTCCACCGGGCCGTCGCGTGACGGCTGGATGCCGATCAGCTATCGGGGCCAGGAGGGCTGGGTCTCCGGGGCGTACCTCAACGCCGTCGGCGCCGGCAACACCCCGAGCCAAGCGGTTCCCGCCGAGCGCGGGACGGCGTACACCACCGCCCGCCTCAACGTCCGCACCGGCGCGAGCCTCTCCTATCGAGTCGTGACAGTGCTGGACAAGGGCGCCAAGGTCTCCACGACCGGCGTCGCAGCGAACGGCTATTCGCAGATCGTGCACGCGGACCAGCTGCGCTGGGTCGCGACGCAATACCTCAGCCAGACGGTTCCGAGCACACCCCAGCCTGCGGGCGACGGCCTGCCGGCCGCGACCGGTTCGGCCACGGCGACTGCTCCCCTGCTCATCCGCACCACCTCGGGCAGCGACTTCACGTCCGTGGCGACCGTCCCTGTGGGCACAGTGCTCCAGCTGACCGGTGTCACCGAGAACGGCCGCACCCAGGTGATCCACCAGGGCGCCCTGCGCTGGGTGACCAGCCAATATCTGTCGGGCACCGCGAGCGTCCCGAAGCCGCCGACGTCGGCGCTGCCGGCGACGACGGGCACCAAGTACGCCACCACAGCCCTCATCCTGCGCTCGTCGCCGGAGGACCAGTTCGTCAACCACGGTGATGCCCCGCGCGGTGCGGCGCTCCAGGTCACCGGTCGCGTGGTCAATGGTCGCGCCGAGGTCGTCTATCAGGGCAACGTCCGCTGGGTGACCGCGCAGTATCTGGCCGACAGCGCCCCGGCCGCCCCGACGTTCAACCTCCCCGGCCTGACCCCCAACTCGCGCTATCTCCTCGCCGAGGCCACCAAGAACTTCCCCGAGATCCGGACCATCTATGGGGTGCGCTCCGACCCGATCCCGGATCATCCCTCCGGCCGGGCCCTCGACTTCATGACGTACACCAACAAGGACGTGGGCAACCGCCTCGCGGCCTGGGCCCAGGCGAACGCGACCGAGCTCAATATCGACTACATCATCTGGGACCAGCGCATCTGGTCGGTCGCGCGGCAGCGGGAGGGCTGGCGTTTCATGGCCGACCGCGGCTCCAACACCGCCAACCACAAGGACCACGTGCACATCACCGTGAAGCGCTGATCCGCCCAATCGATCGCAAGGCCCGGGAGAACACTTTCCCGGGCCTTTGCCGTCCCCGCTGCCCGGGCCGAAACCGCGCCGGTGTCACCGGGTCATGCCAGACTCGGGCGAGGAGGTGCCATGAACGAGGTGTTGCTGGTCGAGGACGAACCCGAACTCGGAGCCTCGATCGCGGAATATCTGTTGATCTCCGGAATTTCCTGCCGCCATGTCAGCACCGCCGAATCCGCCCTGATCGCCCTCGCCGAGGGGACGCCCGCGGTGTTGCTGCTCGACATCAACCTCCCGGGCATGAGCGGGCTCGAGTTGTGCACCCATGTCCGCGAGCACACCGACGCGCCCATCGTGTTTCTGTCGGCCCGGCAGGCAGAGGCCGATCAGGTCCTCGCGCTGTCGATGGGGGGCGATGACTACATCGTGAAACCGTTCTCGCTGGCAGAGTTGGCGGCCAAAGTACGCCGGCTTCTGGCCCGGCGCGAGAAGGCCGGCGGGGCCGGTTATGACGACGGCTATCTGCGGGTCGACCCGGCCTCGGGCCGCGTCCATGTCAACGGCACCGAAGTGCCCCTCAAGGCCATGGAGTTCCGCCTGCTGGCCTATCTGGTCGTCAGGACGACCGTGCCCGAACCCTCGAACGCGAAGGTCCCCGACCTGCTCAAGCGGGACTTCACCGCCCAGGGGCCCAACCAGCGCTACGTCGGAGACATCACCTACCTACCGATCGCCGACGGGACCAACCTGTATCTGGCTACCGTGATCGACTGCTACAGCCGTCGCCTCGTTGGCTGGGCAATCGCCGACCACATGCGCACCGACCTCGTCACCGACGCGCTCAAGGCAGCTGCCGCAGCACGCGGGAGTCTGGCCGGTGCGATCTTCCACAGTGACCACGGATCGGTCTACACCTTCAAGGACTACGCCACGCTCTGCAAGAACCTGGGCGTCACCCAGTCGATGGGCGCCATCGGGTCGTCGGCCGACAACGCCCTGGCGGAGTCGTTCAACGCCGCGCTCAAGCGCGAGGTCCTCCAAGACGTCGCCTGCTGGACCGACGAGCTCACCTGCCGCCGGCAGACCTTCAGATGGCTGACCCGCTACAACACCAAGCGTCGCCACTCCTGGTGCCGCTACCAGCCGCCGACCGCCTACGAGACCGCCTACACCGCTACGCTCGCAACCGCCGCGTAATCACACCCCGTGTCCACGAACCGGGGGTAGGGCCCGGCTCCGTCAGGTTCGCCTGGTTGCCAGTTCCTCCACCATCAGGCCCAGACCGCTACCGAGCATGAAGACGTCCCGAGCAATCCCCATGCCAGCCGGCGCTGGACGGATTCCGTCATCACGGGTGAAGCCTGGCGTCTTGAGGTACACGGCCATCAATGCGGCCGAGAAACCACTCAGGCCGGCCGCGGCCACCCGGGTGGGTACCACCGGGGCTAGCAGCGCCGTGCCCAGAGCGGTCTCGAAGGTCGACAACGCCTTCCCGAAGCGGACCGGGTCCATCTTCTTCAAGAACGGGAACGCGTTGGCGGCTTGGTCCCGCAACCCCGTTGCCCCTTCGAGGTCCAATGACCGCTTCGTGATTCCGGTGTTCAAGATGAAGGCCCCGCTCGCCAGGCGCGGCGGGACATGGTGAAGCTTGACGATCATAGCGACCTCCTGAGTTTCGGACGGGGGAATACCAGCGGCTCGAACTCCACAAAGCAGCGGGCAGGCTCCCCCTGATTCATTGATGGAGCCCGTGACCGGTTCGGGCACCGATTGGCGGCGGGGGCCGTCCGGCCAGTTTGGGCTCTCGCTTGCGGTCTGGGCACGGGTCGACGTCCCCGCTTGTCCCAGTGGAGGCGGTTCTACCTGTCCTCCGAGACAACGCTTGCGGTAACGCCGGCACCGCCGACGGTCACCAGGATGTCCTCGACGTCCAAGCGTTGAGGGTCGTAGTCGACGTCGACCCGGCGGGAGCCGAGATCGACGTGCACGGCTTGCACACCCGCAAGACGCTTCAGGTGCCGGTTGATGTCGGTGGCGCACGAGGGGCAGAACAACTCCCCCAGGCGCAACTGCAGGTGCGCCGCCTGCGCCATCACGCTCACTGTCCTTCTCCTTGGCGCGGCGGGCGTCAGAATGCGGCGGGCTTGGCGACGTACCCGGCCTTGGCAACGGCGGCGATCAGGTCCTCGACGCTGGCCTTCGCCGGGTCGTGGTCGACCTCGATGCGCGCGGAGGCGAACTGGACCTTCACGGCGCTGACGCCGTCCAGGCGCCCGACACGCTTCTCGATCTTCGCCACGCAGGAGGGGCAGGAGAAGCCCTCGGCGCGCAGGATGGTGTGGGTGATGGTGGGAGCGGTGGTGCTCATAGTGTGTCCCTTCCATTTCTGACGAGGTCTCACCCTTCTTGGGTGCTGGCTACGACGTTACGGGCGGGGCAGGAACCGAACCATGATCTACGTCAATCAACCGCAACAGACATCAGCAAGTCCTCGGCCCTCAGGCACTGGCCGCCACGGTGGCGAGCAGACGGCCGCGGTCCAGGATGGCGGTCCATCTGCGTCCGGAGTCGATGATGCCGTCCTTGCGGAGCTGGCTCATCACCCGGGAGACGGACTCCGGTGTCGAACCGGCCATGCCGGCCAGGTCGGTGCGAGACAGCGGCAGCTGGATCAAGGTGCCACCACAGGCACTGTCCTGCCCGAACTTCCCGGCCAGGCGCAACAACGTGGTCGCTACCCGCTGGGCGACGGTGGCGGTGGACTGCGCGGTTACGTCCGCACGCGCTTGCGCTAGCAGCGCGGTGACGTCGTCTAGCACTGTCCGCGCCACACTAAGCCGCCCACCTATCCCGGGCATCTACGGGCTACGTCGATGCCAGTCCGCTGCCATCGGATCCCCGTGCCGGCCTTCCACGGTCAGCTGCGGCGGGAGCCCTGGATGGAGTCCCGCATCACGTTGACAGTGCGGCTCTGATTGCCGCATTCCATTCTTGGCAGCCACGGCGCACCACTGGCAGTCTGCTGTACGCAAACGAACGATTCCGCTACAGCGACGACGAGGGCTCGTCGCCCTCTTCAGGATGCTTGACGGTTCGCGGTTCTCGGCCCACGCCATTTTGTGGCTTGCGCCGCTATATGGCGGGGTTCTGTCGGAGCTCAGTGGCGGCCCCCAAGCACGCGGGCAAGAGGGCGCTGCGAGTGAGGCTCACGTTCCGCAAGCCGATCCTTGAACGGGACACGTCTTTAAGCGCTGGACCGCGAAGCTCGAGGTTCGGTCTGAAGGGCCGGAGGGGCCACCTGTTAATTACGCCACTCAGTGGGGCGTCACCCGGCGAGCTCCGGTCGAGATGCGTGCTGCGGGGCGGTCGTGGTGCCATGGATGTCCGGCCGGGACTGTCCTGGCACCGGCACAGAGAGGTGATGATTGCGATGACCGTTCTCGATCCGTTCCGTGAGGTCGAGCGTCTGCTCGGTGAACCGACCCAGGTTTGGTGCCGCATCCTTTTGAGTTGATTGGATGTCATCATGCCGAAGAAGATCGATCCCGCGCTGCGTGAGCGCGCTGTCCGGCTGGTGCGCGAGCATCGGGCCGAGTACCCCTCGAACGCGAAGGCCATCGCGGCCGTAGCCCGTCAGGAAGGCGTCGGCGCGGAGTCGCTGCGACGGTGGGTCGTGCAAGCCGACATCGACGCCGGTGACCGTGATGGGCAGACCAGCGAAGAACACGCTGAGATCCGCCGCTTGAAGGCGGAGAACAAGGAGCTGCGCGACAAGGTCGCGATCTTGAAAGCGGCGACGACTTTCTTCGTGGGGGAACTCGACCCCCGCAACCGCTGATGATGGGCTTCATCGACCAGATGAGAGCTGAGGGGCACGCAGTCGAGTCGATCATCGAGGTCCTGCAGGAGCAGGGCGTCAAGATCGCTGCGCGCACCTACCGGGCCTGGCGGCAAGGCCGTGTCTCCGTGCGGACCGTCACCGACGCGCTGGTCGTCGATGCCGTCCGCAACGCAGCCTGGTGCACCGAGGTCCTGCCCGATGGGACCGAGCGGCGAAGGATGACGCCGGAGGGCTTGTATGGGCGTAAGAAGATGACCGCGCTGATCCGCCGCACCGCTATTGCGAACGCGTCCCGCGGCGCAGTGGATCGGGCGATGCGTGCCCTCGGGTTGCAAGGCATCACTCGTGCGAAGACGATCCGCACCACAATCCCCGCTAAGGACGGCGTCCGCGCCGGGGACCTGCTGAATCGGGACTTCACCGCACCGCGGCCCGATCACACCTGGGTGACGGATTTTACATATGTGCGCACGTGGGCGGGCTGGGTGTATGTCGCGTTCATCCTCGACGTGTTCTCCCAACGGATCGTGGCCTGGCACGCGCAGACCACCAAGCACACGGACCTGGTCATGACGCCGCTGCGGATGGCGCTGTGGGAACGTGACCGGCAAGGCCACCCGATCCAGCCGAAGCAGCTCCGTCATCACAGCGACGCGGGCTCGCAGTACACGTCGGTTGTGCTGACCGAGCACCTCGCGCTCGAGCAGATCGCCCCCTCGATCGGATCGGTCGGCGATGCGTACGATAACGCCCTGATGGAGACGATCAACGGGCTCTACAAGGCCGAATGCGTGCGCACCACGATCTTCCACGACGGCCCCTACAAGACGATCGCCGACGTCGAATACGCGACCGCCGGCTGGGTCGACTGGTACAACCACCGGCGCCTCCACGGTAGCCTCGGAATGGTCAGCCCCGACGAATACGAGGCTGCCTACTACGCCGCTCTCACCCGAGAGCCGCTCCCCGCATAGGAGCGGCACAGAACCTGGGTCGGTTCACGGCTCGGCGTTGCGTCAGAGCCCGTCCGCTGCGCTGATCCCGCTGGACCTGTACCGCTCCGGTGAGGAATTCGTGGTCAAGATCGACCTGCCGGGCGTGGACCCGGGCTCGATCGACATCGACGTCGAGGACCGCACGCTGACGGTGCGTGCCGAGCGGCGCCCGCAGCAGGTGGGCGAGGCGCAGTGGCTGGTGCGGGAGCGCCCCGCGGGGACGTTCGCTCGCCAGCTCACGCTGGGTCAGGGCTTGGCGGTGGACCGCATCCAGGCCAACTACGCCGATGGTGTCCTGACGTTGACCATCCCGCTGGCGGAGGAGTCCAAGCCCCGCAAGATCCAGGTCACCGCCTCCGGCGGGCAGAAGAGCATCGAGCAGGGCGGTCAGCAGGGTTCTGGTGAGGGGTCCGGCCATGCACAGTGACGTCGTCGTGGGCGCCGGTGCTGACCGGCGGCGCCCGTGGCAGGTTCGGAGGTAGCCATGACCAGCGGATTCGGGTTCGACTCCCCCTTCGATGACCTGATCAACCAGTTCTTCGGCGGACGGGACCCCTTCAGCTTGCTCGGCGCCCGCCAGACCACGGCGCCGTCGATGCAGCGGGTGGACCTGTCGCGGTCCTTGTCGGCGGAGGCGCGCGCTTTGATCTCGCGAGCAGCGGCGTAGGCGGCGCAGTGGGGCAACGGCGACGTCGACGCCGAGCATCTGCTGTGGGCGGCGACCCAGGAGCCTGCGACCCGGACGTTGCTCGAGCAGGCCGGGGTGGACGTCGCCGCGTTGGCCTCCCAGTTGGAGCAGGCGGTTCCGCACGGTGAGCCGGCAGCTCAGGGTGAGGGCTTGTCGCTGACGCCGGCCGCGAAGCGGGCGCTGCTGGATGCGTACCGGCAGGCGCGGGGTGCGGGTTCGGCGTCGATCAACCCAGAGCACCTGCTGCTGGGGCTGGCCGCGAACACCGAGTCCGTGGCTGGGAGGGTGCTGGCCCGGGCGCTGCCGGACACCGACGCGGTCCGCCCGACCAGCCCGGCCGGCGCCGAGGGCCCGGCCCGGTCGGGCCGGGCGCAGTCGAGCACCCCGACGTTGGACGAGTACGGCCGGGACCTGACCGAGGCCGCCCGTGAGGGCCGCCTGGACCCGGTCGTGGGCCGGGACAGCGAGGTCGAGCAGACCCTGGAGGTGCTGTCCCGACGCACGAAGAACA
>CAZEVN010000078.1:0-15487 GCA_964515145.1 uncultured Enemella sp.
GCCTTCGCGTCTAAGGCTCCCCGTGCACCGGGGGCGGAGTCGGCGAGGACAAGCTGGATGGATTTCAGCCCCGAGGAAGCGCAAGCTCAAGCCGGAAAGGGGCGCTGACTGCGGCGAACGGACGCTGAACGACGGGTCTTTACCGGCGATTCCTGGTTTTCGGCGGGTCTGCCGTGGTGACACGACCGCGCAGAGGGAAGGCAAGCTGAATGGGCCGACCTTGTCGCCACCACAAGCGAAGCCCCGTCCGCAGGTGCGCGGAGCGCACCGGGGATCATGAGGCCCAGGCGTTCACCCGCGCGGCAGGCGCTCAACCCAGCGGTTCCAAAGTCCACTCGCCCAATGACCAGACCAGCAGGACGTCGCCGCCGTTGAGGTCAAGCTCGCGGCTCTCGAACCGGCCGATGCACTCATTGGCGCGGAATTCCCGATCAGCCAGCCGATAGGCATAGACATTCAGGGAATCACGCGAGTTGAGCGGAGCGAAGGTCAATCGCACCCTGGGCACATCGACACGGATCACGCGCGCACCATGACCGTCGACCCGCTCATCGGTGATCGGCAGGTCATGCCAGGACTTCAGGGTCAGCGTCCAGTCGCCGGTCGCGCGGATCAGCAGGGAATTGTCGGGTCCGGCCGCCACCTCGTGGACGGTGTCGATGAGCCACTCGATGCTGACCGGTTCGCCATTGGTCTCGCCGCTGACGATGGGGACCGCCGCACCCGTGTTGAAGACGTCGAGCTTGCCCTCGCAGTCGGCGCAGCGAAACTCCACGACCGTGGCGAATTCGGCAAGGCGGTGATAGGCCACCTCGGCGTTGCCCCGGGCGGTGATCGTCACCGGATGCCCGTTGTCGAGATCATGCTGCTGACGAGGAAACTCTGGTCCGGGCACAGGATCCGGCTCCGCCGGACCGCCCCCGCCTCCGACCTGCCGGTCGCAGGAGTCCCGGGCCGAGGCCTGCGGACCCATCGGGGTGGCGCCGATCGTCGGGTCGCCGGGGGCGAGCGGGCCCTGCGTCAGGCGTACGCCCAGCAGCAACGCCAGCGCGAGCACCCCGCCGATAGCGACGGCCAGGATGCCATCACGAACGGGGTGCGGGGCAGGCATACATCGATGCTACCGAGACCGGCCCCACCGAACTCTTCCCGCCACCGGTCAGGTCGCCAAGGGGTTCACCACCGTGAGCTGGGGAAACCAGGAGAAGTCGCGATCCGCCGACCACAACGCGATGACCTCGCCGGGCGCGATCCCGTATCTGCCCCCACAGGTGCACACCCCCGACGACCAAGGACCGACGCCCCGGCCGACCTCGCCACCTAGGCTGGGCCCCGATGTCACTGCGCGACCGGATCACGTCCACCACCGCCCGCGCCGCTCGGCGCAACAAGCTGAGCGGCGATCTTGCGCTGACCGGGCTGGTGTTGTTGCTGGGAGCGTTTTTTCCGTACGCCATCGGTTTCCGCTATCTCGGCTCACCCATCGAGTTGCAGTTCGTGGTGTCCGTCGCCCTCATCGCGCCACTGGCGCTGCGCAGTCGCTATCCGCAGGTCATGCTGCTGCTGAGCACGTTGGGCGGGATAGGTCACATGCTGATCGTGAACGGCCCGCTGCCCGCGCTCGTGGCGGTGCCACTGGTGGTCTATTCGGTGGCTCGCGAGGTCGATGCGCGCAGTTCGCGGAGCGCGGTCCTCGTCGGGCTGGCCGCCTCCATCGCCGGCCCGCTGCAGTGGTATCTGCTGAATCCCTGGGAGCTCAACTTCCTCGTCATCGTCATGCTCGTGTGCCTCGGCATGGTTCTGACGCCCTACGTCATCGGTCGCCGCCTGCGTGAGACCGAGAAGGCGGCCGAGGCGGCCGAACGCAACGAGCAGGAGCGCGTGCAGACGCTGCTGGCCGAACGCGACCAGCGGGCCCGCATGGCTGAGATCAACGCCCGCCAACAGATCGCTCGCGAACTCCACGACATCGTGGCCCACTCGCTCTCGGTGATGATCGTGCAGGCCGAGGGCGGGCGCGCGCTGGCCGCGAAGAAACCCGAACGGGCGGCCGAGGTCCTGGAAACCATCGCCGGAACCGGCCGGGAGGCCCTGGTCGAAATGCGCCGAATCGTGGGCGTGCTGCGGAATTCACCGGAGGAGGACTCGGCGTACGCCCCGATGCCCGGCCTGGGCGACATCGGTGAGATGGTCCACCGAACCGGGGAGCGGGTCAGGCTGCTGCGGTCGGGGGATACGCCCGACTGCGGCGCCGCCACGCAGCTCACGGTCTATCGGATCGTGCAGGAGGCCCTGACCAACTTCCTCAAGCATGCGGGCCCGGCGGCCCGGGCCGAGGTGCGGCTGAGGTTCGATGCCGACCGGATCGAGGTCGACGTCACCGACGACGGGCTCGGGGCCCAGAGCCGATCCGACGGGCTCGGCAACGGCTTGAAGGGCATGCACGAGCGCGTGGCCGCGCGGGGTGGCACACTCGAAGCCGGTCCGCGCCCTGAGGGTGGATTTCGGGTGTACGCCGTCGTGCCGGTCAGCCCGACCGGCAACCAGCTGCGCACCGGCCCCGCCACAGACCACACCACACCGTTCGGAACACCAAGGAAAGGCCTCCCATGATCCGTGTCTTCCTCGTCGATGATCAGTCGCTCGTGCGCAGCGGCTTTCGCATGCTCATCGAGGCAGAGGATGACATGGAGGTCGTCGGGGAGGCCTCCGACGGCGCCGAGGCCGTGGCGGCCCTGACCGCCGAGCCTGCCGATGTCGCGCTGATGGACATCCGGATGCCGGTGATGGACGGGGTCGAGGCCACGCGGCGACTGGTGCGGGCCGACCTCGGGACCCGGGTATTGGTGCTGACCACCTTCGACCTCGACGAATATGTCTTCGCCGCTCTCAAGGCCGGCGCCTCGGGGTTCCTGCTCAAGGATGCGCGACCCCAGGAGCTGCTGTCGGCGATCCGTGATGTCGCTGCGGGCGATGCGGTCGTGGCACCCAGCGCGACCCGGCGACTGCTCGACCAGGTGGTGCCCTCCCTGCCGGCCAACCCTCGCAGTGGCCCGGACCCGCGGCTGGATGTCCTCACCGAGCGCGAGCTCGAGGTGCTGACCGAGATCGCGTCCGGGGCGACCAACTCCGAGATCGGGGCCCGGCTCTATATGGCCGAGGGCACGGTCAAGACGCATATCGGGCGGCTGCTGTCGAAGCTGCAGGCCCGCGACCGGGTGAGCCTGGTGCTCTTCGCCTACGAAACCGGCATCGCCGGGCGCTGACCCCGCGCCTCGCGCATCAGCAGGAGAGAAAAGCCCAGCAGGACCAGTCCACCACCGGCACCCCCGATCGTCGGCGCCGGAGCCCAGCCGGCGAGCCCCGCCCAGAGGGCGATGCCTGCAACCAGGACGCACGCCACCGCGGCCCAGCGCAGGAGCGGCGCCCGGAACGCCTTCACGAACGGAAGAAAGTGGAGGCCGACGATCGCCAGGGTCCAGGTCGACAGATAGGCGCTCTGGCCGATCAGGTTCAGCACGATAACGCCGCCCACGATAAGCACGACCTCGGCGATGACCGAGGTCCAATAGACCTTCCGGATCGCCGGGTCGAAGGCGAGCGACGGCGCGACGCGAATGCCGCGCATGACCACGATCGCAGCGATCAACGCCAAGAGCCCGGCGCCCATCCCGGCTTCCAGCCAGCCGGAGATCTCCCCGCCCTGATGGCCCCAAACAAACCACGCGATGCTCGCCGCCGCGAGGACCACGGCCATACTCGCGTGATCCTTGGCCCGCACCGCTGCGCGGTCGATGGTCCCGGTGTTGTCCGTCATGGTGGCCGCCTTCTCGATGGTCTGCATGCTTTGACTGTAGTTCACTCTATTGAATAGAGTCAACTCCACTCTTTGAGGAGGAGGCGACATGACATCCGAACCGCAGGGTCGGCGTACCTATCGCTCGCCCAAACGCACCGAACAGGCCGCCCGCACGCGCGCGACCATCACCGCCGCGGCCCGACGACTGTTCGAGCGCGACGGATTCGCGGCTACGACGATCGCGGCGGTAGCGAAGGAAGCGGGCGTGTCGCAACAGACGGTCTATGCCGTGTTCGGCAACAAGCCCGCGCTCGTGCGTGCGATCCTCGAACAGATGGAGGAGTCGGCGGAGGCCTCGACCTGGCGCGCGCGGATCGCCGAGGAACAGGACCCGGCCCGCATTCTCGCTGCCTTCGCTCAATGGACACGGGCGTTCTTCGTGGCCAGCAGCCCGTCGTTTTCGATCGCGCAGGAGGCCATGGCCGAGCTGACCGATCTCGCCGAACAGGGCGACGAGCACCGCCGCCAGGCCCTCGCCTCGCTCGTGGAGCGGCTCGCCGGGATGGGCGCGCTGCGGGCAGGGCTGTCCGAGCAGCGCGCCACCGATCGGGCCTGGCTGCTCACGGGTCTCCAGACCTGGCTCGATGCGACCGAGCGTTGCGGCTGGACCCCTGAGGCGTACGCCGAGTGGCTGGGGGACACGCTCGCCCAGCAAATTCTCGCGGAAGATCGCGACAGGGCTTGACTGTGACGCAACGTCACATGAAGAGAATCGTTCGTGCGAATCTCCGACTGCGCCGATTTGACCGGCACGACCGTGCGAACGATCCGGTATTACCACCAGATCGGCCTCCTGCCCGTCCCCGAAGGCGGGCTGCGCCGGGACTACGGCCTCGAACACATCGCCCGTGTCCTTCGCATCCGCTGGCTCGCCGAAGCGGGACTGCCGCTGGACACCGTGGCCGACCTCATCGCCGCGGAGACCGAGGCCGGTGAGCCGACGCCCAATCCGGATGCGGGCAGCCTGCGGGACCTGTACGCCACAGCGGCCGGCCTGGAGGACCGGATCGCGGAGCTGCGGACGCAGCACCAGAAGATCGCCGCGCTCATCGCGATGGCCGAGGAGGGTCGCGGGCTGACGGCGCTCCCCCCGGCCGTCGCCCTGTTCTATGACCGGATCGCCCGCAAGGTGAACGACCCCGCGACTCTCAAGGTGCTGAATCGGGAGCGCCGCCTGGCGGAGCTGTTCGCCCAACGCGGGCTGGTGCCCAAGCGCGCGGATTCCCTCATCACCACCCTCACCGACGAGGACATGGCGGTCATCGTGGATTTCTATGCCCGCTATGCCCGGCTGGGGTCGCTGCCCGACGACGAGGCCACAGCCGAGATCGACTCCCTCGTCGACGGGATGGTCGGCTGGTGCGCCAACAACCTCGAGCTGACGCGTGCCTTCCTCGACCTGTTGCCCGGATGGGCCCGATCCCCGCGGGCCATGACGACGCTGGTCAATTTCTCGGTGCTCGTCTGCTCCGACGGGCGTCAGGCCGAGGTCATCCGCCGCGCCGTCCCGGCGGCCGTCGCCCTGGTCGATCACGCCGACGCACCGAAAGGAAGCCCCCGATGAGCACCGACCCCACGTCCACCCAACCCATCGAGGTCCGCGACCTCGTCAAGACTTTCGGGGAGTTCCGCGCCCTCGACGGTGTCGACCTGGCCGTCACAGCCGGAACCGTGCACGGCTTCCTCGGCCCCAACGGTGCAGGGAAGTCGACCACCATCCGCGTGCTCCTCGGGCTCTATCACGCGACCTCCGGCCACGTCCGCGTCCTCGGTCTCGATCCCGGCGCGCATCCGGCCGAGGTCACCCGGCAGGTCTCCTATGTCCCCGGTGATGTCGCCCTGTGGCCCAACCTCACCGGCGGCCAGGTGCTCGACGTGCTCGGCGGGCTGCGGGGCGTACGCGATCGGGAGCGGGAGCGGGAGCTCATCGAACGTTTCGCACTCGACCCGAGCAAGCGAGTCCGGTCCTATTCGACCGGCAACCGCCAGAAGGTCATGCTCATCGCCGCCCTCGCCGCACCGACGCCGCTGCTGATCCTCGACGAGCCCACGGCCGGGCTGGATCCGCTCATGGAACGCGTGTTCTCGGACTGCATCCACGGGGCGACCGCAGCCGGCCGCACAGTCCTGTTGTCGAGCCACATCCTCGCCGAGGTCGAGCGTCTGTGCACCGACGTGACGATCGTGCGCGACGGCCTGATCGTCGAGTCCGGCAGCCTCGCCCACCTGCGCCACCTGGCCGCCCTCGACGTCACCGTGAGCGGTCAGACCGTCGATCTGCTGGTCGAGGATCTGCGGCACTGGGCACCACGTCGCGACGGTGACACCCTCACCTGCGAGGTCGATCGCGCCGATCTGCCGGAGGTCCTGGGCCGGCTCGCCACAGCCGGCGCGACCGATGTCTCCGTCGTCCCGGCCAGCCTGGAGAGCCTTTTCCTGCGGCACTACGAGGTGGCCGCGCGATGATCCGCATCGCCTGGCTCCTGGTGCGGCGTCACCGCATCTCCCTCCTCGCCTGGATCCTGGGCCTGCTGGTCCTCGTATCGATCACCGCGCCCTCCTATGAGGCGACCTATGGCGACCCGCAGTCCCGGGCAGTCCTGGTCGACCAGATGCAGTCGACGCAGGGGTCGACTGTGCTCTATGGCCGACTGCCCGACCCCGGCTCTCTCGGCCAGTTGTTCGCGTGGGAGACCGGGAGCTACATCGTGATCCTGGCCGCGGTCATGGCGGTGATTCTCGGGATCGCGTTCACCCGCGGCGAGGAGGATTCGGGTCGGCTGGAGGTGGTCCGGGCGACCGGCGTACGCCCGGGTGCGCCCCTCGGCGCCGCCCTCCTCGTGCTCACGCTCGCCTGCGCTGCGGTGGGTGGCGGGTCCGCGGCGATCCTGACCGCCCAGAGCACCACGATCGACGAGCTGACCGTGGCCGGCGGGCTGGCGTACGGCGCCGTCGCCTTTCTCGCCGCGCTCTGCCTCGGGCTGTGGGCGATCATCTGTGCCCAGCTGCGCCCGGATGCCCGGTCGGCGCGGAGCCTGGCATTCGTGGCCCTGGCCGTGGGGTTCGCCGAGCGAGTGGTCGCCGACTTCGGCGACGGTTGGTGGGCCGAGGCCCTGCAGTGGCTCACGCCGTTCGGCTGGAAGACGGTGGTGGCACCGTATACCCAGGACCGGTTCTGGGCGCTGCTCCCCTTGGCGGGGTTGTGTGCGGTGTTCGCGGGAGTCGGGGTGGCGCTGAGTCGCCGCCGCGAGCTGCGAGGCTCCGTGCTGGGCAGCGTGGCCGGCCGGGCGCGGGCGATCCGCGTCGCTACCCCGGAGCGGTGGGCCTGGCTCAGCACCCGCAGCTCGCTGATCGGCTGGGCCGTGGCCATCCTCGGCACCGCGGCGCTGTTCGGCTCCATGGCCGACGGACTGGTGACCACCATCGCCAGCGATCCGGCGACCGGGGACCTCCTGCGCGACTTCGGGCGGGCGCCGGTGGATCCGGTCGCCACCTATTTCGAGTTCCTCGGGTCGTTCGTCGCCCTGCTCGTGATGATCTGCGGCACCCTCCTCACGCTCCGCTGGCGCGGTGAGGAATCCAGCGGCCGGCTGGTCCAGGAACTCGCCACCGGCGTCCGGAGATGGCGATCGCTCCTCGCCCGCGTACTCGTCGCCGCAATCGGATCACTCGCCCTGCTCGCTCTCGCCGGCCTGGTCATGGGACTGATCGGCCGGGCCCAGTTGGCCGAGGGAGAGCCGATGGCGTACGCCCTGTCCGCGACGCTCGGCGAAACCCCGGGCCTGCTGGCCGCGATCGCCGGGGCGGCGCTGCTCACCGCGGTCGCGCCGCGCTGGGCCGGACTGATCTGGGCCGTCGTCGCGTGGAGTGGCTTCACGGTGTTCTTCGGCGCGCTCGTCGACCTGCCCGAGTGGGCGCTCGATCTCAGCTTGTTGGGTCATCCACCGGTGGGATCACCCGGGGGTACGCCCGACTGGGCGGGCTGGATCGGCTCCCTCACGCTCGGGCTCATGGGTGCGACGGTCGTCGGGGTCGGCGCGGCGGCGTTGCTGATCAGCCGCCGGGACCTTCGTCTGGGCTGACTCGGGCGGGTCGCCAACACCCCCGCGATCCGGACAACACCCGGCGCGTGGCGGACAACACCGCGGACAACACCGGCTCGCGAGACTTCTGGTGACGCGACGGGAGGGCGATGACGGTGATGCAGGACTTCGAGGGACTGGAGGGGATCGTGCAGGGCTGGGCCGAGCGGCACGCTGCGCTGGGGGCCTGTGCCTCGGCAATAGACGTGGTCACCGCCATCCGCACCGATCCGGACCCCGTCCTCACCGCGCTGCTGATCGAATCTTTTGCCGGCTGCGAGGTGGCCCCGCGCCTTATCCTCCACGGTCTGCTACCCCGGCTCCGGTCGCTCGCAGCTTTGGATGGCCAGGCGGAGGTGGGCGACTATGTCACGCACCTCTGGCTGCGGATTCGCACCTATCCACTGCAGCGGCGTCCCCAGCGCATCGCCGGCAATCTCGTTCTGGACACGCTCAAAGCTGTCCATGCGGAGCGTCCGTCCCGACGCTTGCACCTCCGCGATCCCCTCGAACTGAACACCGTCGTCATGGAGGATCCCGAGACCCCACTGCCCAGCGCCGCAGGCGTGCTCGGACTCGCCGCCGACCTCGGCCTGGTCGACCCGCCCACCCACGCGACGCTGGTCAGCGTCTATGCCCATGGCCTCAGCGAACCCGCTGCCGCCGAACTGTTCCGGGTGTCCCCCACGACCATTCGCCGCCGCTGCAGCCGAGGTTTGCGTACGCTCCGTGCCCACGCGCAGCAACTGGCCGACGCCATGTGACTTCCGGCACGAACGAGGCGTCCGGGGTGCGCGGTGCTTACTATTGAATGTTGTGAACACACCGCCGAGCCAGTGGGCGTCGATCGTTGAGGCCGACCCCGAGCATTCCCATCGTTACGCCGCGCGCTTCCGCCAGTTGGAGGCCCAGGGGACCGACATCTATGGGGAGGCCCGCCTCCTGGATGCGATGGTGGAGCGCGGTTCGCGCGTCCTCGATGCCGGCTGTGGTGCCGGCCGGAGCGGGGGCTATTTGGCCCGTCAGGGCCACACCGTCGTGGGCGTCGATCTGGATCCGGTCCTGATCCAGGCATCCGAGGAGGACTTCCCGGGCGCAACCTGGCTGGTTGGCGATCTGGCCGAACTCGACCTCCCGTCCCGGGGGATCGACGAGCCGTTCGATGCGATCGTCTGCGCCGGAAACGTAATGACCTTCCTCCACCCGGCCACCCGGGTCACGGTGCTCACGCGCCTTGGTGCTCATCTGGCCGACAACGGCCGGGCGGTCGTCGGTTTCGGTGCCGGTCGGGGCTATTCGTTCGACGCGTACGCCGCAGACGTCACCCGTGCGGGTCTCCGCATCGACGCGCGCTTCGCCACGTGGGACCTCCGGCCCTTCACCGGCACCTCCGACTTCCTGGTGTCCCTGCTCTCGCGCGCCTGACCGACCCACACCTGGCCCGCGACACGCTGAGCGGTGCGGGCGGACGTGCCAGATGGCACGGGTTCCAAGGCGACACCGAGAGTCGGGAGCCAAGTCGTGCCATCTGGCAGGGGCTCTCGAGCCGCTCTCGGCGTGTCGGGTGGGAGTGGCCGGTTCGGAGAAGAATTGCCGCGGCCGCCGGAGGGGGTGATCCCCAAGCCTCCGAGCGGCCGGTTCATGAGTGGTTCTTGTCCACTCAGAGGTATCAACGACCCGAAGTGTTCCCCGCCACAGCGGATTCGGGGCGCAGCGAGGGTCATCCCCGACGCCCACACGGCACGGCACGCGACGTCCGGGCGTACGGGTGGCAGACTGACTCGCTGAAAGAACAGGCGAATCGAAGGTGGTGTGGTGACGGACCACGATCACGCCCGGCCGAAGGATCCGGTGCTGGGCAGCGACGAGGGTTTCACCTCGGGCCAGCACGATCGTGCTGCCACGGGGTCGGCAGCCGCTCCGCATCCGACCGTCTACAACCACTACGGTCCCCATCGCAATGGTCTGCCGCCCCTGCGGAAATATCTCTCCGAACTCTGGCAGCGCCGCGAGTTCGCCTTCGAACTGTCGCGCTCGAACATGCGCGCCTCGAGCTCGGACACCTTCTTCGGCCAGTTGTGGCTGGTGCTCAACCCGCTGCTCATGGCCCTGGTCTATTTCCTCCTGGTCGCCATCCTGTCCGGTCGCGCGACGGCGAATCCGCTCTATTTCGCGCACCTGACGACGAACCTGTTCGTCTTCACGTTCATCACCACGTGTGCCAACGCGGGCGCCACCTCGGTCACCACCGCCGGCAAGATGATCCTCAACACCGCGTTCCCGCGCTTGTTGATCCCGCTCGGGGCGGTGCACACGGCGTTCTTCCGGTTCCTGCCGACGCTTCCGGTGACGATCGTGATCTTCCTGCTGACGCCGCTCTTCGGGGACGCCCGCATCCAGTGGGGTCCGCAGCAGCTGCTGGCGATCTTCTTCCTTGTGATGATGGTCCTGTTCGGCGCGGGCTTGGCCGCGTTCTTCGCGACGATGCAGGTCTATTTCCGCGATACAAACAACTTCCTGCCCTATTTCGTCCGGATCTGGACCTATCTGTCTCCGATCCTGTGGACCGCCACCATGCTGCGGGAAAAGGCCGACTCTGTGCTCACCATCGCCCAGCTCAACCCGGCGTACCATCTCCTCGGCGGCTATTCCCAACTCCTCATGGGTGGCCAGATCCCTCCGCTGAGCACGTGGCTCATCGCCTCCGCCTGGGGCATCGGCGTGTTCCTCATCGGCTCTTTGATCTTCATGACGAGGGAGCGTGAGTTCGCTGTCCGGATCTTCTAGAAACACGCGCACGACCCGCGACGGCTACACCCTCGAGCCCGACCGCACCGACCTCGCGGTCCGGGTGACCGATCTCAAGATCACCTACAAGACAACGTTCGAGAAGCGTCCGACGCTGAAGCAGGCGGTGGTCCGATTCGGCCGGGGTACGCGCACCGTCCACACCGTCGAGGCCCTCAAGGGCATCTCGTTCGACGTGAAGAACGGCACCACCATGGGCGTCATCGGCGCCAACGGTGCCGGCAAGTCGACGCTGCTCCGCGCCCTCGCCGGCATCCTTCCGCCCACATCGGGGCACATCGAAACCTGGGGCAAGGCGTCGACGATGCTCGCGCTCGGCGTCGGCTTCAACAACGCGCTCACTGGTCGCGAGAACATCATCCTCGGCGGCCTGGCGACGGGCCTGTCCAGGAAAGAGGTACGCCTCCGCGCCCAGGAAGTCGGCGAATGGGCCGAGGGCGGCACCGACCCCTTCGTCGACCGGCCTATGCGGACCTATTCGTCCGGCCAGTCCGCTCGCGTCGGCTTCTCCGTCGGCGTACACATGGACCCCGACATCCTCATGGTCGACGAGGCCCTGTCCACTGGTGACGCAGGATTCCGAGAGCGCGCCGCTGCCAAACTCGAGGAACTCAGGGCACGGTCGCGAGCGATGTTCTTCGTGTCGCACGGCTTGGCATCCGTCCGCGAACTCTGCGACGAGTGCATCTGGCTCGACCACGGCCGGCTCATGATGCGCGGCCACCCCGATGAGGTCACCGCTGCCTACCTCGAGTTCCTCAAGGTCAAGAACTCGGAGCAGAACTCCGAAGAGGTCTGACGCTCTCGAGCGTTGAACCCGGGGTCGCGGAGACTGGGGCACATGCTGCGCACCTGGACCCGATGGATCGTCTATCCGATCATCCTCCTTGCAGTCATGCTGCTCGCCTCCTGCGTGCAGGGGTTCGCGGCCGGGCGCAACAGTGGCGCCAACAGCGAGCTGAACCAGTTCACCATCACCAGCTTCGTCGCCGATTATCGCCTCGAGCTCCAGCCCGACGGCACCACGGACGCCCTCGTCACCGAGCAGATCGACGCGTCGTTCTCGAGGACGGGCGTCAATCGCGGGATCACGCGGGCCATCCCGCTCAAATACCAGAACCACACCAACTCCGTCTCCGATATTCAGGTGTCTGGGACGGTGCAATCGTCGAGAACGCAGTATGGCAAGGGCGAGACCCGCACCGGCGCCCAGCCGGTCACCACCAGCATCGACAAGAACGTCATGATCATCCGCATCGGCGATCCTGACCGTCGGCTCACGTCGGGCGCCCAGTCCTGGACGCTGAGCTATCGGCTCGGGGATATCGCGATGAACACCCCCGACGGCGCGCGCCAGGAGATCTATCTCGATGCCAACGGCACCGGGTGGGAGGTGCCGTTCACCAAGGTGACCGCGCGCCTGCACGTGCCGACCGACCTCGCAGGACGGCTCGACGGTCAGACGGCCTGTTATTGGGGTCCCGAAGGTGCCCGGAACACCTGCCCGATCACCACGGAGGCCGACCCTGACGGCACTGTGATCACCGCCTCCGCCGGCCCGCTCGACCGCCGCGAGAACCTCACGTTCGCCGCCGGTTTCACCAACGACACCTTCCCCGTCGCCTACACCCCGAAGCTGTCCCCCCTGCCCTGGTGGCTGCTGGTGCTTCCGGCCATCGGCCTGATTGCGTACGCCATCGCCTCCATCGCCTGGCTCCGCGCGACCCGTGGCCGACGACCCGGCGCCATCGTCACCGAATATCTGCCGCCCGAGGGCGTCCCCGCCCTCGTTGCCGCAGACGTGATGGGCCGCGCTCCCCGGGGCCCGACCGCACAACTGCTGGAGTTCGTCGTGGCCGGCACCCTGACCCTCCACAATTCGAAACCCGCTGACCCCCGAGGGGACGGCCCGCCGCAGCGCCTCGGCTGGTGGCGACGCCGCAAGCTCCGCCAGCAGCTGTTCATCCCCGCCGGCGACTTCGACCACATCGAGAACGACGATCTGCGGACCATCATGAAGGGATACTTCGAGGGCGGCCTCGGCGTGGCGCCCCACCCGGAGACCGCCGGCTGGCTGGCCGACAAACAGGTCGACCTGATCCAGCGAGGCGGCTGGCGGGACTGGACGCAGGGCTCCCGCGCCTGGCTGTTGCCCATCGTCATCCTGTTCACGCTCCTCGCCGGCGCCGGCATGCTCCTGTTCGCGCCCAAGGGCCCCGACCTCTGGCTCGCGTACGCCTCAGCGGTCGCCGGCCTGCTGCTCGTGATCGCCGCCTATTTCCGGCAGCCGTCCTTCGGGCCGCTCACCGAGAAGGGCCGGGAGCTGCGCACCTATCTGCTGGGCCTCGAGCGGTTCATCACTTTGGCGGAGGCCGACAGGATCGCCTGGCTCCAGAACGTGGAGAGCGCGCCCCGGGTCAGCGCCGACACGCACGAGGCGCTGGTGAAACTGTATGAACCCCTGCTGCCCTTTGCCGTGATCTTCGGCCGGGAGAAGACGTGGAGCGAGCTGCTCGGGGAACACGAGAAGGCGCTGCCGGAGGCATCGAGTTGGCTGGCCGACCTGAATCTCAACGTCGCCTTCGCCGATCTGGTCACGACCCTCGACCACGGCCACCAGCACCGGTCGTTCTATAGCTATTCCGGCTCGGAATCCATGCGCGAGACCCATATGTCGCTGGGTGATTCGGTGTCCGACGCCACCTCCTCCTTCGGCGAGGCTCTCTCCAACATGCAGCGCTCGGACAATGACGGGGGCGGTTCGCGTTGGGGCGGAGGCAGCCGTGGCGGCGGCTGGTCCTCCGGGGGCTCCTCCGGCGGCGGCCGCTCCGGGGGCGGCATGGGCGGCGGCGGAGGCGGGGGCTGGTGAGCATGCTCCCTGGCGGACCGCGTGCTCGGGTTGATTCGCCGCAGTCGGTTAATCTGGCGAGGACCTAACCCGGGGAGTCAGATGGAGTTCTTCCGCGGCCTTGCCAGGCTGTGGCGCCACAAGCTGTTCCGCCAGCTCGTGGTGGTCCGCATCGGCACCCAGGCCTCCGACGGCATCCTGCAGGTCGGGATGGCGGCCTATGTCCTCTTCTCCCCCCAGAACCAGCCCGATGCCGCGTCGATCGCGCTCGTGCTGGCGATCACGCTTCTGCCGTTCTCGATCGTCGGGCCGTTCGTCTCGCTGACCCTCGACCGGTTCAACCGGCGCCAGGTCGCGGTGGTGACCGACATCATCCGGGTCCTGATCGCGGGCATGCTCGGCGTTCTCGTGCTCAACCCCGACCTGCGCGAGCACTGGTCGATGTGGCTGTTCTATGGGGGCGTCCTCGTCGCCATGAGCCTCAACCGCTATCTCCTCGCCGGGCTGTCGGCGGCCCTGCCCCACACCGTGGACGAGGACGAATATCTGATCGCATCGTCGGTGATGCCGACGATCGGGCCATCTGGCGTACTCATCGGAGCCGCCCTCGCCTTCGCCATCCGCTTCGTCGCCGGCAACGTGATGGAGAGCTATCAGGCCGACGCGATCATCTTCCTGACCTCGGCGGCCGGATTCGCGATCACAGTCCTGCTCGCGCTCCGGATTCCGCGGCGCGCCCTGGGGCCCGACCTGGATTCCGTCGAGGCCCGCACCACGCCGGCCCGGGACGTCGTCCAGGGCCTCGCGCACGCGGTCGGCCATCTCGGCGAACGCCGGCCCGCCGCGGTCGGTCTCGTCACGATCGGCGCCCAGCGCATCATCTATGGCATGACCTGGGTCGCCACGATCCTGCTGTTCCGCAACCACTTCCACGCCGTCGACGATGTCGACTCGGCCATGCGCGATATCGGTCTCTGGGCGGGTGCGACCGGGGTCGGCTTCGTCGCCTCGGCCGCGGTGGTGCCGCCGCTGGCCCGCCGGATGGGCGTACGCCGCGCCATCGTCGTGTTCCTGGTGGCCGCCGGAGTGCTGCAGATCGTGCCCGGATCGGTCTTCACGCTGCCCACGCTCGTGGCCGCCGGCCTCGGCCTCGGACTCTGTTCCCAGGCTCTGAAGATCTGTGTCGACACCCTCGTCCAGGCCCATGTGGACGATGATTTCAAGGGCCGGGTCTTCACGATCTACGACATGATCTTCAACGCCTGTCTCGTCATCGCGTCCGTCATCGTGGCGCTCACGTTCCCGGCCGACGGTCACACCGTGACCGGGTTCGTCCTGCTCGGCGCGTTGCTCATCGGCGTCGGCGTGATCTTCTGGATTCGCAGCGCCCGCATCGGGTCGACGGCGTTCGACCGGGGCACGGAATTCGATCCGGGTACGCCGCACGCGGCGGTCGGCAAGAACGCCGGCTAGGTCCCCCCCGGCGAATTGTTGGGCCTGGGTCATTCGGGGGAGCTGCTGTCTGTCGCTTCCCCTCGCCTGCGTTTCTTCAGCCCGCCTGCGCTTCTTCAGCTCGCCAGCGTTTCTTCAGCTCGCGTTGGCGCCTTGAGCTTGCGCCCCACCGCGTACAGCTTGTCTTCGCGTCTTGAGCGCCCCGTGCACCGAGGGCGGAGTCGGCGAGGGCAAGCTGGATGGAATTCGGCCCGAGGGGGCGCAAGCTCAAGCGGTCAGGGGGCGCTGACTGCGGGAAATGAGCGCTGAATGACGGGGTTTGCCGGCGGTTCACGGGTTTTCGCCGGGTTGGACAGGTTGGTACGCCCGGGCCGCGGGAAGGCAAGCTGTGTCAAGGGCCAATAGGAACTGCCCAGGGGCGGTCGTAAGGCCTGCCCG
>CAZEVN010000079.1:0-3197 GCA_964515145.1 uncultured Enemella sp.
CACCTGGAAAGCACCCGACCCCGCCGGCCTGAAAACCCGCGCCTCCTAACCACCACTTCCCGGGGAAAAACCATATGAGGTACAGGCCCCCCTACGCGGGGACTTGACAATGAGGTACCACGATCGAGGCTCCGCCATCCACCCGGCACGTCTCCGTCGCGGAGCGCGGCACTGAATCACGTGTGGATGACCAACGGCACGATCATCGGCCGACGGCGGTAGGTCTTGTTGACCCAGCGACCGATGCGGCGGCGCATGACCTGCTGCAGCCGATGGGTGTCGTCGACCCCGTCACGCATGGCCTCGACGAGAGCTACGGCGATCTCGTCGCGGATCCGGTCGAACACGGAGTCGTCCTCCGCAAACCCTCGGGCATGGATATCCGGACCGGAGAGCAGTTCGGCGTTGTGCGTATTGACCACGGCCAGCACGGTGACAAAACCCTCCTCGCCGAGAATCCGCCGGTCGGTGAGTTCGGTGTCGGAAAGAGCACCGACGGTTGAGCCGTCGACGAAGACATATCCGGTGTCGATCCGACCCACGCGCTTCATGCGCCCCTGGTGAAGGTCCACCACGTCGCCGTCCTCGACGAGGATCGTGTTCTCCCGGGGCACGCCCGTGGCCACGGCCAGGTCGGCGTTCGCGATGAGGTGTCGGACCTCACCGTGCACCGGCATAACGTTGCGGGGCCGAACGATGTTGTAGCAATAGAGCAATTCCCCGGCCGAGGCATGCCCCGAGACGTGCACGAGGGCGTTGCCCTTGTGCACAACCCTGACGCCGAGCTTGGACAGACCGTTGATGACCCGGTGGACCGAGTTCTCGTTGCCGGGGATGAGCGAACTCGCGAGCAACACCGTGTCACCCGGCTCGAGGTGAATCGCGGGATGCTCGCGATTGGCCATGCGCGACAGCGCCGACAGCGGCTCGCCCTGCGAACCGGTGGAGACGATGACTACCTCTTCGGGTCGATAGTGCTCGACATCCTTGAGCTCGATCAGGGTGTTGCCGGGGACCTTGAGATAGCCGAGATCGCGCGCGATTCCCATGTTCTTGACCATCGAACGCCCGACATAGGCCACCTTGCGCCCGCTGCGCACCGCCTCGTCGAGGATCTGTTGTACGCGATGCACATGGGAGGCGAAGCAGGCGACGACGAGCCGCTGCTCAGAGGTCGCGAACACCCGCTGCAGGGCGGGCAGGATGTCCTTCTCCGGCGTGGTGAAGCCGGGCACTTCGGCATTCGTGGAGTCGGTCATGAACAGGTCGACGCCCTCTTCACCGTGCTTCGCGAAGCGACGCAGGTCGGTGATGCGGCCGTCGAGTGGCAGCTGATCCATCTTGAAGTCACCCGTGTGCAGCACAGTGCCGGCCTTGGTGCGCAGGAACAGCCCGACCGCATCAGGGATCGAATGGTTGACCGGGACGAACTCGATCTCGAATTCGTCGAGCTTCTCCCGCGAATCCCCGTCGATCTCGCGCAGGTCTGTGTCGCGTACGCGATGTTCGCGCAGCTTCTCGCGCACGAGTGCCAGCGTGAGCCGCGTCCCGAAGACAGGGATATCGGAACGCAGCTTCAACAGATAGGGCACCGCGCCGATGTGGTCCTCATGGCCGTGGGTCAGGACCAGGCCGACGATGTCGTCGAGCCGCTCCCGGATGACATCGATGCCGGGCAGGATCAGGTCGACGCCCGGATGGTCGTCATCGGGAAAGAGAACGCCGCAGTCGATCAACAGGATGCGGCCGTTGACCTCGAGCGATGCCATGTTCCGGCCGATATCGCCCAGACCACCCAGCGGGATGATCCGCAGCGTGTCGGGCCGGAGTTCCGGCGGGGTACGCAGACCTGCAGCAGACATGGGGGCCAGACTAGCTGGCACCCCGATGAGCGGCGACTCGGTTCCCGTGGCCGGGGTGGTCACTCCTCCTGGGGCGGAAACAGCTTGAGCGCCTGCACGGCCGCGCTGACATCGGCCAGCGCGACCGGGTCGGACAGGTCGGTGCGCAGGATCTGCTCGATCCGGTTGATGCGATAACGAACGGTGTTGGGGTGACAGACCAGCGCCTGGGCCGCGTCGGCGACAGAGCCCCTGGCCTCGAGCCACTCGACCAGAGTCGCCAGCAGCGGCTCCCGCGTCCTCACCGGCAGCGCCAGGACCTCACCCAGGACTGCATGGATCATCATTCGTGCGGTATCCGGTGAGGCCGCGAGGAGCGCGAGCATCGGAGTTTTCTCGAGCTGGCGTACGCCCTTCTTCCCGTTCGGGATCGCCGCCATCATCAGGCGGGCCAGATAGACGCCCTGGGAGGCGTGGGCCAGGGAGTCGAACACCGTGGACACCCCGACCGGCCCGACGGCGATGGGCCGCAGGACCTCCAGGACGCTGTCGACGGAGGCTTCCTGCAATGACACCACCCCCACCTTGAGGTCGGGCGTCATGCGCCAGGCCGACCCGAGGTCGCGCGCCCGCAACTGGGCATAGACGTCCGGAAGTGGATCCGCTCCCCCGGTCGACGCCCCGACGACCGCCACGAACCGGCCCTCCAGGGGCAGTTCCAGTCGCGCCGCGGCCTTCCAGATCTCGTCACGGCCCGTCAGATAGCCGCGGAACAGCGCCTCCAGCGTCGCCGCGCGTTCGGCCTCGCGCTCGACCAGGAGTTCGGCGGCGCGTTCCTGGTAGGCCAGGATCGCGATGCGCGAGACCTCCTCCAGCCGGCCGAACATGTCACCGGCCAGGCTGACGACGATGCGGGCCTCGGTGCCGTTGGCCAGCGCCGCGGCCTGCACCTCGGTCCAGAGCTCCGCCACCGTGATGCGATAGGCCTCGAGCACCTCGTGCAGCGGGACACCCTGCTCGGCCCGCTGGCGGCCCACCTTCTGGGGACCCATGCCACCGGCGCGGGCGGGCGTACCCGAAATAGAGGCCAGCAGATAGTCGAATTGGCCGTTCACGGAGGTCGCGAGATCACGACTGCCGAGGTCGCGATAGCCGATCAGTTCGGACACCAACCGGTCGATGGTGCGGGCCACCACAGAGGACAGATTGGCGGCCACCGCCGGGACCACCGCGCGCAGTTCCGCATCGGCCCGCCGCGCACCGTCACTCGTCATTCGTCCACCACCCGATCCCCTGGCCCTGCCACTCCGGTCCACGTTTCCGCATCCGCCCGGTGAAAACAACCAGCTGCCGCCC
>CAZEVN010000079.1:3297-15487 GCA_964515145.1 uncultured Enemella sp.
GCCACTCCGGTCCACGTTTCCGCATCCGCCCGGTGAAAACAACCAGCTGCCGCCCCCGTCCTGTGCAGAAACTGAGGCCCGCACTGTGCGCGGATGTCAGAGGCAGGTGGAAGACTGTGTCCCACATCACTGTCGATGCAGCCAGGGAGGCCCCCATGTCCAACCGCACCTATTCCTTGACCGAGATCGTCGGGACCTCTCCGGAGAGCGTCGACGATGCGGTGCGCAATGGCCTGAAGCGGGCTGCCGCGACGGTTCGCAACCTGGACTGGTTCACCGTTCAGGAGATCCGCGGCGTGGTCGATGCCGAAGGCAATCCGACTCATTTCCAGGTCACCATGAAGATCGGTTTCCGGTTGGAAGAACCCGACGACAACTGATCAGTCGCGGGCGGACTCCTCGGAGATGTCGGTGTGCAGGCGCAATTGCTTGATGCGCACCGAGCCATCGGCGAGCCCGATTTCGCGGTGACTGCCATCGGGCGCCCACCCCGCCTCGGTCAGGAATCGTCGCAGGTCATCGTCGGTGCTGCGGATCCACCACGTGGCCCGGCTGAAGCCGTCGGCTCGCAGGGTGTCCACGCAGGCGTTGAGGAGCCGCGAACCGTGCCCCTGGTGTCGGCGGCCCTCCTCGATCAGGAACTCCCCGATCGCTCCGTCCGCACCGGCTTCCGCGTCCGGATCCTCGCACGGGATGGTGCTGGCGAATCCGACCACCTGATTCTCGGCATCGACCGCGACCAGGACCCGGCAGGCCGCGACGGGGGGCCGCGTGATCGCCTGATGCCAGATATCGGTCATGGCGGTGGGTTCGAGTTCGGCGAGCAAGTCGGGTGTCTCAGCGAAGTCGGCCTGCCACGCGCGATATTGCAGGTCCGCGATCGGAGCCGCCTCTTTCGGCAGGGCCAGTCGAACGGATTCCGGGCGGGATTCGGCTGAGTTCACCCGCGCATGCTAGTCCATGGCGCCCCCTGGGGGCGGATCCGGCCGGAATTGGCTGGCGGCCGGTGGCCACGAGTACAGGGATCAGATGGCCACCGACCGCTTTCCCAAGAATGACATATTCCGAGGATCCTTAACACAACCTGAGCGCCCCCAAAGATGGGGGCAAAAGTCCTAACCAAACGGTATTTGATCAACCGACCAAGGCTACGTTTGCCCCCGTCAGGCCCAGTTGTAGACCATCGGGTCCGGTCTCGAGACCGCTGGCCCTGATCCCCATCGGAAGCTCCAGCGGAAAGGGTGGCACGCTCTCATCCGCGATCCGCTGCACGACCATGTCCGGCACCTGATAGCTCGCGACGATGACGCGCGGCTCGGCGAGCCGGACCTGCTGGGTGGGCACGTCGAGCACCGGTTTCGCGCTCACGACGAACGGCACCTGCTGGCCATAGAGGTCAGCGGTGATGTCCACCCGCACGCGTCCCCCAACCTCTTCCGAGATGGGTACGCCCGCCCGGTAGGTCAACTCGGCCCAGGTGACCCGGGCCATGCCGGTGAGCTGGTCGGCGCTGACCTTGCGGAACGAGTCGGCGGTGCGGACACCGGTGAGTTCGAGGTCCATCCGGTCGACGGTCAGTGGCTGCTCCTGGGTGCCTGCGGGCAGACCCCTGCCCTGCAGGTCCACACGTTCGAAATGGTTGGTCACCACCTGGGTCAGGAACGGGAATCCGTGGATGGTGACCCCGGGGTCCTCGGCCAGGCCCATCTGGGTGCGGACGCGACCCGACACCTCGGTCTCGACGCGCCCGACCGACCAACGGTCCAGCCCGATCAACCCGGCTACGACCAGAACGGCGACCAACGGCCACACGACGCAGCCGCACCCGCGACGCCGTCGGCCCGGATCCCGCTGGCGCCCGGCGCGATCCTGCGTCACGCGGGCCCGGCCTCCAGACCGAGGACCGTCTCGATGCCCTGGGTCAGTCCGGGCATCGTCGGCACCGCACGGACGGCCGCGAGGACACCCGGCATGAACGAGGACCGGTCGAAGGAGTCGTGCCGCACGCTGAGCGTCTCGCCCTCGGTGCCGAACAGGACTTCCTGATGGGCGACGAGCCCCCGGAGCCGGACGGCGTGCACCCGGATGCCGTCGATATCGGCACCGCGGGCACCGGCGACCTCGTGCTCGGTGGCATCCGGTATCGCGGCGGCGCCGGCCTCGGCGCGCGCCGCAGCGATCTTGCGGGCCGTGGTGGTGGCAGTTCCCGACGGCGCATCGGCCTTGTTGGGATGGTGCAGCTCGACGATCTCGACCGAATCGAAGAAGGGAGCGGCCCGGCGGGCCATGTCCATCATGAGCAGGGCGCCGACCGAGAAGTTGGCAGCCACGATGACACCGACCCCGGGCTTCTCGGCGAGCCAGGACTGCACCTGCTCGAGCCGGTCCTGGGTGAAGCCCGTGGTGCCGACGACGGCATGGATGCCGTTGTCGATGCACCAGCGGAGGTTGTCCATCACGCCGTCGGGGTGGGTGAAATCGACGACGACCGAAGCGGCGGCCGCGTCCTCCTTCGGGTCGCCGAAATCGATGCCGGCGAGGAGGTTGAGGTCATCGGCCCGCCCGACTGCACGGCAGACCTCCGCCCCCATCCGGCCGTTGGCCCCGAAAACCGCCACGTCCATGGTTGCTCCTGAAGGTAGTGTCCGAAAGCGGCCCTCGGCCGCACTCGTCCCCAACCCTATGGGGTCGTGCGGGCCGACTCGAATCCCGTCGGACTTCTCCCCCAGACTCCCGGATCGGTCAGATCCAGCGATCAACCAGCCGGGTCAGTTTTGCCCTGGCCACCCGCGGGCCCACAACGGTGAGCACCGGAGGGGTGCTGAGGATGGCTCGGGCAGCGGCCTGCACATCGTCCAACGTGACCGCTGCGTAGGTCTGGATGATGTCCTCCAGCGTGCGATGGTCACCGAGCAACTCACCGTTGCCGACCCGGCTCATCCGCGCATCGGCGCCCTCGTGCCCGAGGAGCAGCTGGCCCGTCATCTGGCCCTTGGCCCGACGCAGCTCGACGTCGGTGACCCCGTCGGCGATGATGCGTCCGATCTCGTCGCGGACCAGCCCGGCGATCTCGGGGACCCGCGACGCCGCGCTACCCCATTCGACTTCAAAACTGCCGGCATCGGCGTACGCGCCCTCACTCGCATCGATCGAATAGGCCAGCCCGCGGCGCTCGCGCACCTCCACGAAGAGTCGCGAACTCATGCCGCCGCCGAGGATCAGGGCGAGCAGGTTGAGGGCGGGCCGGGTCTCGTCGAGTACGCCCGGCTCGCGGAACAGCCCCGGCGACCGGAACGCCATCACCGCCTGGGCGTGCTCGAAGGGTCGCTGCAGCAGGAGTACGCCCGGCTCGGCCTCCCGGGTGCGGCCGGCCGGGAGCCGGGGTCCGGCGGTCTCGGCAGCCACCTTCTCGGCGAACGGCAACAGCGATTCGACCAGGTGGTCGTGATCGACCATGCCGGCCGCGGCGACGACCAGGCTGGGACCGCGATAGTGCCGACGCCAATAGGACGCGATCTGACGGCGTCCCATGGCCTCGATGGACGCGGTTGACCCGATGACATTGCGCTCGAGGGGTGAACCGGTGAAGAGCCGGGCCGAGACGAGCTCATTCGCGAGTTCGGTGGGATCGTCGGCGTGCATAGCGATCTCGTCGAGGATGACGGCGCGCTCGGCTTCGACATCGCTGCTGCGGATCAGCGAGTTGCTGAGCATGTCGCTGATGACATCCACGGCGACATCGCGGTTGTCGCCGAGCACACGGGCATGGAAACAGGTGTGTTCCTTGGCCGTGTAGGCGTTGATATCGCCTCCGACCTCCTCGATGGCGGCGGAGATATCCTCCGGCCCACGACGCCTGGTGCCCTTGAACAGGACATGTTCGAGGAAATGGGACACCCCGTGGAGGTGGGGTGCTTCGTGACGGGATCCGGTGTTGGCGAAAAAGCCCACCGCAAAACTTCGGCTGCCGGCGATCTTTTCGGAAACGACCCGGAGGCCGCCGGGCAGGACGGTCCGGAGGATGTCCTCCGAACCCGTCCCACCGACGGCCTCCGCAGTCGTCGACGCTGTCGACGGAAGCGAGCGTGGTTTGGTCAGCTCGCCGACTCCGCGGTCTCGGCCTCGTCCTCCTCGATCACCGGGACGAGCGAGAGCTTGCCGCGGTCATCGATATCGGAGATCTCGACCTGGAGCTTCTGGCCGACCGAGACGACGTCCTCGACGTTCTCCACGCGCTGGCCACCGGCCAGGGCGCGCATCTTGGAGATGTGGAGCAGGCCGTCCTTGCCCGGCAGCAGCGACACGAACGCACCGAAGCTGGTGAGCTTCACGACCGTGCCGAGATAGCGCTCGCCCTTCTCCGGCATGGTCGGGTTGGCGATCGCGTTGATCATCGAGCGAGCCGACTCGGCAGCGGGGCCGTCGGCAGCACCGATATAGATGGTGCCGTCGTCCTCGATGGTGATCTCGGCGCCCGTGTCCTCCTGGATCTGGTTGATCATCTTGCCCTTGGGGCCGATGACCTCGCCGATCTTGTCGACGGGGATCTTCACCGTGATGATCCGCGGCGCATAGGGGCTCATCTCGTCGGGGCGATCGATGGCCTCGTTCATGACCTCGAGAATCGTGAGGCGCGCATCGCGGGCCTGCAGGAGCGCGGCGGCCAGCACGTCGGCGGGGATGCCGTCGAGCTTGGTGTCGAGCTGCAGCGCAGTCACGAAGTCCTTGGTGCCGGCGACCTTGAAGTCCATGTCACCCAGCGCATCCTCGTCACCGAGGATGTCGGTGAGGGCGACATATTCGGTCTTGCCGTCGACCTCTTCGCTCATGAGGCCCATGGCGATGCCGGCGACGGGCGCCTTGAGCGGCACACCGGCATTGAGCAGCGCCAAGGTGGACGCGCAGACGGAGCCCATCGAGGTCGAACCGTTGGAGCCGAGGGCCTCGGAGACCTGGCGGATGGCGTACGGGAATTCCTCGCGGGTCGGCAGGATCGGAACCAGTGCACGCTCGGCGAGCGCACCGTGGCCGATCTCGCGGCGCTTCGGCGAACCGACGCGACCGGTCTCGCCCGTGGAATAGGGCGGGAAGTTGTAGTGGTGCATGTAGCGCTTGGAGTCCTCGGGCGCCAGCGTGTCGAGCTTCTGCTCCAGCCCCAGCATGTTGAGCGTCGAGATGCCCAGGATCTGGGTCTCGCCGCGCTGGAAGAGCGCCGAACCGTGCACGCGGGGGATGATGCCGACCTCGGCGGACAGGGTGCGGATGTCGGCCGGGCCACGGCCGTCGATGCGGACCTTGTCGGTGAGCGTACGCCGCCGCACGATCTTCTTGGTCAGCGCCTTGAGAGCGGCACCGAACTCCTTCTCACGATCCGGGAACTGGGACGCGAGCTTCTCGGTGACCTCCTGGCGAATGCCGTGGGTGGCCTCGTTGCGCTCTTCCTTGCCCGCGATCTGCATCGCCTCGGCGATGCGGTCGCCGGCCTCAGCCTCGACGGCTGCGAACAGGTCGTCGCCATAGTCGAGGAAGATGGGGAACTCGGTGGTGTCCTTCGGGAACTGAGCAGCCAGCTCGGCCTGGGCATCGCACAGCGCCTTGATGAACGGCTTGGCAGCGTCGAGACCCTGACCGACCACATCTTCGGTCGGAGCGAGCTTGCCGCTGGCAACCAGGTCCCAGGTCTGCTCGGTCGACTCGGCCTCGACCATCATGATGGCGACGTCGCCGTCAGCGAGGACGCGGCCGGCCACCACCATGTCGAAGGTGGCATCCTCGAGCTGCTTGACGGTCGGGAAGGCGACCCACTGCTCGTCGATGAGAGCGATGCGGACACCGCCGATGGGACCCGAGAACGGCAGGCCGCCGAGCTGGGTGGACATCGAGGCGGCGTTGATGGCCACGACGTCATAGAGCACGTCGGGATTGAGGGCCATGACGGTCACGACGACCTGGACCTCGTTGCGCAGGCCCTTGACGAAGGACGGCCGCAGCGGGCGGTCGATCAGGCGGCAGGCCAGGATCGCGCCTTCGCTGGGGCGACCCTCGCGACGGAAGAACGAGCCGGGGATGCGGCCCGCTGCATACATCCGCTCCTCGACGTCGACGGTGAGCGGGAAGAAGTCGATGGCGTCACGCGGGGACTTGGCCGCGGTGGTCGCCGAGAGAAGCATCGTGTCGCCGTCGAGATAGACGGCCGCCGACCCGGCGGCCTGCTGGGCGAGCAGGCCCGACTCGAAGCGGACGACGTGCTTGCCGAACTTGCCGTTGTCGATGATGGCTTCGGTGAATTTGAGATCAGGTCCCTCCACGGGATTCCTTTCAGACATGCGATGGCCACCCGTGCACGACTGATCCGTCTGTGGAGATCCGGTCTTCGATCGAGGTCTGCGGGATCTGCCCGACGGGCTGCCCGAAGACCACTACCGAGGACCGAGGACTCCCGAATCAGCCGGTCGGGGTGTCATCACGGTGGTGACTTTTTCAATTGTTCGCGACGGATGTCTCGACAATCACGGTCAATCTACCCGACTTCGGCTGCACGGCCGATTCGGCCGCGAACGACGAAGAGCCCCGGGCAGCGATCCCGGGGCTCTCGTGTGCAAGGACTCAGCGGCGCAGGCCGAGGCGCTTGATCAGCGCACGGTAGTGCTCGATGTCCTGCTTGGCGACATAGTTGAGCAGGCGACGACGCTGACCGACCATGAGCATCAGCCCACGGCGGGAGTGGTGATCTCCCTTGTGCTCCTTCAGGTGCTCGGTCAGGTGCGAGATGCGCTTGGTGAGCAGCGCGATCTGCACATCCGGAGAGCCGGTGTCGCCGGGCTTGGTTGCGTACTCTTCAATGATCTTCTGCTTCTCTGCGGCGTCCATGAACGCTCTCCTTCCGGTTTCCCGTTGCGCGGCGCCCCCGGAAACGGTTTCGGTGGGGGCTCTTGTTCATCCGCGGCCGTCGTGACGGCAACCTGGACACCCTAGCAGCGGAGACAGGCCTCGCCCAAACCGAGGAATATCCGCTTCCCCGCGCGTGGGACGATGGGGATCGAAACGACAGAGAAGGACATCTCCATGGCAGAACTCAAGGACCGCCTCCGCGCCGACATGATCGCGAGCATGAAGGCCAAGCAGCCGGACACCACCAAGGTGCTCCGTGCCGTGCTGGCCGCCATCACCACCGAGGAGGTCTCGGGTGATGCCGCCCACGAGCTGACCGAGGCGCAGGAACAGGCGATTGTGACCAAGCAGGTGCGCCAGCGACGCGATTCCGCTGAGGCGTACGCCGCCGGCGGGCGGCAGGATCTCGCCGACGTCGAGCGTGCGGAGGTGGAGATCCTCGAGGCCTATCTGCCGAAGCAGCTCACCGACGACGAGCTCAATGCCCTGGTCGAGGCCGAGGTCGCTAACGCCGGCGAGGTGACCATGAAGCAGATGGGCCAGATCATCAAGGCCGTCAATGCCAGGGCGGCTGGCCGGGCCGATGGCGGCAAGGTCGCTGCGGCCGTGAAGTCGCGGCTGCAGAAGGGCTGATCAGCCCCTGATCTTCAGTCCCCGGTCCGGGTGATTGGTGATGACGGCCGCCGGGCCCATCCCGATCACCCGGGCCAGGTGCTCCTCGGAGTTGACCGTCCACGTGTTGACATCGATGCCGGCCACGGCGGCGTACTCGATGGCTCCCGGGATCCGCAGGAAGCCGTAGTGCGGGTGGATCGCTGCGGCGCCGAACTCGGCGGCGTACTCCCACGGCAGATAGAGCGGTTCGCTGAACAGCAGCCCGATCCGGGTTTCGGGGGCGATCTGCTGCACCGTCTTGAGCGTGTAGTGGTTGAACGACGACACGATCACCCGCTCCCCCAGACCGCTCGCAGCGATGACGTCGAGGGCGGCCTTCTCGATGCCGGGATAGAACTCGACGGAGGTCTTGAGTTCGACGTTCACGCTCATCCGGCCCGGCTTGACGAGATCGAGGACGTCGGCGAGCGACGGGATGCCCGTGCCGCGGAAGTCGGGTTGGCCGAAGCTGGCGTCGAGGGTGCGGAGTTCCGCGAGCGTACGCCCGGCCACCGCTCCGGTGGCGTTGGTCGTGCGGTCGAGGGTCTCGTCGTGAATAACCACGACCTCCCCGTCGGCGCTGAGCTGCACATCGAGCTCGATGCCGTCGGCACCCATCTCCTCGGCGAGGGCGAAGGCGGGCAGGGTGTTCTCCGGCGCGTACGCCGAGGCGCCACGATGGGCCCAGATGGCAGTCATGTCCCCAGCATTCCAGCCCTCGGTGAACCTGCATGACATCTGTCATGTCGGACCCCTGAACTCCTCACGCGAACCCGTGACAGGCGGCACCGGCGACGCGGCCATTTCGGGCAGACGCTTGAACCATGACAACGACGCACCCGCAATCCCTACCCCAGGCCCTGACCGAACGTGATCTCCCACCGCACGAATACCAGCAGCGCCTCGCCATCGAGCGGCCCGCCGTGTGGCGCGGCATCGTCGCCCTGCTCCTGCTGATCATCGGCCTGTTCGTCTTTTCCGCGATCGGCGGTGTCATCGGCACCATGATCGATCTGGTCACCGGCCGCCTGGACCCGACCCAGCCTCCGGCCGGCGTGACGCCCGCCGTCATCGGCGGCGCGATGGCCGGCCTGGCGATGCTGACGCCCTGGAGCATTCTGCTGCAGAAGTGGTTCTTCAAGGTGCCGATGCGATCGCTGCACTCGCTGCGCAATCTCTTCCGGTGGCGGCTGCTCGCCCGCACGGCCCTGATCGTGGTGCCCCTGTGGGCGGCGTTCCAGTTGCTCTCCCCCGTGCTCATGCCGCAGCCGACAACGACCTATCCCCTGGGCGATGTGATCGCGCTCATCGTGATCGCGTTGACCCTCACGCCGCTGCAATCGGCGGGTGAGGAATATGCCTTCCGCGGCCTGGCGTTCCGCATCGCTGCTTCCTGGGGGCTCGGCTCGCGCAGCGGCCTGGTGATCGGCATCGTGGTGAGCAGCGCGCTGTTCACGGTCGGTCACGCCGCGTTGGATCCGTGGCTGAACCTCTACTACTTCGTGTTCGGCGTCACCCTCGCGATCATCACCTGGCGCACGGGCGGCCTCGAGATCGCCGTTCTCCTGCACGGCGTCAACAACGTGTCCGTGTTCCTGCTCTCGGCGATCATGTCGTATGACATGAATGCCGGATTCGACCGCTCCGCCGGCGTCGCCAGCCCGGCCATGCTCGTCCCGTGCGCAATGCTGATCCTGATCGCCGGAGTGGTGTGCTGGCGTACGCGATCGGGGGCCGCCCGCACCGCCCCTGTCACCCGGGGCTGACTGGCACAATGAGCCCGATGCAGAACTGGCCGGTGACCAACGCACGTCGCTTCGAGGTGTACGTGCGTTGGTCGCTGTATGTCTTCCTGGCCGCCCTTCCCGTCCAATATGGCCTGCTCATGGCCGGCGGTTATAGCGGCGGCGCCCGCGGCCGGCTGCTCGTCCACTTCATCATTCTGTTTGCGCTGTCGGTGGTCCTGACCGCGTTCAACCTGCTCGCCGCGTGCTGGAGCTTCGACCGGGTGATGCAGGGACCGGCGCCGGTGCCCCGGAGGTTCGTCGCGTAGTGGGTGGTGGTCGCCCTCACCCTGATGGCCGGCACGGTGGCCCTCTGGATCCACGACGCCACTCTCTTTTTCATCTGGTATCTGGTCTCCTGCGTCATCGGTGCGGCATCGCCCCTGATCAGCGCTACCCCGAGCTGGGTCTGCACCTCGTGTGCCCGCTGGAGCTCGCGCAGCACGCGCAACATCCAGCCCATCGACCACGCGGTCCAGATGACCAACAAGCCGAAGAAATAGCCGACCAGCGCCGTGGGGGTGACCAGCAGTGCCACGAGGACGGCCACGTCGCCGTGCGGGCAGCCCTGTCCAAGGGGACAGTGCGCAACTATCTGTCCGCGGCCGTGGCCAAGCTCGGCGCAGCCAATCGTCATGAAGCCGTCCGGATCGCCTCGGACCGGGGCTGGATCTGAGTCCTGGGGTGGCTGGGGCGCACCATGGAATTGCGTCCGCTGCGGAAGCGGCTCCGGCGAGGGGTGCCTTCGGCTCCCGAAGCTGTCTTCAGCTTGCCCTCCCGCCGGGCAGGCGTACCAACCCTGCCGAAACCACCGGAAACGTGGAATCGCGGGAGAAACCGGGTTGTTCAGCGTGCGTTCCCGGCATTCAGCGCCCGTTGACCGCTTGAGCGTGCGCTTCCTCGGCCCGAAATTCATCCAGCTTGCCCTCGCCGACTCCGCCCCCGGTGCACGGGGCGCTGGAGACGGGAGGACAAGCTGATTGCGGTGGGGCGCAAGCTCAAGACGCCAACGCAAGCTGAAGAGACCTACGGGAGCCGACGTGCGGACAGAAATTAATAGACGGCCCGTGCCGGGGTTCAAGGACTCACCCGGCACGAGCCGTCGGACTGTGGAGAAGCGTCAGCGGCTGAGGCGCTTCTGGTTGGCGGTGACGCGCTTGGAGAACGGAGTCAGGGCGCGGTCACTGGCCTTGGCAGCCTGGTTGAGCATGCGCTCGGCGGCCTTGGGATCGGAGAACATGGCCGGCCAGGCCTGAGCCATGGTGCTGCCCAGCGACATGAGCACGCGGGTGGATTCGCCGACGGCGTCCATCTTCTCGTTGACCATGCGCTCGATCTCGTTGCGGTTCTTGGCGGTGTTGCCGTTGACCGCGAGCATCGAGAGGCGCATGGCGATGACCTGCTGCGACGTCATGGCGATCGTCCAGGCCTTCGTGGACACCTGCATCATCGTGTTGATCCACGCCGGGACGGCGGTCATCTGCGCGATGCCGAAGTTCGGGAACGAATAGCTGGTCAAGAGCATTATCCTTTGCGTTTGTCCTAGTGGTGGTGCACTTGCGTGATCACCGAACCACGCACCAACAACTATGCCGAGGACGACTCAGGCTTGCCTTATTCGTGCCATTGCACGGTCCGGAAACCGGTCCGCCCGGAGCCCTGAATTCGCAGGGCCAATGTCTTATCCGGGGATAACGACCTTCTCGTTGACCGGCCAACCGCCACGCGGGGCACGCATCGAATAGAGCGTCCGGCCGGCCCGGAACTGCTGATAGCCCTCGAGAAGAGCGAGCACGGTGCTGGCTTTGGCAGCCTTGTTGTTGGGGCGCTTGTCCTCACGCAGACCCAGGAGATATTTCCTGGTGGCCAACGCGGGCGAGCCCGAGGTCAGGCCGATGGTGTTGACGAGCTGCTCGACGAAATAGTCGTCGGTCGCAGCGGAATCCGTGGAGTTCTGACGAGCGGCGTAGTACGCGGCCGCGTACGGCGCGAGCTGGCACGGAAGCAGATTGCGATTCTTGTAGGCCGCATCGACGAGTTCGTCGAGGCCTTTATGGATGCCCATCCAATAGACGACATCGTCACGGGAATAGCTGGCCGCGAACCCGCCGCCCTTGAGCAACCAGTTGACGATCGGGACGATCGAGGCGAGCTGGGCGCCGTGCTTGAAGCCGCGCACCTTGAGCGCATCGGCAGCGGTGCGGATCGCGCCGGTGTCGACCTTGTCCTGGGCTTCGCGGGCGAGGCCGCGCACGACGTGCATCTCGATCGGCTGGCCGGACTTCACCACGGCCATGAGTCGGTGCTGCCCGTCGATCAGGCGGCCGTCCTCATCGAAGCGAATGGGGTCGGCCGTATAGAGCCACTTGCCCTCGGTCATCGCCTGCGCGTACTCCCGCACCCGCGAGGGGCGCAGGGTTCGGTTGGCGACATTCTTCTCCAACCACTTCTCGGCCTGATCCGGCTCGACCGTCATCGTCTTGTGCGTCACCCGTGCCACGGGGCACACCCTAGGTGGCGCGGCGGGAAAGGGTACGCCTGACTCGCCGGGTGGACGCGCCATAGCCGCAGGTCAGGAGCTATCTCCGAGAACGGCGGCGGCCTCGGCAACCGAAGCCTCATCGATCCCTCTGGCCTCGACAGACCAATCGTCCAGGGCTGACCGGAGGTTCTCATTCCGCTCCGCGTCCACGGCGATCCGATCCACATTCATGCCACGACGGTACGCGTTCACGGCACGAACAGCAGCCCCGGTGTCTCGAGCAGGTCCTTCAATCGGGCCACGAACCGAGCGGCCTCCCAACCGTCGATCACGCGGTGATCGAAGCTGCAGGACACGTTCATGACCGTGCGCGGCACGA
>CAZEVN010000080.1:0-15482 GCA_964515145.1 uncultured Enemella sp.
GACGGGATGCGCCCCGTTGCGCTGGCGCACGCCGTGCCCGGAGGCTCACTCAGCCCTGCCACGATTCCGCAATTCGTCGAGCCCTTGGTGATCCCGGCGACGATGCCGCGGGCCCGTCGGGAAGGCACGCGCCAGGGGCCGATCGATGTCTATGACATCGCCGTTCGGCAGTTCTCCCAGCGCATGCTCCCGACCCCGCTGCCGCTCACCACAGTCTGGGGCTATGGCCCGACAGGCCAGGGCCGCGACACGTTCCACGCCCCCTCGATGACCATCGAGGCGACGCACGGCACGCCCATCCGCGTCACCTGGCGCAACGAACTCGTCGACGACCGCCGGGGCTATCTCAGTCATCTGCTGCCGGTGGACCCGACGCTCCACTGGGCCAACCCCGGACGCCGTCCGGGGGAGCACGGCGCAGTCACCGACACCAAACCCGACTTCCACGACCTGACCTATGTGCCACCGGGTGAGTTCCGGGATCCCGCCACGCAATACACGCTCTATTCCGGCCCAGTACCCCTGGTGACCCACGTGCATGGCGCCGTTGGGGTCGGTGACGAATCCGACGGCTATCCCGAGGCGTGGTATCTCCCGGTCGCCAGCAACCTCGACACCGCCTATGCGCAGCACGGGGCCTGGTATGAGTTTTTCCGTGCCAAAGCGAAGGCGAAGCTCGGCGTCGATTGGGCGCCCGGCACCCAGACCGCGCACTATCCGAACACCAGCTCCGAGTGCACGCTGTGGTATCACGATCACACCCTCGGGCTCACCCGCCTCAATGTGTATGCCGGCCCCGCCGGTTTCTTCCTCGTCCGGGGCGGCCCGGAAGGTGAGGACGGCGTACTCGACTCGCGAACAGGGAAACCCGCGGTCCTGCCCGGCCCGGAAAAGGGCCAGGGCCAGGGCAAGGCCCCGGTCCGGGACATCCCGATCGCGATCCAGGATCGGTCGTTCAACGCCGACGGATCGCTGTTCTATCCGGATGCGCGGGCGATTTTCGATGAGTACGCCGGGCCGTTCGTCCCCGAGTCACCCGTCCCGCCCGCCTGGAATCCGGAGTTCTTCGGCAACACGCTGATCGCCAACGGTCGCACGTGGCCGTTCCTCGACGTCGAGCAGCGGCGCTATCGCCTGCGGCTGCTCAACGGCTGCAACTCGCGGTTCCTGATCCTCGACTTCTCGGGGATTCCCGGGGTGAAGGTGGCGCTGGTCGGCAACGACGGTGGATTCCTGCCCGAGGTGCACGATGTGATGGCCGACGGTGGTCGGCTGCTGCTCGGCACCGCCGAACGCGCCGACGTGATCGTCGACTTCCATGAGGTGCCGCACGGCAATCATGTGCTCGGCAACGTCGGTCCCGACGAGCCCTATGGCGGCGGTGAACCCGGCACCGATTTCGAGGTGGCGGCGGCCGGCACCACGGGCCGGGTCCTGCAGTTCCGGGTGGGGCCTCGCCGTGGAGCCGATGGGTCAACGCCGATCGAGTTCCTGCGGCTTCCGGCTCGCGCCGCACTCCCGGCTGAGGTGCGAACCCGGCGGGTCGCCCTGCTCGAGCACGAGCACGGGACCGGGGACGAAGGAGCCCCCACCGCTGCATTGCTGGGCACACTCGACGAGGGCGACGGCCGTATCGTGGCCGTGGCCCGGACGTGGATGGATGCGGTCACCGAGACGCCGGCTGCGGGTGACACAGAGGTCTGGGAGATCTTCAACTTCACCCCGGACGCTCACACAGTCCACGTGCACGAGGTGCTGTTCGAGGTGGTCGGGCGGCAGGATTTCACGCTGGTCGACGGCCGACTGGAGATGTCGGCGGAGCACCCGGTGCATCCCGGAGAGCGCGGCCGCAAGGACACGGTGATCGCCTATCCCGGTCAGGTCACCCGGATCCGGGCCCGGTTCTCGACGGCCGGCCAATATGTCTGGCACTGCCACGTCCTCGAACACGAGGACAACGAAATGATGCGCCCCTATCGGATCGGGCCGGTGCAGCCGGGGCAGCCCGGGGCCTAGCGAAGTTGCGCGTTATTGCGTACGCCCCAGCGCCGCGGGCGCTTGCGTCCCGCTCGCGCGGCGAGGGACGATCACACGAGGCCCCGCGACTGTTGCGCGGCGGCTCGGGACCGGGGTGGTGAGCGTGCAGGCGGATCGAAGCGACGAGAGCGCGCGGACCGATCTGTGCGACCCCGTCGAACAGGCGCTGCAGGCGATCCTGGCCACCTCGATGGACGGCGTTCTCGTGTTGGGTGCCGACGGTCGTGTCGAACGGGCCAACGTGCCGGCATCCGAGATCCTCCGGACCGAACCGCAGGCCCTGATCGGGATCGATCCGTTGGCCGACTGGGAATCGATGCCCGGAGACGATCAGCAGGGAGCGCTGCTGGTGGACGCGGCGGGCAGTCGCACGCTGCGGCTGCGCTCGTCCGACATCGGCGGACGGCGCCTGCTCGTGCTTCGCGATGTCACCGACGCCGAACGGTCTCAGCGACGGCTGGCGGCGTTCGCCAGTGCGGCGTCGAGCGTGGCGTACGCCGGGTCCCTCCGCGAGACCCTCGACGCGATCTGCGCCGAGACGATTCGCACCGTCGATCTCGCCGCCGCCCAGATCCTCCTCATCGATGCCGACACGATGGCGATGCAGTTGCACGGGGCCGCGCCGCAGGCATACTTCGGGCCCGACTTCTCCGATCGCATCGCCGCCGCGAGCGCGCTGGGTGCGGAGTTCTCCTCGCGCGCCAGCCTCCGCAAGCTCCGCCCGATCGTGACCCCCGGCCGGCGACAGCTCATGCTCGACGATCCGCGCTGGGCGCCGTTGCACGAGCACCTCCTCGGCTTCGAGTGGGACACCTTCGTGTCGATCCCGCTCGTCGGGCGCGACGCACCGATCGGGGCGCTGAACATCTATGGCCGTCCTGGCCACCAACTCGCATTCGACGACCTCGCCTTCTTCAGCGCCATGGCCGATCAGGTGTCCGTCGCCGTCCAGCACGCCCGGCTCTTCTCCGCTTCCAAGCTGCGCACCCAACACGAGGAACGCCAACGCCTCGCTCGGGAGCTGCACGACTCGGCCTGCCAGGAGTTGTTCTCGATCAACCTGCACGTGCGGGCCGCCAAGTTCGTGCTGGCCAAGACCCAGCCAGGATCTCCTGGGGGCCGGGAGGCGGTCGACAAACTCAGTCGGCACGTCACCACGCTGGGTGAGTTGGCCCATGCGGCGCTGGAGGACATGCGGGCCCTGATCTTCCAGCTCTATCCGACGGTGTTGCAGTCCGAGGGTCTCGTCGCCGTCACTCGTCAGTTGCTGGCCTCGCTGTCGGCCCGCGAGGGGATCGCGGGATCGGTGGAGGCTCCCGAGCAGCCGCTGGAAGTGGACGCGGAGGCCGCACTGGATGCGTACCACATCATTCGCGAAGCCCTTCACAACGTCCTCAAACATGCCCGGGCGAGCCGGGTCCACGTGCGGCTCGCTCCTGATCATGCACACCCCGACACGCTTTCGATCGAGGTCACCGACGATGGCGTCGGCCTGGCCCCGGACGCCAAGCGACGGGGTGGGCTCGGGCTGACATCGATGCGGGAGCGGGCGGATCGGATGGGCGGTTGGGTACGCATGGAAGCCGCCCCCCAGGGCGGCACCCGGGCGCGCGTCGTGCTCCCGGGGAGTCTGGCCGGGGGAGGAAGGCAACCATGACGATTGTGCGCGTGTTCATCGTGGACGATCACGATGTCGTGCGGCTGGGCCTGCGGGCCTATCTCGACGAGCAGCCCGGGCTGCTCTGGATCGGGGAGGCCGAGGAGGGCGAGGCCGCGCTCGGGGAGCTCGACCGGCTGGCTGCCCTGGATGAGCTGCCCGATGTCGTGCTCATGGATCTCGTCATGCGCGGCCAGGACGGCATCACGACCACGCGGGAGATCCGGGAGCGTTTCCCGACCGTACAGGTCGTGGCGGTGACCAGCTTCGGTGAGAGCCAGCGCATTCGGGCGGCGTTGGCTGCCGGGGCGGCCGGCTATGTCATGAAGGATTCGGATGTCGACGAGATCGCCCAGGCCATCCGGTCCGCGGCCGTCGGCACGGCCCACCTGGACGCGACGACCGAGCGTACGCTCAGCGAAGCCGACGACACCCATCCGCTGACTGCGCGGGAGCGGGAAGTGCTGGTGCTTGTCGCCCAGGGTCTGTCCAATCGCCAGTTGGCCCGGGCGCTGTCATTGAGCGAACGGACCGTGCAGACCCACCTCACCTCGATCATGCGCAAGCTCAACCTGGGGTCGCGCACGGAGGCCGCTCTCTGGGCCGTGCGCGAAGGGCTGCCGGGGGTCGACTGAATCTGGACGGCTGATCGGGACGACTGTCAGGCGGCCATCAGGCTGGCCAGCGCGGCGGTGTCCGCATCCGAATAGGGGTCGACCTCGCCCTTGCTGACGAGCTGGGTGACCGTGCCTTCGCGGTCGGCCTGCACCCACGCGGCCCGGTGGTCGAGGCCGAGGTGAGGCAGCCCGGGCAGGAAAACACAACCCGACGCGGTGTCATATCCCTTGAGCGCCGCGACCGTGGAAGCGGGCGGGTGGAGGACGAGCAGGCCCGGCGGCTGGGGATGGGCCAGATCGCCGGCATGCAACGCGCCCTCGCCCGCGACCGGACCGCAGGCCATGATGATGCCGACCGCGCCCGGGTGGATGTCAGCGCCGATGTCGTCGTTCACGCGGAACACCGTGCTCGCCGGAAGCAGCCCGGGCACCGCCGCCATGCGAACCGTCAGCACCAGCAGCTTCGCCCAGGCGACCGTGTCCTGGGGCCAGTTGTGCAGGAGCAGGAAACCGGCGAGGCTGCCGTGCGACTTGAGCGGCGCGACCTCGACCGGGCGGGGGTCGGCTTGGTCGGTCATGGGGGACTCTCCTTCCCCCACCGCGGCAGGCGGTGCGATCCAGAGTGCGCCAACGAGGCCGCTTTGCTCAAGAGGTGACGACGACCTGACCGCTGGTTGTTACGAATTCGCCATCAGTGGGCGGAGTCGCCGAGGACACCTGGATGGTGACGCCATGAGCTTCCGTTCCGGTCTTCAGCTCCCGCTAACCGCTTGAGCTTGCGCCCCACCGCAATCAGCTTGTCTTCGCGTCTAGGGCTCCCCGTGCACCGGGGGCGGAGTCGGCGAGGGCAAGCTGGATGGAATTTGGGCCTGAGGGAGCGCAAGCCCAAGCGGCCAAGGGGCGCTGACTGCCGTGAACAGACGCTGAATGGCGGGTTCTCGCGCGTGATTCATGGTTTTGAGCCTGATCGGCAGTGTTGGTACGCCGCGCGCCGCGGGAAGGCAAGCTGAATGGGCCCTGGCTCGCAGCCAGTGGCAGGGGTTCCCCATGCTTGGGACCTCCTCCCTTGCAACGGCATGCTGAACGATCGCCGTCCGGGGAATCTCGGGGGTGAATAGGGGGCACTCGAGCACCGGACCGGGAAGAAATGGCAGTGCCCGCGACTAGGGTCAAATCTGACCGGGCCTCAAGAATGTGGGTCTTCCGATCAGGGTCGAACTCTCGGGATGTGGCGCGGCACGAGGTTGATCCGACCCCCTCGAGAGGACGCCATGAAGAAGAAGCGCTGGATCGTCGGCGGCATCATCGCCGTCGCCGTTGTCCTGGTCGGAGCGATGGTGCTCCTGCCGGGCCTGTTGAACGCAGGCCAGGCGGCCAGCGCGGCGCCCATGGAGATCCAGACAGTGGCCAGTCTCCGGAGTGCCCAGCGCCAACTGATCTCAGGGTCGGTCAATCCGGCCGAGTCCGAGAACTTCTATGTCGATGCGACCAAGGGCAAGGTCAACGAGATCAAGGTCGTCCAGGGTGCGCAGGTCAAGAAGGACGATGAGCTGTACGCCTATGCCAACCCGGCCCTGGCCACGCAGCTCGAGAAGCTGCGGATCCAATATGACTCGGCGGTGAAGAAGGAGAGCCGGCTCGAGACCCAGCTGGCCAACCTGAACCGCGACATCCGCAATGCGCCCACCACCGAGGTCGCCGACCAGTTGAAGGATCAGCGGGAGCAGCTGCGCGAACAGCTTGATGGGGTGCGCACCGAACAGCGCCTCGCCACCCTCGACATCGAGGAGACCCAGGACCAGATTGCCGCGCTCACCGTGCGGGCCAACTTCGACGGCATCGTGGAGATGGTCAACGAGGACGAGCGGAATGCGGTCGGCCAGGGTGCGGCGACCAAGCCGCTGATCCGCCTGGTGTCGAACCTGCCCTATGAGATCCGGGGCACGCTGTCGGAATTGCAGCGCGCGCAGATCAAGCCCGACCAGACCTTCACGGCCACCAGCAAGGCACTGCCCGGCCAGCACTGGCGGGGCACGATCAGTTATGTCAGTACGTTCCCGAAGGAGTCGTCGTCGGGATCGCAGGGCATGGACTCGACACAGGCCCAATATGAGTTCGTCGGCAAGCTCGAAACCCAGGAGAATCTGGTGCCCGGCACCACGCTGTTCCTGGAGATCAACGTGTCCGGCAGTGATGCCTTCGCCGTGCCGTCGGGTGCGGTGCTGCGCGACGGTGCCAGCAGCCAGGTCTTCGTCGTCGAGAACAACGCGCTCAAGAAGCAGGCCGTCACCACCGGGCCCGACGAAGGCGGCGAAACGACCATCACCTCGCCCATGGACGACAGGACCGAGATCCTGCTCAATCCGACCCCTGCGACCGCGGAGGGGACGGAAGTCATCCGATGACGGGCCGATCACAACCCGAGGGCGCCATCCTGTCCATGGACCGGATCAACAAGGTGTTCGGGGTGGGCGAACTTGCGTTGCACGTGCTCAAGGACGTGTCACTCGAGGTCCGCGAAGGCGAATTCGTGTCCATCATGGGGCCGTCAGGTTCGGGCAAGTCGACGCTGATGAACATCATCGGGACGCTGGACCGGCCGAGCGCCGGCGAATATTTCCTGCAGGGTGAAGCGGTGCACAGGCTGAGCGAAAAGCGTCTGGCCCAGCTGCGCAACGAGGCGATCGGCTTTGTGTTCCAGCACTTCTTCCTGCTTCCTCGCTCGAATGCGCTGGCCAACGTGGAGCTGCCGTTGATCTATGCCGGCAGGGGCCGCGCCGATCGTCAGGAGGTAGCGCGGCAGGCGCTCGACCGGGTCGGACTGTCCGCCAAATATCGATCGATGCCCAACCAGCTCTCGGGCGGCGAGAAGCAGCGCGTGGCGATCGCCCGGGCCATCTCGACGAAGCCGCGGTTCATCCTCGCCGACGAACCCACCGGCGCGCTCGACACCACGACCAGCGGCCAGATCATGGAGCTCTTCCGAGACCTCAACTCCGACGGCACGACCGTCATCATGATCACCCACGAACAGGAAATCGCCGATTGCGCCGATCGCATCGTGCGCATCCGCGACGGCCGGATCGAGTCCGACGAACCCGTGGCCAAGCGCGAGGCGAAGGAGGTGGCGGGGTGAATATCGCCGAAAGCCTGCGCATGGCCCTGTCGTCGGTGCTCGCCCACAAACTCCGATCGGTGCTCACCATGTTGGGCATCATCATCGGCGTGGGCTCGATCATCACGATCGTGGCCATCGGCCAGATGGGTGAGCAGCAGCTCAAGAACTCCATTTCCGGCGGCAACAAGGCCCTGGTCCAGATCGACTACGGGCCCCCGGGGTCAGGCGCTGTGTCGATGGGCATGGTGTCGGTCGGTCCGCCGCCCCAGATCCGCCCCATCGATGTCGAACGCATCGAGCAATTGCCCTATGTGCGCAGCTTCATCGAACAGCGCTTCGGCTCGACCGATATCCACGCAGGGACGAAGAAGGCCGAAGGCATCAACGTGCGCGCCGGGGATCTCGAGGTGTTCGAGATCACCAACCTGAGGCTGGTCGCCGGACGCCAGATCTCCCAGTCCGATGTCGACCGCGCGGCCCAGGTGATCGTGCTCGGTCGCGATACGGCCACCGAGCTGTTCGACTCACCCGAGCAGGCCATCGGCCAGCTGGTCGACCTCAACGGTCCACCGGCGCGGGTCATCGGCGTCGTCGAGGAGCAGTCGTCGTTCGGGTTCACTTTCCAGGAGTGTTATGTCCCACTGAGCGCCTGGGAGACCCTCTTCCCGGGCAGCCCGCCCTATTCGACCTATGCCGTGGCCGCGACCGATGTCGAGCACGTAACCGAGGCGGGCAACAACGCCTCCGACTATCTCAACGAGGCATTGGTGACGAACCCCGACGAGGCCCGCTTCAAGCCCGTCGACATGCAACAGATCGAGGACGAGATCTCGTCGATCACCCGCATCATGACCGGCATCATCGGCGGCATCGCCGCGATCTCCCTGCTCGTCGGAGGCATCGGCGTCATGAACATCATGCTCGTCTCGGTGGCGGAAAGAACCCGCGAGATCGGCGTACGCAAGGCACTCGGCGCCACGCGCAAACAGATCCTGCTGCAGTTCCTCATCGAGGCGATGGTGCTCACCTCCCTGGGCGGCATCATCGGCATCCTGTTCGCGTATGGACTCACTGGCCTCGTGGCCGCGGTCCTCGGCTATGAGTTCGTCCTGTCGATTCCGGTGACGGTGGCCGCGGTGCTGTTCTCGATGCTCGTCGGTGTGGTCTTCGGCCTGCTGCCCGCCAACCAGGCCGCCAAACTGAGCCCGATCGAGGCGCTGCGCTACGAGTAGCGGTGGAATACTGCGGCGCGTGGGAACGGCCGCCTATCGTCAGCCCCGGTTGCTTGCGTTGGTCTTCGCCGGCGGCGTCGTGGGTACGCTGGCCCGCGCGCTGCTCGAGTCGGCCTTCCCGGCCGGTCCCGGTGCCTTCCCGTGGACCACGTTCGGGATCAATATCGGCGGCGCGTTCTGTTTGGGGCTGCTGCTGACGGTGCTCGCGCGACTGGGCCCCGACGGAGGCTGGCGCCAGGCGGTGCGGCTGGGGCTCGGGACCGGACTGCTCGGAGGGTTCACCACTTACAGCCTCCTGGCGGTCGAGACGATGCTGCGACTGCCACTGGTGGGGCTGGCCCATGCGGTGGTCTCGGTGGTGCTTGGTGTCGTCGCGGCAGGACTGGGCGTTCGGGCCGCGCGACTGGTCGTCCGGGAGCCGCGACGATGACGCCGTCGCTGCTTGTGCTGGTCTCCGTCGGCGGAGGCCTTGGGGCCGTTGTGCGTTTTCTTACCGACGCCTGGCTGTCGCGCAACCACCCGCGCGTACCCGTTGGAACCCTCGTCATCAACCTGTCCGGATCCCTGCTGCTGGGATTCCTGGTCGGGTGGCTCGGGAGTGGGGACGGGGCGTCCGGGACCTGGCTGGCGGTGCTAGGCACGGGATTCTGTGGGGGATACACCACGTTCAGCACCGCGTCGGTCGAAGTCGTTCGGTTGTGGGTGACCGAGGGCCAAGTGGGCGGTTGGGCGTACGCGCTCGCCAACTTGATTGGTTCGGTTGTAGCTGCGGCGGCGGGTCTATTGCTGGGTGGCCTGCTGGCTTGAGCCCGGCCGGAACGCGAGCGTCACCAGCAGGGCGAGGACGGAGAACCCACCGATCGCGGCGTACGCCCACGCGTGCGCGACCGCGGGGCCGAGGCCGAACGTGGCGAACCAGATACCTGGGATCATCGCCATGCCGACGGCGCTGCCGACGCGCTGGCCGGTCTGGAGGATGCCACCGGCGATCCCGCCCGCAGCCGCGGGGACGTCCGCCGAGCGGATCGAGATCCGCGTGGGCGCCGGCGTACCCGATCCGGGAGGCCGGCAGTCAACGCAACGCCAGGAGAAGCGCGACCAACCCGAGGGGCACGTTGATGGCGAACGTCATCCGCCAGCCGAGGTCGGGCGGAAGGGTGAGCAGCAGACCTCCGAGGACCGGACCGAACGCGGCCCCGAGCGCGGTGACCGCGCCATAGCGGCCGAACGCCCGCGCGCGTTCGTCGGGCGGGAAGAGTTGCTGGATCAGGCCGATGACCTGGGGGTTGAACAGGCCGGCACCGATGCCCATGAGGATGCGGGTGGCGATCAACAGGAATGGTGTCGTTGTCAACGCCGCGAGCAGTGCGGCGAGGGTGAAGAGGCCGAGGCCGAGGCGGAATACGCGCGCGTGTCCGAACAGGTCACCGGCCCGGCCGGCGGGGATGAGCAGGAGGCCATACGTCAGCGCATAACTGGCCAACACCCACTGCAGGTCGCGGTCGTCGGCGCCGAGACCGCTGCGCAGGGACGGGAGCGCGACGTTGATGATCGTCACGCAGATCATCGACGCGAAGATCGCAGTGAGCAGCACGAGCAGCACCCGTTCGCGGGAGGCGGGGGCGGCGACTGACACGCGTCGATCCTAGGGTGGGCTATGGCGATAAACGGCTGGCACGCGTTCAGCTTGCCTTGGCGCCACGCGGGACTTGCGTACGCCGACAGTCCGGCCGAACAGCCCTATCGCCCTCCGGTTCAGCTGCTTCAGCGTGTGTTCCCGGCAGTCAGCGCCCCTCAACCGCTTGGGCTTGCGCTTCCTCGAGCCCGAATTCCATCCAGCTTGCCCTCGCCGACTCCGCCCCCGGTGCACGGGGAGCCCTAGACGCGAAGACAAGCTGAAGGCGGTGGGGAGCAAGCCCAAGACGCCAACGCCAGCTGAAGAGACTTACGGAAGCTGAAGACACCAGGAGACCGAGTGACGGGCCGCCCCCGCTTTCGCAACGGAACCTAGCCGAGTGTCGTGCCGGTAACGTCGGCGAGCGCAGCCAGGAGTCGATCCTGGAAGTCGGGATCCTGGGTTTCGCGCCGGGGGTCCTGCCGATAACGATGGCGCCAGTAGCCGCCGGACGTCAGGGCCTCGGGATCGGTGCTCGTCGCGAGCCAGGTCTGGGTGGCGATCCCCGCGTGGAGGTCGTCGGGGGCGTTCTCGCCGCCCATACGGGTGGGGACCCAGCCGGGGTCGACGGCTGGCCAGGGTGTCGGGCCAGAGTCGGGCCACGGCCATGGTGAGGGCGGTGACCAGGAGCTTGGAGTCGGAATAGTTCGCCGTTTGCCGGGCGCCGGTCCAGTCCAGGTGGTCGAGCTCCGGGCTGCCGTCGCGATGCATGCCGGAGCTCAGATAGATCAGCCGCTCGGGACGGTGGTCCGGGTTGATCAGGGCCGTGAGCAGATAGGGTGCCACGACATTGACCGTAAGTAGGGTCCCACCGGAGCCGACCCCGACCCCCGCGTTGTGGATGACCGCATCGAAATGGCCCAGAGCGTTGACCTGATCGGCCACGGACCGGACCTCGGACAGGTCGCCGAGGTCGCCGATCACCAGTTCGGCCCCGCGGTCGACCAGGTCGCGGGCCGCGCCCCTGCGGAGCTCACTGCGCACGTGCGCGACGACCTGGTGACCCTGATCCAATAGTTCCTGTGCCGCGTTGCGGCCCAGTCCGTCCGCGGATCCTGTGATGAAAACTCGTGCCATGGGCCCACGGTATCGGCGCGCTTCCGGCTAGTTTCGGGGAGTGACTTATGCGGAGCGAGCAGAGCGGATCGCCCGGGCGGCCCACGAGGGCCAGGTCGACAAGGCCGGTCGACCCTATGCCGAGCATCCGGGGCGGGTGGCGGCGAGCGTCCGCGGTGACGACCTGTTGGAGGCCATCGCCTGGCTGCACGATGTGGTCGAGGACACCGATGTGACGCTCGACGATCTGCGGGCGGAGTTTCCGGAGGAGATCGTCGAGGCCGTCGAGGCGCTCACCCGCCGGGAGGGACAGGATCCAGCGGACTATTACGCCGCCGTGCGGGCAAATCCGCGGGCGCGGTTGGTGAAGCTCGCCGACATGGCCGACAACTCCGACCCTGCCCGGCTGGCCTATCTGGACGCCGCAACGAGGGCGCGGCTCGAGGCGAAATATGCCCACGGGCGCCGCGCCCTGGGGTGAATCCCCGGGATGCCCGCCCAATTGTCCCTCTCAACCAAGATCATCCGGATAATCCTGTTGATCTTGGTCAGGAGTGACAACTGGGAGGACACCCGAGCCAGCTGGGGTCTATTCGCCCGTGTAGGAGCCGATCGACCACTGGTTGCCCTCGGGGTCGGCGACCCCGCAACCGCGGCCGCCATAGTCCTGGTCGACGGGGGCCTGAAGGGAGGTGCCGCCGGCGGCGAGGGCCCGTTCATAGGCGGCATCGACATCGGCATCGGTCGGCACGACCACATAGCACGAGGCCACGCCGACGCGGCGCTCCCAGTCGCTGTCGGGTTCGTTCGGCCGCTGGGCGGAGCCGAACATGATGGCGCCGTTGTCGCCCCAATAAAACTGGGCGTGCTCGACGATGCTCGGGTCGGTTTCGTTTCGGACGGTCAGACGCTCTTCGAATCCGAGCGACGTGAGGAAGGCGATCCCGGCGTCCGCGTCGCGGAAGGCCAGGCTGTGGAACACGGTGGGCTTCGTCATGGCTTCAGCCTGCCCGCTCGGGTCGGCGCCGGTCTTGAACGTTTGGGAAACATCACGCGCTGCGAATCGCGCCACCGTCGATGAGGTGATCGGAGCCGGTGATGTTGCCGGCGCGGGGTGAAGCCAGATAGGTGATCAGCGCGGCGACTCGTCCAGCTCGGTGATCCGCCCGGTGACATGCCCATCTGTTCCGGCACGTGGGCCACGATCACCTCGTCGAGCGACCGACCGCGCGTGGGGAGGTTCCTGCCGGGACTGACGTCGGCCTTTTGTTCGAGAGCCTGGGCGCCAGCCCGTCGATGACGAGGCTGGGGCCTTCGTGGGTGGAAGTTCAGGCGGTTTCGCCCATTGTTTCCGCCCGCCAGGCGCTGGGTGTCTGCCCGGCGAGTGCCCGGAACTCCCGCGACAGGTGGGCCTGGTCGGCATAGCCCGCGCGCGCGGCAACGTTGGCCCAGGGGGCGCCCTTCTTCGCGTACGCCTGCGCCGCGCCGAACCGATGCAGCCGTCCGATATCGCGCGGCGGAAGTCCGAACTCGGCGGTGAACCGGTTGACGAGATGGCGGCGCGACCAGCCGATCTGGTCCGCCAGTTCCGCCACGCGCACCTTGCCGTGGGTCCGGCCGAGCAGTTGCCAGGCGTACGCCAGGTCGGTGGGCAGGTCGCTCCTGGCCCGCATCGCGGCGGTCAGCAGGTGTGTCTCGAGCAAGCGGAACCGTTCGGCCCAGGTCGCGGTGCTCATGTGGGCGTGCAGGTCGTCCGGGATGCCGAGAGGCACGTCGGCGTGGTCGGCGAGGGTGTGGCACAGGGGCCCGATCGGCAGGCCGAGGAGGGCGCGGCAACCGGCGGGCGTGAGGTCGAGTTGGATGCCGTGCTGGGCGCCATGGGTGTGGATGAGCGCGGGGCTGGTGTGCATCCCCGACGCCAGCAACCACCGCTGGACCCGCTCCGTCCGGCCGTCGACCCAACCCACATCGAGCGGCTCGTCGAAGCTGATGATGATCGTCGCCGACGGGCTGGGCACGCCGTGGTGCACCGCGTCGGGGTCGAGCCGGAAGGCGTACCCCTGCATGCGGTTCACCAAGCCCTGCAGACCTGGGTGGATCCGGTGCCGGAGGTCCATGTGATCCAGATTACGGTGCCTGGGGCCGGAAGTCTGCGGCGTACTCCTCGGACGGCTCGATCGGCGTGATCACATCAATGAGGACGCCCTCGGGGCCCGCCAGGATGAAGTGTCGCTGCCCGAAGCCTTCGGTGCGGATGTCGAGAACGGGTGTGAGGCCGCGGCGGCCGACGAGCTCGGCGTACTCCGCGTCCACGTCCTCCACCTCAAGGTTGACCAGGAGGCCGTTGGCCGTGGCCCGCGGGTAGGCGTCGGGATGGTTTCGTGACCGGCGGCCAGGACGGCGAGTTCGAAGCCGTCGCGGACGAGCGAGACATACCAATCATTGGCGAACGTGGTGTCGAAGCCGAGGTTGTCGGTGAAGAAGGCCGCGCAGGTCGCGACATCGTTGGACATGAGAACGGGGTAGAGGCTCGTGAGGGACATGGCTAATCTCCTATACGTACGTTGTGTCCGTAAAATCAAATACAAACAATGTGTACGTAAAGGAATGCCTGTGGCCAGATCAAGTCGCGAAGTCGCCGAACGCACAGGTCGGCGCATCCTCGAGGCGGCGACGGAGGCGTTCGCTTCCCAGGGGTACGCGAGGGTGAGACTGGAGGAAGTGGCCGCTGCAGCCGGCGTGACCAGGGGCGCGGTGTATCACCGCTACGCCTCGAAGGAAGCCCTCTTCGCAGGAGTGCTGGCCCAGGTGATGAGCGCCGTCGCCGTGGAGGTCGAGGGCATCGCGGACGGGGTGCCCGACGACGATCCGTTCGTGCGGCTGGAGGCGGGGTGCCTGGCGTTCGTCCGGACGGCGACGGCGCCGGGAGTATGCCGCATCCTGCTCGTCGACGGGCCGGCGGTCGTGGGCTGGGAGGCCTGGCGCGAGCTGGATGCGGACCACTCGCGGAGGAGACTGGAGGCCGGGCTGGAAGCGATTCGTTCGGAGGGATTACTGCAGGGAGAGCCCTCCGCGGCGGCGATTCTGTTGTCCGGGGCGCTCAATGAGGCTGCGCTCTGGGTGGCCGCGGCCGAGGATCCCAAGGCCGCGATGGAGTCCGTGGCCGTGACCTTTCCCCTCATGCTCGACGCATTGCGCGCGTAGGATTTCAGAACGTTGCCACCAGCACCGGAGGCCACCATGACGACTCTGTTCGACGACCTGGGCGGTGAGCCCGGGATTCTCCGTCTCGCCGAGGCCTGGCACGTCCGATGCCTTGCCCATCCGATCGTTTCCCACGCGTTCTCGCATGGCTATCACCCGCAACACACCGAGCGGGTCACCGCCTATTGGGTCGAGGTGCTGGGTGGCCCGGCACGCTATTCCCAGGAAATCGGCACCGAGACCGAGGTCATCCGGATGCACTCCGGCAATGGGCAAGCGGAGGAGATGTTCGCGGCGGGCGCGGAGTGTTTCGCGGGGGCGCTGACGGATGTGGGACTGGCCGAGGGCCCGACGCGCGAACGGCTTCTGGAATGGTGGGCCGAATCAACCGAGCGCATGGACGGCTATCCCGACGACGCCGCGGACGTGCCGGAGGGCTTGCGGGTGCCGCGCTGGGAGGGTTAGTGACACGTGCGCTGCCGGTGTTCCGGCCAGGTCAGTCCTCGCGTCGCACGACGCAGAACTCGTTGCCGTCGGGATCGGCGGCGTCGATGCAGAAGTTGCTCGTGCGTGCGCTCATGACTCCACCCTTCCCCGCGGCCTCTTTCGGGGTCAAGGGCGGGTGTCCTAGGGTGTGGCCCCAACCGGAAAACGAGGGGGCGCCGTGAGTCGGATCGACGAGATCGTTGCCGAGGCCCGTGCCGGCATGGAGCGGGTCGAACCGGCCGAGTTGCCCCTGTTGCAGGCCGAGGGTGCCTGTGTCATCGACATCCGCAACGCCGTCACCCGTGACCCCGAGGGCTTGGTGCCCGGGGCGCTGATCATCGACCGGCTCGTGCTCGAGTGGCGGCTCGATCCCGATTGCGGCTATGCCCTCCCCGAAGCC
>CAZEVN010000081.1:0-15390 GCA_964515145.1 uncultured Enemella sp.
GGCGAGTGCGGCCGAACCGCGGCCGAGAAGGGAAGAGCGGATATCGATCATCGGAGCCTCCAAGGGGGGATAAGTCGACAATTAAAGTTAACGGCAAGTGTACGCACGGTGAACAAGTCGATGGCAGGCCGCGGAGGTCACAGTCCGGTCACGGGCGTACTCGGAGGTCCCTTGCCCTGGGCCGGGTGGTCGACGGGAGGCTCAGAAGCGTACGCCCTTGGAATCCAGCCACTCGGTCGGATCGACGGAGCTGTAGGGGTCGTTGGTGTCGGCGCCCTTGGGGTAGAACTCGATGTGCAGATGCGAGCCGAAGCTCCGGCCGGTGTTGCCGACTTGGCCGATGAGCTGGCCGGCGGTGACCTGATCGCCGGGCTGGACGGTCTTGGAGTTCATGTGGGCATAGAGGGTCGAGCCGTCTTCGTGCTCGATCACGACATGCACCCCGGCCCAGCCGCCGGCCCCCGACTCACGGACGACGCCGGAAGCAACTGCATACATGGGGGTTCCGGTCGGGGCGCTCAGGTCCACGCCCGTGTGATAGCGCGACCAGGAACCCGTCGCGCCCCAGCCAGCGCCCAGTCGATATTGGCCAGAGGCGACCGGCATTGCGGCAGTGGGTGCGGGCTGGAAGTGGACGACGGTCTCAGTCTGGTGCGGGTGCTCGGCGGCATGCGTCAGCGATTCCGCCTCGCGCATGCCCTGGACGATCAGCCCGGCGTTCTGGGCGGTCGGAACCTGGGCGACGGCAAACTCCGGGGCGTGGGCAAACGAAGTCGGAGCCCCGAGACCGGAGACCGTGACGGCGGTGACAGCAAGAGCAGCCAGTCCTGTGCGCGCCAGTCGCCTCGCCGACCTGCCTTCGTCGCGGATGGCGCGACGGGGCTTGGGCTTGCGGGGAAAGAGGCTGAACACGGGAACTCCTGGACTCGACTCTGTGGGAATCTGAGCGAATCTCAGAGTCGCTCAGCATTAATTTAAGAATCACATGTCCGGGAATGGGTGTCACATGACCGTTCCGTGGTATAGAAAGCCCCGCCCTGGCATTTCAGCCCGGCTGGGGTCGCCGAGCTAGCCTGGATGGCACGCGAGGAGGCGGTTGTCGTGGCTTGGCTCTTGTGGCTGGTCGCAGCCGCAGCGCTGGGCGTGGCGGAGTTCTTCACTTTCACTCTGGCCCTGGGCTTGTTGAGCGCTGCGGCGCTCGTGGGAGCCGTCGCGGCCGGTCTGGGGGCGCCGTTCCTGATCCAGGTCTTGGCCTTTGTGGTCACCGCCGGCTTGGGATTGTTGGTGATCCGACCCATTGCTGTACGCCACATGGCGCGCCCGGGTCGCGCCCTGGATGGCACGGACGCCCTGATCGGGCTCGAGGCCACGGTGCTCGAAGAGGTCACCGGTGAACGAGGGCTGATCAAGCTGTCGGGGGAGGAGTGGTCGGCCCGGGCATACGACGAGCAGCTCGCCATTCCTCCCGGTTCTCGCGTCAACGTGATGGAGATCGAGGGCGCGACCGCCATCGTCTATCCGCGCGACTTCTGATCGGAGAATCGACATGGAACTGATAGCGGTCCTCATGGTCCTGGCCTTTGTGGTGGCTTTTCTCGTGACCGCCACGGTCAGGATCGTGCCCCAGGCGCATCGTTGGAACGTCGAGCGCTTCGGTCGCTATGTCATGACCCTGCAGCCGGGTCTGAACTTCATCATCCCGATCGCCGACCGGGTGCGGGACAAACTGGATATCCGCGAGCAGGTCTTCACATCGGTGCCGCAGCCGGTGATCACGGAGGACAACGTCGTCGTCCGGATCGACACGGTGCTCTACTACCAGATCACCGATCCGAGGGCAGCCGCCTACGAGGTGGCCGACTATCTGCAGGCGATCGATCAGCTCACGGTGACCACGCTGCGCAACCTCATCGGATCCATCGATCTGGAAGAGGCGCTGACCTCCCGGGAGTCGATCAACGCCCAGCTCCGGACGGTGCTCGACGAGGCGACCGGTCGCTGGGGGATCCGGGTGAATCGCGTCGAGCTGAAGGCGATCGATCCGCCCAACAGCATCGTGGACGCGATGGAGAAGCAGATGCGCGCCGAGCGCGACAAGCGCGCGACGATCCTGCACGCAGAAGGCGAGCGGCAGTCACTGATCCTCACGGCGGAGGGTCGGCGGCAGCAGGAGATCCTCGTCGCCCAGGGCGATCAGCAGGCGCGCATCCTGCGTGCCGACGGCGAGGCCCGGGCGATCGAGCGGGTCTTCGAGGCGGTGCATGACCATGACGCCGACCCGAAGGTGCTGGCGTACAAATATCTCGAAATGCTCCCCACCCTTGCCCAGGGCGAGAACAACACGTTCTTCGTCATTCCGGGGGAGTTCACCGAGGCGATGCGGACCGTGAGCGAGGCCTTCGGCGATCATGCGTCGTCGCGTACGCCGCGGGCCAAGTCGGAGGTCGAACCTGAGAGCGCGATGGACGAGCTCACTTCTGGGTCCACGTCTGACAGCGGGCCGCGGGCGATCGGGGCCGACGCGACGGACTCGGCGCGGGCATCGATTGAGGAAGCTGAGAGATCGGTACGCGATGCCCACGCCGAGGCGCTGGAACTCGGTGCGGCTGAGGTGGCCGAGCCCGAGGTTCATGGTCAGTCCTGAATCACCTCACCGGTGGCAGCGTCGACCTTGACGGTGTTGTCGCCGAGACCACCTTCGCGGTCGATCTCGAACTCGTAGTGCACCGGGGGCTTGTTGTCGTCGCTGTTGCCCTCGATCTTCCACTTGTTGACCACCCCGGCCTGCTCGCCGCGGGCGACCTCGGTCGCGCGCTCGAGGTTGGTCTGGAGAGCTGCGGGATCGAAGCGGCGCTTCCGCTCGGAGTCGGCGTCCAGGCCGAGGTCTTCGCGGTCCTCGGAGGTCTTGGCGAGGGTGTCGGCGTCCATGTCGACCTCATATTTCTCGGTCTCGGAGACGAGGTCGATCTCGTATTGCAACTTGCCGTCATCCTTGCGCTCCAGCTGAATCATGATCGGCTGGCTGTCGGGGAAGGCCTCCTGGGCGGCTGCGAGCGCATCCTCCCAGCTCCGTGCCGGGGGATCGGTCACGATGTCACGGTTGTCATCGGCATCGCCCACGCCCGGGGTGTCAGCCGCGTCGGGGGTGTTGGCCGGATCGCCCGGGGCAGTGGTGGCCGGAGCGGGTGTCGCGGGCTCGGTGTTGGTCGTGCAGCCGGCCATGGTCAGGCCGAGAGCTGCCGCCGCCAGCGCAGCAGCGCCACGGCCGAGGATCGATGAACGGATTTCGGGGAGCATGGCTGCCTCCATACATTTATCGACAAATTGTTACAGATGAGTGTACGCAGGGTTAACGGCGCATCGTTAGTGACAGAAGGTCACGGTGGGGTATCGATGGGTCGCGACGCTGAGCCGACAATTGAGTACGCCGGGCCGCACGTTTCCGTGCGACCCGGCGTACTTTCGCGGAATCAGATCAGTGCTGTCCGAGCCCGGCTCGCTGGGCGATCAGGACCTGAGGTGACTGGTGATCTGGCCGCCCATGGTCTCGACGGCGGCCGTCACATGACGCTCCAGCCGCTCGATCTTGTCGATGTGATCGGCCAGCATCTCGGTGAGGAGATCGTTGTACTGATAGGCGTTGTGATACCAGGGGATCCACGACGCGGAGTGGGTGTCACCCAGCGGGAAGTGCGAGATCACCAGGACCTGCTTGCGCTGCGCGGACCAGTGGTCGAGGCGCTCGCTGAGCCACGCGACCTGCTCGGCTGACATGGGAACCTCGGGCTGGCGGGCGTACTCCTGCCCGATCACCAGCACCGGCAGCTCGCCGCCGGAGCCCTGCAGGACATACTCGCCGTAGACCTTGTCGCGGTCGGCAAAGTCGAGGAACCGGTCGCGCAGCACGGGCCAGCCGCCGGCGCGTACGACTCATGGTTGCCGATCGCCGCCGACAACGTGGGCGGAAGGATGTCGGCGCGCTCGTTCATGACGGCGTATATCTCGTTCCACTCGCGCTCGGTGCCGGAGTTGACGATGTCGCCGACCATGATCAGACCGGAGGCGTCGGGGCGGACGGTGTTGAGATCGCGCGGAGGTGACGGCCACGGAGTCGATCGCCCAGTACCAGCTGTTGGCGTCGGCCTCGAACTTCCAGCGGAAGGTCGCGGTCTTCTTGCCGTTCGGCACCTCGATGCGATGGGTCTCGTTGGAGTTGATCTTGGACCCGTCGTAGTTGTCGGTGACGGTGGAGGAGTCGAAGCGTACGACTTCCTGCTCCGGTCCGCCGTCGAAGGAAACGGTGACAACAGCCGACTGGCCGGCCCAACCGCGATAGTGCGAGTCGAACGACAGGTCGATCGCCTTGTGCTTGAAGACCGTGACGGGCTTCGAGGTCAGCGTGGCGGCGTAGTGGTGCGGCGCAGCCGGGGTCGGCGGCGGAGGCGGGTTGCCGACGGTCAGCGCGAGCGGGTCGGCCAGCAGCCTGTAGCCATCGTTCTCGAGCAGGTAGACGACGTAGTCACCCTCGCCGACACCCGTGAACGTCACGGTGCCGGAGGCGTTGGGGGCGTACTGCCAATAGCTGGAGTACTGCACACCCGGGACGTCGTTCTTGCGATAGATGCCGACCCAGTTGAGCGGCATCGGCTTCTCGGCGGTGTAGGTGACGGTGACCGGCTGGCCGGCGTCGACCTTGGCCGAGGCCAGTGTGATCGTGCCGCCGGTGTTGGCGTACGCCAGGCTCGCCGGGCCCAGCAGCATCGAGCTGAAAAGGGCCAGGGCGACGAGCACGCGACCGAGGCGCGAGGTGGTTCGGGAGCTGGCTGATGGGGGATGTTCTTGAAGCATGGGGGCAACCCTTCGGGGGAACGTGGGTCGCGGACCGAGAGTTCCCGGCCCGCATGAGAATCCCCCCACGTCCACGTGATTTCCTCTTGCCCCGCGTCTGAACAGTGGGCGGCGGGCAGGTGTCGCACACCTCGACTTGGGCGATGAGTTGGGCGGTCGTCCCAGTAAGTCCATTGCTATCGGACCTGCGGCCACCGTGTTGTTGTGTGCCTCCGGCGGCCAAGGAGCCGGCGGCCTCTGGCAGACTCGATCACATGGCGTCGCTGTTGTCGTGGGTGGACTATTCGTCAGCTCATCGCGACGACATGGATCGGTTGCTCGACGCGTTCCGCGACAAGGGGACGGTCGACGAGATCGGGATTGGCACGATCCGCGACGCGTTCAGCGACCTGCTCTTTCCCGGCACGTCGACGCTGCACACCCGCGCCCGCTATCTCCTGTTCGTGCCGTGGGCCGTCACCGCCACGACCGCCCAGCGTCACCGGGGTGAGCGGGCGGGCCAAGAGCTGCGGAACCTGGAAGTGAGTCTGATCAAGGCTCTGCGCAAAGGTGACCTGGACGGCGGGATCATCGGTCGCGACGCCGGCGCGAGCCTGAAGAGGTTGCCCAGCACGGTCTATTGGTCGGCCATCAGCCGATATGGCATCAAGCGGTGCGGCCATTCGGCCGAGCAACACCTGCGCTTCGCCGGCCAGCAGGCGGAGAAGGTCAGGGATGAGGATGCCGCCGACCCGGTCATCCAGCTCGACCCATGTTTTCGCCAGCTCCCGCCCCCACCCGAGGATTGGCTGCAGGAAGCGGATTTCGAGCTCACCCGACCGGAAGCCGAGTTCCTGCGCGAACGGATCCTCAGCACGTGCGACGGTCATTACATCGCCTGGCTCGTCGACCACGGACTCCCGGGGGATCCCCAGATGCCGTGGGACACCACGCTCGTCGACAAGCTCCCGACGCAGCTCGCGAGAACCGTGGAGCGAGCCCGCCTGTTCAGCTGCCTCCTCGCCGGCGCGCCCATCCTCTATAACCTTCTCCTCGCCCGACGGAAGGGCTGGGACGAGGGGATCGAGGAATACGAGAACCACCTCGCCGCCTGGCAGGACAGCGATGAGGTCCAGTCGTCTCTTCCCGCCTGGGACAACCATGAACTCTGGACGCTGCTCGCCAACGCTCGCTGGCGATCCCGCACGTCGACGCGATCGTTCGTCGAGGAATGGGTACGCCACGTGCAATCCGGCGTACCCCTCACCGCCAACTCCGGGGCCCATCGGCTCGTCGAATATCGCGAGCGGCAACTCAAGGGTGCGCGCTCCCGGTTCGTCAACCCCGACAGCCTCGAGATCTGGCAGGGCGGAAGCGGCATGGGTCGGCTGACCTATCGCTGGCCCGAGGTGAAGACACTGGTGGGCGACATCCGCCGGGGGCTGGAGGCGCCCGTTGCTTGACCCCACCGCCCGCGCCCTGTTCAGCGACGCCCTCCGCCCTCCGGCGGGCCACACCGTGGACCTGGCCGTCGGGACCACCTTCACGCTCAGCCTCCGCATGCTGTTCCTGCCCCCACTGGCCATGGCCGCCCACGATCGCGAGACCGAGCTCCCGAGCGACGACGACGAGTCCAGGCCGGACACGCTCGCGCTGCTGGAATCCATCCGCAGATATGCCGATCGCACCACCCTCTATTGCCACGCCGGCTTCATCGGGCCGGTCAGCGACTATCCACGGCTGCTCACCTTCGCCGAGGACTCCCTGGTCCAGGTCATCCCCCGACGCCGCGGGTCCCTGTTCCACCCCAAGCTCTGGGTGCTGCGGTTCAAGCGCGGTGACGAGTTCCGGCATCGCCTGATCGTCTCCAGCCGCAACCTCTCCGACGACCGCTCCTGGGACACGATCCTCGTGCTCGACGAAGCCGCTGACGGCGTGATCGACGGTGGTCCGGCTGCGGATTTCCTGCGTACGCTGCCCGCGCTTGCGGTCGGGCCCGTCGCCACAGGTCGAGCCGAGCAGGCCGACGAACTCGCTCGTACGCTGGCAGAGGCCTCGTTCCAGCCGCCCGCTCCGTTCACCGACGGTGCCCTGTGGCCGCTCGGCATCGATACCGCCACCGGCTGGCCCATGCCCGGCGAACCCGACCGCGCGATCGTCATCTCTCCCTTCCTCGATGCGACCGCGGTCGGCCGGGTCGGGGCTCGCCACCGACCACTGTTCGTGTCGCGCGCGGAAACCTATGACCGGCTGGGCAGCCGGGTCTTCGAGCACGCCGACGTGCGCGTCCTCAGCCCGCATGCCGAGGCCGGCGATGCGGACGATCCCGCCCAACGGCCCAGTGAGGTGCGCAGCGGCCTGCATGCCAAGGTGCTCGTCTGGGACGAGGGCCCGACCGGACACCTCGTGACCGGCTCGCCCAACGCGACCTCTGCGGCGTACTCCGGGAATGTCGAGTTCGCCGTCCATCTCAGCGGTCCCCGCCGCACGTGCGGGGTGGAGGCACTGCTGCCGAGCGAACAGCAGACCCGCGACCGGATCGCCTTCGGGCACTTGCTCGAGCCCCACACCATCGTGGATCCCGACCCCCGGCCGGACCCGGCTTTCGAGGCCGAGCAGCTGATCACGCGCTTCCATGAGGAGGTCCTGCGCGCGGGGCCACAGCTGGCAGTGGACCAGGAGGGCGACGGGCGGTTCACGATGCGGCTGTCGTTCGTCAGGGCGTTGCGGGTGAGTCCGGGAACGACGAGGGTACGCCCCATCAGCCGCTCCCGAATCGAGCGCACAGCCCTGGCCGAGGGGCACTGGGCCGGCGTACCCCTCCTGAGACTCACGCCCTATCTGGAAATCGTGACGTCCGTGCCCATCCCCGAGCGCGACGAGCCACTCGAGATCGCCTGCGTCCTCAAGGCCGACCTACTCGGCGCGCCCGAGGACCGGGCGGCTGAGGTGCTGCGGAGTTATCTGGGCTCGGAGGAGGCGATTGTGCGATACCTGCGATTCCTCCTCGACGAGGTCGACGCCGGCATCGCGTGGGACGAGTGGGAACCAGTGGGTCCGGGCGAGGCGTCGCGGGGCGCGGCACCGACTTTCGAGGACCTCGCCATTCTGGAGCCCCTCCTTCGGGCTGCTGCCGATGGCAGCGAGACGCTCGACCGGGTGCACGCCCTGCTGCGGGACCTGCGGGTGGACCGGGATGACCATGGGGCGCTGCCGGTGGAATTCCTCGACATGTGGGAAGCGGTGTGGAGCGCGGCTCGGGAGAGCAGGTCATGACCTCGGAACGGCCCGACCTCGACAAGGTCCTGGGCGGGCTCAAGGACTTCCAGCGCCGCACTGTCGACGCGGCCTTCGATCGCCTGTGGGGCCCGGACGACCCCACCACCCGATTCCTGGTCGCCGATGAGGTCGGCCTCGGAAAAACCCTCGTCGCCCGCGGCGTGCTCGCTCGGACCGTCGATCACCTCTGGGACCGCGACGACCGCATCGACATCGTCTATATCTGCTCCAACGGCCAGATCGCCCGCCAGAACCTGCTGCGGCTGCACGCGGGATTGCATGCGGAGATCCCGTACGCCGATCGGCTCACCATGCTCCCCAGAGCCCTTCACCAGATGGGCCAGCAGAGGGTCAACATCGTCTCCTTCACGCCGGGCACGTCGTTCCAGCTCGGCCACAGCGGCGGACAGGCCCAGGAACGGGCGCTGTTGTTCGTCATGCTCCGGGAACTCTGGGGCCGCCAAGAGCTGCGCCCGAAGAAGTGGAGGCGGTTCTTCCGCGTGAACGCGAGCTGGGACCGGATGGAGAACGAGATCAGCTGGGTCGACCCCAAGGAGCTGAGCCCGGAGCTCATCGGCGCGTTCGGTCAGGCGCTGGCTGCGGAACGGTTCGGGCACCAGCCACTCACCGACGCACTGAAGGAGACCGCTGATCGCTTCGCCTATCTGCGGGAGGGCCGGAGCGTCGCCCGGTCCGTCGCCCAGAGACGCCTCGAACTCATCGGCCGACTGCGTCACATCCTGGCGCGCGTCTGCGTGACCCATCTCGATCCGGACCTGGTCATCCTCGACGAGTTCCAGCGGTTCAGTCAGCTCTTCGGCGGCCAGGACGAGGCTTCGTTGCTGGTGCAGGAACTGTTGGGGCCGATCAAGGTCGAGGACGACTGGGCGGAGCGACGGGCCAGAACGCTGCTCCTGTCGGCGACGCCGTTCAAGATGTATACCCTGCCCGACGAGCCGGAGGGTGACGATCACTATGAGGATTTCCTGCGGACGGTGACCTTTCTCGCGGGTCGCGAGCGGGCGAGCATCGTGCGGCAGGCGCTGAGCGAGATGCGGCTCGCGCTCGTGCAGGGCGATCGTCCGGGGGCCGGGCTGGCCAAGGAGGACGCGGAGCGGGAACTGCGGCGCGTCATGGCGCGCACCGAACGACTGGCCGCCACGGGCGATCGGGATGGGATGCTCACCGCGCGCTCCGCCGTCCTGCAGGTGACCAGCGGCGATGTCCGGGACTATCTCGACCAGGCCAGGGTGGCGCGCGCACTGAACTCGCACGAGATGCTCGAATATTGGCGCAGCAGCCCCTTTGCCCTCGAACTCATGGAGCGCTATCACGTCAAGCGCCGGATCGAGGAGAAGCTCGAGGAGGGTTCCGGGGAACTCGACGGCCTGCTCCGCAGCCGGATCTCGCCGGAGGACATCGCCAGGTTCGACGACATCGATCCCGCCAACCCGCGCGTCCGCTGGCTCGTCGACGATGTGCTCGGAACCGGGGCGTGGCAGGCGGCCTGGCTGCCGCCGGCGCTGCCCTATTACTCGCCCGAGGGCGTGTTCGCCGAGCCCGCGTTCCGGGCGTTCACCAAGCGGCTCGTGTTCTCTGCCTGGGCGGTTGCGCCCAAAGCGATCGCGACCAGCCTGAGCTATGAAGTCGAGCGCCGTCTCGCGCAACGGTCTCCGACTATGAAGGACCGTGGCTATTTCGCGACCCGCCGACGGGGCCTGCTCGCGTTCGGTGTGGCAGAGGGGCGTCCAGTCGGCATGCCCGCGCTGGCGCTGGTCTATCCCTGCGTAACGCTCGCCCGTGTCGGCGATCCGCGTCGGGTGGCGGCAGCCCTCGGCCACACCCTGCCGATGAACCGTGAGGTCCTGGTCGACCATGTCCGGTCGGAGATCGAGGCGATGCTCGCCGGGTTGCCGTCCGGGGACGACGACCGCGTGCCGGATCAGCGGTGGTATTGGGCCGCACCCTTCCTCCTGGATCGTGCCGAGGGGTGGGGGCCGGGGGATTTGCCGTTCGGGTCCGAGCGTGGGGACGAGTCGGCGCGTGGCTTCGGGCAGCACGTCGACGAGGCAAGGCGGATCGATGCCTCCGGCCTCGGCCCGCGACCCGATGACCTGGCCGACGTCCTCACGCACCTCGCGATCGCAGGTCCGGGGGCATGCGCCCTGCGTACGCTCGCGACGACCGTCGCCGACCCGACCCAGCTGGGAGCTGCCGATTTGCGCAGAACTGCGTCGAGGTGGGCGTGGTCGCTCCGGTCGCTGTTCAACAGCCCGGAGATCATGGCGGTGTTGGAGGCGGAAGGGGAGGCGTACTGGCGCGAGGTCCTCCATCATGCGATGGACGGGAACCTGCAGGCGGTGCTCGACGAATATGCCCAGGTGCTCCTCGCTGCGCACTCACTCGGCGGCGAGCCGCGAGAACAGCAGTTGGACCGACTGGCGGTGACCTTCGACGAGGGGAGCGGGCTGGTCGCGTCCACCCAGGCGATGGACTTCTTCCGCGACGGCGTCCGGCCAGCTGACCGCCGGTGGATCCGCACCCATTTCGCCGTCCGCTATGGCCGGGCGGCCGTGGCCGACCAGAGCACGGAACAGCGCGAAACCCAGGTCCGCGAGGCGTTCAACTCGCCGTTCTGGCCGTTCGTTCTCGCGTCGACCTCTGTGGGTCAGGAGGGGCTCGATTTCCATCACTATTCGCACGCGGTCGTGCACTGGAACCTGCCCTCCAACCCCGTTGACCTGGAGCAGCGGGAGGGCCGCGTGCACCGGTTCCGCGGGCATGCCGTGCGCAAGAACATCGCGCGCGTGCATGGATCCGACCCTCGTGTGGCATCCGGGGCCAATCCGTGGCCGGTCCTGTTCGAGCTCGCCGCGGAGGAGAGGGGGGAGCGGTCAGAGATCTTCCCCGATTGGGTCTATCCGCTGGAGGACGGCGCAGCGATCGAACGGCACGTGCCCTTGTTGCCGATGAGTCGGGGCACCCAGCACTATCGCCGGCTCCTCCGGACCCTCGGGGCCTATCGCATGACGCTCGGGCAGCCCCGGCAATCCGAGCTCATCGCCTATGTCGGGCATGACCTCGATCTGGCTCTGCGGCTCGCGCCATGACCCCGAACAAGTACGCCGGACCCCCGATCGATCACCCACGCGCCAGCCGGCGATCACGGTAGCGACCTGAGTCGTGCCGTCTAGACCTGCGTTTGGCTCCGGGACGCCTTCCCCGGGACCGGACGCTCGTCGGCAGGGTGTCCGGGTGAGAGGTGTCCGAGGGCGCTCGAGCTCAGCGGCTGGAAATCCTCGGCACAGGTCGCGTCGTCGATGCCTACCACGAAGCACACGTGATCGTGGCCCACATCGAGCACCGCCAGCTTGCGCCCCACGAACCGATTCGGCAGGGCAGTGACCAGCGGCGTACCCCCCTGCCCCCGCGACCACTCCACCATCCCGAACTTGTCCGCGGAATCCCCGGTCAACTCACCGAAGACGCTGGCCAGCGCCTCATCGCCCACCGTCAGGAAGTGCACGGCGAGATGGCTGGAATGGAGTGCGACGCGATACGTGTGATTGGCCTTCGACAACCACACCGCATGCCGGGGCGGCTCGATGCCGCACTGGCTGTGGAATCCGACCACGCAACCTGCCCGCTCCGTCCCGTCGCACGCCGTCACCACGATCATCGCGCCGTCGGCGCGGGCCACGAGTTGGTCGTACGCCTCACTCACGGCCGGCTGCCTCATAGCGCAGGAACAGCGTGGAGTCGTGGACGAGGGAGTGGCGGAGTTGGTACGCCGACGTCCCCCCACCCTCCGGCGTCAGCGCCACCGGCAACGGGTCACCACCCATCAACGGGGTGAGCGTGAGGCACAGCTCGTCGAGCAGCCCCGAGGCGGCCAGTCTCCCGAGCAACGTTGGGCCGCCCTCGCAGAGGACCGTCGAGACCCCTCGTCCGAGCAGCTCCTGCAGCATCGCGCCCAGATCGACCGAATCCTCGCCCACGACCAGCACCTCGGCATGGTCCCGTGCTCGCGCCAGGCGATCGGCCGGCGCAGCGGCGCACGTGATCACCATCGTCGGCGTACCCGCCGCGGTGAAGAGTGCGCTCTCCCAATCCAGCTCGAGCGAGCGGGTGACGACGGCGACGGGAGGCAGGGGCGTACGCCCAACCGCGACCCGGGCAGCCTTCCGCTCCTCGGGGAGACGCACGGGACCATAGCCCTCCTTGCGTACCGTCTCCGCACCCACCACCACGACATCCGCCAGCGCGCGCATCAGCCGGAACAGTTCCACGTCGGGCCCTTCCGACAACGGCCCGACCCGACCACCCACGGCAGCGGTCCCGTCGAGCCCGGCCACCATGTTCGCCATTGTCCATGCTCGATCCCGGGGATGGGGCCGGGGCACGTCATAGGGCGCCAGCAGGTCCGCAATGGACGGGCCTGGGTTGAGTTCATGCATCGTCTGCCTCCGGAGTTGGGTGTCGCACGGGTTAGCCTCTGACCATGAGTTTCCATGTCTATCTTTCCGGTGAGATCCACAGCAACTGGCGCGAGGAGATCCAGCGCGGGGCGGAGGCCGCGGGGCTGGACGTGGTGTTCACCGCGCCGGTGACCGACCACGAAGCGAGCGACGCGGCCGGCGATCACCTGGGCGAGACCCCGAGCGATTTCTGGCGTGATCACCAGTCGTCCAAGGTGAACTCGATCCGTACGCGCACGCTGATCGAGCAGGCCGACTTGGTGGTCGTACGCTTCGGCGACAAATACAAGCAGTGGAACGCCGCGTTCGACGCCGGCTATTGCGCCGCCCTCGCCAAGCCCTATGTGACCCTCCACGCGCCCGACATCGTTCATGCGCTGAAGGAAGTCGATGCCGCGGCCCAGGCCTGGTGCACGACCACGGATCAGGTCGTGGAGATCCTGCGATACGTGCTCAAGGCCTGAGCCTCCGGGTCTGGTGACCGCTCAGCCGGAGCAGGGCAGCAGCTTCTGGTCGTCCTTGAGCGCGAGCACCCGCGCGACCGAGGCGTCGACTTTCGCAGCGAAGGCGGGGTCGGACCCGTATCGTTCCGCGATTGCCTGATTCATCAGCGGGATCTGTTCGGGATCGGCCGTGAGCACGAGATCGCCGCCCGCGTCGATGAACAGGGTGGCCCGATCGGCCACCGAGGTCGCTGCGACCGATCTGGCCGCCCCGACATCGTCAGTGATGACCACCCCTTCGAATCCCATCTGCTCGCGGAGCAGGTCGGTGATGATCGGGCTGGAGAAGGCGGCCTGGTTGTCGGGGTCGATCCGAGGGTATCGAGCCGTGCTCACCATGATCATCGGAGCGCCCTCGTCGATCGCCGCCCGGAAGGGGTCGAGCATGGGGTCGTCTGTTGTCATGGCTTCGTCGTCGATGCCGGTGGCCGTCTGGTCGGTATTGCCCGTGATCCGGCCGATGCCCGGGAAGTGCTTCACCGTCGGCACGAGCCCGCCGTCCTGCATACCGTGCATGAACGCGAGCATGGGCGGGGTGACCTCGTCGGCGGTCGCCCCGTATTGCCGTGACCAATAGCCGATCGGAGCATTGCTGGTGCCGATCTCCGTTGGGACGACGTCGGCGACGGGGGCGAGATTGATATGTACGCCGAGATCGGCGAGTTGCTGGGCCCACCTCGCGGCTTGCGTCCTGAGCGCGTGACCGGCGCAAGAAAGTACGCCGGGTCTCTGCTCGCACAGGACCACGACCCATCCCCTCACCGATCCGACGGCGGGTGCGCAGGAGGTAACCATGAGCGCGGAGACAATCGCACGGTGGCAGTTCGGTGTCACCACGGTCTATCACTTCTTGTTTGTTCCGATCACGCTGGCCCTGTCGTGGCTGGTCGCGATCCTGCAGACCCTGTGGGTGCGGACCGGGAACCAGAACTATCTGCGACTGACCAAGTTCTACGGGAAGCTGTTCCTGATCAACTTCGCCATGGGCCTGGTGACGGGCATCGTGCAGGAATTCCAGTTCGGCATGAACTGGTCGGAATACTCCCGCTTCGTCGGTGACATCTTCGGCGCTCCGCTGGCCCTGGAGGCACTCCTCGCGTTCTTCATGGAGTCCACGTTCCTCGGCCTGTGGATCTTCGGCTGGGACCGCCTCCACGAGAAACTCCACCTCCTGACGATCTGGATGGTCGCCATCGGCACCAACCTGTCGGCCGTGTTCATCCTCGCCGCCAACGCGTTCATGCAGAACCCGGTGGGCTACGAATACAACCCGGTCACCCACCGCGCCGAGCTCACCGACTTCGTGGCCGTGCTCACCAACAAGGTCTTCCTGGCCACCTATCCCCACCAGATGACCGCTGCGTGGCTCGTGGCCGCGTCCTTCATCGCGGCCGTGTCCGGCTGGCACCTCTGGAAGCTCAACAAGACGCGTCCGGCCAATGCTCATATCAACGATGTCGATGCGACCCAGCATGTCGCCGACCACGATCACGACGTCATCCCGCACCGGTTCGCGGCCAAGTTCGGCGCGGTGGTGCTCATCCTTGCGGGCATGGGCGTGATGCTTTCCGGCGACTTCCAGGCCAAGGCGATGTATGAGAAGCAGCCGATGAAGATGGCCGCTGCCGAGGGCGCGTTCGAGTCCACGACCGACTTCTCGATCCTGACGATCGGCAACCGGGAGGCCAACGAGGAGATCTTCGCGATCCACCTGCCGGGTCTGTTGTCGTTCCTGTCCTATGGCGACTTCACCACACCGGTGCCGGGCATCCGCCCGCTCGAGGCCGAATATCAGCAGACGCTGACGCCGAAGATGCGGGAGATGTATGGCGATGAGGTGGCCGATCACTTCGCCGAGGCCGGCTATCACCCGAACATCATCGTGACCTACTGGACGTTCCGGATCATGATCACTCTCGGCATGATCGCCATGGCGATCGGCGCGTGGATGCTCTGGACCCTCCGTGGCGAGCGGCTGCCGCGCGGCAAGCTGTGGCCGTGGCTGATGGTCGCGCTGCCCCTGGCCCCGCTGTTCGGCAACTCCTTCGGTTGGATCTTCACCGAGATGGGCCGTCAACCCTGGCTGGTGTTCGGGCTGATGCCCACCCAGACCGGTGTCTCGCCAGGAGTCACAGCGGGCACGGTGCTCGCATCCCTCATCGGTTACACCGTGGTCTACGGCATTCTCGCCGTGATCGAGGTCAAGCTGATGCTGCACTACATCAAACTCGGCCTGCCCAAGCACGTCGAGTGAGGTGTTTCAGCGTTAATGTCCGCTTTGGGCTGGTGGATCAAGCCACATG
>CAZEVN010000082.1:0-15274 GCA_964515145.1 uncultured Enemella sp.
CAAGCCCGACACGCGGCCCGGAATGCTTGCCGGGGTGGACATTCCGACCCTCTTTTTGACCGAGAGGGATGCAAGGGATAATCTTGTCACTTGTGTTCGGGTTCCCCGGACCTCTCGTGCGTGCCCAGCGTTTCCCTGTCGAGGGACGGGTGTGGCAAGCACAGCAGCAAACCGCTGGCCTGGGCGCAGAGTCCGGAGGCGGGGAGTTGTGCCAAGACATCCCGTCGATGTCCTCCTCGGACGCGACAAGACGCGACAGACGAACAAACGGAAAGAGATACCAGCCGGTGCCCACAATCCAGCAGCTGGTCCGCAAGGGCCGGACCGACAAGGTCAGCAAGAACAAGACTCCCGCGCTCAAGGGCTCGCCCCAGCGCCGTGGAGTCTGCACGCGTGTTTACACCACCACCCCGAAGAAGCCGAACTCCGCGCTGCGCAAGGTGGCCCGTGTGAAGCTGTCCTCCGGCATCGAGGTGACCGCCTATATTCCGGGCGTGGGTCACAACCTGCAGGAGCACTCGATGGTGCTGGTGCGTGGTGGTCGTGTGAAGGATCTTCCGGGCGTGCGCTACAAGATCATTCGCGGTTCGCTCGACACCCAGGGTGTCAAGAACCGCAAGCAGGCTCGCAGCCACTACGGCGCGAAGAAGGAGAAGTAATGCCTCGCAAGGGACCCGCCCCGAAGCGCCCTGTGCCGGTAGACCCGGTATACGGTTCCCCGCTGGTCACCCAGCTGGTGAGCAAGATCCTCCTGGACGGCAAGAAGACCGTCGCCCAGAACATCGTCTACACCGCGATGGAAGGCGCCCGGGCCAAGACCGGTGTCGACCCGGTGCAGACCCTCAAGCGCGCGCTGGACAACGTCCGGCCCAGCCTCGAGGTCAAGTCCCGCCGCGTCGGTGGTGCCACCTATCAGGTGCCCGTCGAGGTGAAGCCGGGCCGCCAGACCACGCTGGCCATGCGCTGGTTGGTCGCGTTCTCCCGGCAGCGCCGTGAGAAGACCATGGCCGAGCGCCTCATGAACGAGATCCTCGACGCCTCCAACGGCCTCGGTGCCGCGGTGAAGCGCCGCGAGGACACCCACAAGATGGCCGAGGCCAACCGGGCCTTCGCTCACTACCGCTGGTGATCATCTCAGTCGGGGCATGCCTCACGGCGTGCCCCGACTGATCGCCGTTCGGGGTCGACCCACGAAGTCCGGCCCCACCAAGTTCCACACCACACAGACAAGGACGATCCGTGGCCGTCGACATCAAGACCGATCTGGGCAGTGTCCGCAACATCGGCATCATGGCTCACATCGATGCGGGCAAGACCACCACCACCGAGCGCATCCTGTTCTACACCGGCATCAACTACAAGATCGGTGACACCCATGATGGCACCGCCACCATGGACTGGATGGAGCAGGAGCAGGAGCGCGGCATCACCATCACGTCGGCCGCGACGACCTGCCACTGGAAAGACCACCAGATCAACATCATCGACACCCCGGGTCACGTCGACTTCACCGTTGAGGTGGAGCGGTCGCTCCGCGTGCTCGACGGCGCGGTTGCCGTGTTCGACGGTGTGGCGGGTGTTGAGCCGCAGTCGATGACTGTGTGGCGTCAGGCGGACAAATATCACGTCCCCCGCATCTGCTATGTCAACAAGCTCGACCGCACCGGTGCGTCGTTCGATCACGTTGTCAAGACCATCATCGATCGCCTCAAGGCCACCCCGCTGATCCTGCAGCTGCCGATCGGCGCTGAGCAGGACTTCCTGGGTGTCGTCGACCTGGTCAAGATGCGCGCCCTCACGTGGCGCGGCGAGACCGAGATCGGCGAGGACTATGAGGTCGAGGAGATCCCGGCCGACATGAAGGACCAGGCCGAGGAGGCGCGTCAGGCGCTTATCGAGGCCCTGGCGGATGTCGATGACGAGGTCGCCGAGAAGTTCCTGATGGAAGAGGAGCTGACCGTCGAGGAGCTCCAGCACGCCATCCGTCGTGCGGTCATCTCGACCAAGGTCACCGCCGTCGTCTGCGGCACCTCCTTCAAGAACAAGGGGGTGCAGCCGCTGCTCGACGCCGTTATCGCCTACCTCCCGGCGCCGACCGACGTCCCCGCCATCGAGGGCTTCAAGCCGGGCAACCCGGACGTGAAGATCGAGAAGCACGCCGACGCCTCCGAGCCGCTGGCTGCGCTGGCGTTCAAGATCGCCGCTGACCCCCACCTGGGCAAGCTGACCTATGTGCGTGTCTATTCGGGTCTTCTCGAGGCGGGTACGCAGGTGCTCAACTCGGTCACGGGCCGCAAAGAGCGGATCGGCAAGATCTATCAGATGCACGCCAACAAGCGTGAAGAGATCAACTCGGTCGGTGCCGGCCAGATCGTTGCCGTGATGGGTCTCAAGCAGACCACCACTGGCGAGACCCTGTGCGCGCCGAACGACCCGGTCGTCCTGGAGTCCATGGACTTCCCGGCCCCGGTCATCGAGCAGGCCATCGAGCCCAAGACCAAGTCCGACCAGGAGAAGCTCGGCACCGCCATCCAGCGGCTCGCCGAGGAGGATCCGACCTTCCGCGTTCACACCGACGAGGAGACCGGTCAGACCATCATCGCCGGCATGGGCGAGCTCCACCTCGACGTCCTGATCGACCGCATGAAGCGCGAGTTCAAGGTCGAGGCCAACATCGGCAAGCCCCAGGTGGCCTACCGCGAGACCCTGCGTCGCAAGGTCGAGAAGGTCGAATACATCCACAAGAAGCAGTCGGGTGGTTCGGGTCAGTATGCGAAGGTCATCATCGCGATGGAGCCGCAGGAAGCCGGCGCGGGCTATGAGTTCGTGAACGCCGTCACCGGTGGCCGCATCCCCCGCGAATACATCCCCGCGGTGGACCAGGGCATCCAGGAGGCCATGACCACGGGCGTGCTCGCCGGCTATCCGGTCGAGGACATCAAGGTCACCCTGCTCGACGGCGCCTATCACGACGTCGACTCCTCGGAGCTCGCGTTCAAGATCGCCGGCCTCCAGGTCTTCAAGGAAGCTGCGCGCAAGGCCGACCCGGCCCTGCTCGAGCCGATGATGAGGGTCGAGGTGACCACGCCGGATGACTATCTCGGCACCGTCATCGGCGACATCAACTCCCGTCGTGGCCAGATGCAGGGCACGCGCGAGGAGCACGGCAACCAGGTCGTCGAGGCGCTGGTGCCCCTGTCGGAGATGTTCGGTTATGTGGGCGATCTGCGGTCGAAGACCTCGGGCCAGGCGTCCTATGCCATGGAGTTCGACTCCTATGCCGAGACTCCGAAGCACGTCTCCGACGAGATCATCCAGAAGGCTCGCGGAGAATGATTTGTGCCACGGCCTGAACCGGTTTGACTACCGGGCGGCCGTGGAGAAGACTTGTCCGGGTGTCTGGGCCCTGCCACAGGGCCCGGCAAGTCAGCAAGACCCCTGACCACCATCGATGCCGTGCAATCCGGCCCGGCATCACACACGAAGGAGCCCAAGTGGCAAAGGCCAAGTTCGAGCGGACCAAGCCGCACTGCAACATCGGCACCATCGGGCACATCGACCACGGCAAGACCACTTTGACCGCGGCGATCTCGAAGGTGCTCCACGACAAGTACCCGGAACTCAACCAGGCTTCGCCGTTCGACATGATCGACAAGGCTCCGGAAGAGCGTCAGCGCGGTATCACGATCTCGATCTCCCATATCGAGTATCAGACCGAGGCGCGTCACTACGCCCACGTCGACTGCCCGGGTCACGCTGACTATGTCAAGAACATGATCACCGGTGCGGCCCAGATGGACGGCGCGATCCTCGTGGTCGCCGCCACCGACGGCCCGATGCCGCAGACCCGCGAGCACGTGCTGCTGGCCCGCCAGGTCGGCGTGCCCGCCATCGTGGTGGCTCTGAACAAGTGCGACATGGTGGACGACGAGGAGCTCATCGAGCTCGTCGAGATGGAAGTCCGTGAGCTGCTGGCCTCCCAGGAGTTCGACGAGGATTGCCCGGTTGTCCAGGTGGCCGCCTTCCCGGCGCTCAATGGCGATCAGAAGTGGGGCGACGCTGTCGCCGAGCTGATGAACCAGGTGGATCAGTACATCCCGCAGCCCGAGCGTGAGGTCGACAAGCCCTTCCTCATGCCCGTCGAGGATGTCTTCACCATCACCGGCCGTGGCACCGTGATCACCGGTCGCATCGAGCGCGGCATCGTCCGCACCGGTGAGACCGTCGACATCATCGGCATCCGCCCCGAGAAGCAGACCACCACCATCACCGGTGTTGAGATGTTCCGCAAGATCCTCGACGAGGGTCAGGCGGGCGAGAACGTCGGTCTGCTGCTCCGCGGCACCAAGAAGGAAGACGTCGAGCGCGGCATGTGCGTCATCAAGCCCGGCTCGACCACTCCGCACACCGAGTTCGAGGCTCGCGTCTACATCCTGAACAAGGACGAGGGTGGCCGTCACAAGCCGTTCTTCTCGAACTACTCGCCGCAGTTCTACTTCCGCACCACCGACGTGACCGGCACCATCAAGCTGCCCGAGGGCACCGAGATGGTTATGCCCGGTGACAACACCGACATGACCGTGACGCTGATCCAGCCGATCGCCATGGAGGAGGAGCTGAAGTTCGCCATCCGCGAGGGTGGTCGCACCGTCGGCGCCGGCCGTGTCACCAAGATCCTCAAGTGAGCCTTCGGCTCAACGATCCTCAAGTGATCACCTGCTGACTGGCTGACTCTCTGAGTCTCTGCAGGCCCCGGACCTCGTGTCCGGGGCCTGTTGCATTACCGGGTACGCCCCGGCCCTCGCGGCCCCTCCCGTCGGCCCACCTGCTTGGCCACCACCACCCCTCCCTCGCGCTGGGTCGATGCTGCGTGGGGCGGGACGGCAGCATGGGAACTGCGTGGGGCGGTTGCTGACCTAGCGCCTCCGGAGTCCGTTTCGCAGACCCGTCTCGATGATGTTCTTGAAGACCTTCTCGTTGAAGAGTTCCTTGGTGATCCACCTGATGACCCAGCGGTCCTGGCGGCGGATGCGCTCCTCGCGGGCCCGCTCCTTGCGCACGACCGTATTGACGTCCTGGCCCGGTTTGAGCAGGCGGCCATATTTGATGTCGCCGTCGAACTCGCCGACGACTCCGTACTCCTCCCAGTCGAAGTCCACCCGGGCCACAAGTTTCCCGTGGACATCGAAGAACTCGGTCTGCAGCTTCGGCATCGGCAGCCCCAGCGCCGCCATCTGCACCCGCGACCAGGACTCCCCGGGACTCTCCGCCCGTCCATCGCCGAAGTCCACGGCCATTCGCGCCCGCGCGTTCCCGCGGTGGCGCCGCGCCAGCTCCAGCTCCGTCTCGAGCTCGTCGCGTCCGATACCAGCGCGGAGGGCGGCGTCGACGACGGCGACTGCGTGGTGGTACGCCAGACTGCGGGCGAGATCGACGACAGTTCGCGCTCGTGATGTCACCGGCAACCCCGCCAGATCCGCCGCGCCCCCCACCATGAGCTCCGACAGCGCCCCGAACTCCGGCAACCGGCCCAGCTGGAGACACGCGGCCTCGGGGACCCGCGCGTCATACCGATGCAGGTGCTTCGTGACCCGACCCACACCCGGCGTGGTCACGAACACCCGGCCCAGCACCTCCTTCGGCACGGGCAGCCCGTGCAGCACCGCCGCCGAGGCGTGACTCACCACCGCGCCTTTCACCAGCGAGTCGGCCATCGCGGCCATGAGCTCGAGGTGTTCCTCCTCGGGGGCCAACGCCCCCGATTTCCGAAATGCTCCCCGGCGTACGCGGACAAGGTCGCCCCGGCGTACCCTTCCCGCCAACTCCGCCCTCGTCACGCCCGCCTGCCTGAGGTCCTGATATCGCTCCATGGCATCCATCCCACCGGACGGAGCAGTACCCTCTGAGGAGTTATCCACAGCTTTGCCCCATCAGAGCCCCGGAAATTTCCTCTTTCTTCCCTTCCGCCCGCCACCCTGGAATGATTGAGCCGTCAACTTTGTTGACCCAGCGGTCGGATCCGCCGGCCTCACCTTCGGAAGGCGCCACATGAGCACGACAGTCGAACTCGGTCTGGATACGTTCGGCGACATGACGGTCCGCGAGGACGGTACGCCCGAGTCGGCGGCCCAGGTCATCCGCAACCTCCTCGACCAGGGCATCCTCGCCGACCAGGTCGGCATCGACTTCATCGGCGTGGGGGAGCATCACCGCCCCGACTTCGCCGTCTCCGCCCCCGACGTCGTGCTCGCCGGCATCGCCAGCCGCACCGAGCGGATCAAGCTCGGCTCGGCGGTGACGGTGCTGAGCTCGGATGATCCGGTGCGCGTGTTCCAGCGCTTCTCGACCGTCGACGCTCTCTCCAACGGCCGTGCCGAGGTGATCCTGGGCCGCGGGTCGTTCACCGAGTCGTTCCCGCTGTTCGGATTCGACCTCCACGACTATGAGCAGCTGTTCGATGAGAAGCTCGACCTGTTCGCCCATCTCCTCACCGAGGAGCCGATCACCTGGCAGGGCCAGCTCCGCCCGGCGCTCGCGAACGCGGACATCCATCCCAAGACCGAGAACGGGCTCACCGCCTGGATCGCTGTGGGCGGCTCGCCGCAGTCGGTGGTACGCGCTGCGGCCTACAAACTGCCCCTGATGCTCGCCATCATCGGCGGACCCGCGGACCGCTTCAAGCAGTTCGTCGACCTCTATCACCGGGCGCTGGAGCAGGTCCGCGAAGTTGAGTCCGAGGCGGGCCACTCTCCTGTCGGTGACCTCCCGGTCGGCGTCCATTCACCGGGCCACATCGCGGACACCGACGAAGAGGCCCGAGAGCAGCTCTTCGGTCACTTCAAGGCCAACCGCGACCGCATCGGTGCCGAGCGGGGCTGGCCGCCCATGCAGAAGGGAGAGTTCGAGCGCGAGATCGCCTCGGGTGCGCTCTATGTCGGCTCGCCCGAAACGGTCGCCCGCAAGATCGCCGACACAGTCCGCTCGCTCGACCTGGCGCGGTTCGACCTGAAATACAGCAACGGCCCTATGCCGCATGCCCAGTCCATGCGCGCGATCGAGCTCTATGGCACCAAGGTCATCCCGATGGTGCGGGATTTGCTGGCCGACTGAGAGATTCGGGTACGCCGACCCCGCCGGTTCCATGTGATCGGCGGGGGAACCCGCCCCAATCTCTATCTCTTTGTCGATAAAAGGTCTAGGCTCGCCATGTCCACGTCCGGGCGGTCGCCCAGCAGGACGGCTGCCCCAGCATAGGAGGCATCATGGCGAAAAGCCCGAAGAGCCCGAAGAAGTCCACCTCGAAGAGCGCGAAGACTCCCAAGAGTTCGAGCAGCCCGAAGGATTTCACCGATCGACTTGTCCCGGGTGCACCCGGCGCAGAGACCCCTCCGGTCGAGGAACCCACCCAGCCCCGGGATCCGCTGCCCCCGGCCGATGACCAGGCCCAGCCCGCTCCCGTCAGCCCGACCGGCGCCAAGGCCGGTGACCGCCAGCAGCAGGGGGCCTATCTCACCACCGCCCAGGGCGTACGCCTGCGCGACACCGATCACTCGCTCAAGGCCGGCCCGCGCGGTCCGGTGCTCCTCCAGGATCACCACCTGCGCGAGAAGATCCAGCACTTCGATCACGAGCGCATTCCCGAGCGAGTGGTACACGCGCGCGGCGCGGCCGCCCACGGCACGTTCGAGTCGAACGGCAAGGCCAGCAAGCTGACCCGGGCGGCGTTCCTCCAGCCCGGTGCGACCACGCCCGTGTTCGTGCGGTTCTCAACCGTCGCGGGCTCCCGCGGCTCGTCCGACACCGTGCGCGACGTGCGCGGTTTCGCGACGAAGTTCTATACGACCGAGGGCAATCATGACCTCGTCGGCAACAACATCCCCATCTTCTTCATCCAGGACGGGATCAAGTTCCCGGACCTGGTGCACTCGGTGAAACCGCATCCAGCCCGCGAGATCCCGCAGGCGCAGTCGGCCCACGACACGTTCTGGGACTTCGTCTCGCTCCACACCGAGGCCCAGGCCATGGTGATGTGGCACATGTCCGATCGGACGATTCCGCGGTCGCTGCGGATGATCGAGGGTTTCGGTGTCCATACGTTCCGGCTGATAAACGAGGCGGGGGAGACGTCCCTGGTCAAGTTTCACTGGAAGCCCCGGCTCGGCGTCCATTCGATGGTCTGGGAAGAGGCACTCCTCACCAACGGCCTGGATCCGGACTTCCATCGTCGCGACCTGGCGGATGCCATCGAGGCCGGTGCCTATCCGGAATGGGATCTCGGCGTGCAGGTGTTCCCGGACACCGAGGACCAGATGTTCGAGGGCATCGACCTGCTCGACCCGACCAAGTTCATTCCCGAGGAGCTGGCGCCCGTCGAGATCATCGGCACGATGACCCTCAACGCCAATCCCACCAACTATTTCGCGGAGACCGAGCAGGTGGCCTTCCACCCCGGCCACCTCGTCCCCGGCATCGATGTCACCAACGACCCGCTCCTGCAGGGCCGACTGTTCTCCTATCTGGACACCCAGCTCACCCGGCTCGGCGGCTCCAACTTCGCCCAGATCCCGATCAACCGCCCGCATGCCCCGGTGAACGACATGTTCCGCGACGGGTTCAACCAGCAGGCGGTCCATGCGGGCAATGCGCCCTATCGCCCCAACTCCGTGGACGGCGGTTGCCCGTTCAAAGCCGGCGACGCAGGTGCGTTCATCGATGTGCCCCAGGCGGTCGAGGGCCAGATGGTGCGCGAGAGCCCGGCGTCGTTCGCCGATCACTACAGCCAGGCCCGGCTGTTCTATCGCTCGATGAGCCCGGTGGAGCAGGAGCACATCATCGGCGCCTATACGTTCGAGCTGGCCAAGTGCTACGAGGACAACATCAAGCTCCGTCAGCTCCAGTCGCTGGCCGAGATCGATGCCGACCTGTGTGCGGAGGTGGCGGCCGGCCTCGGGCTGGACGCACCCGAGCCGAAGCTCGATCACAACGCCATCGCCGAGCCCGGCACCACCGCCGCAGTGAGTCAGCTCGGGAAGACCTATCCCGTCGACGGGCGCCAGGTCGGCATCATCGTCGACAGCGATACCGACCCGGGCTCGATCACCGGGCTGGTCTCGGCTCTCGACGCGGCCGGCACCGTGCCGGTGATCATCGCGCCGACCGGCGGCAAGCTGGGTGGCACGCTGCCCGTGCAGCGTTCCTATGCGACGGCTGCTTCCATCGAGTTCGATGCGGTCGTGCTCGTGGGTTCGGCGAAGCCGGGACCGGACGACGGCAAGGCTCGGGACGCCCGCGTCTGGCAGACCGGTGGCCCGATCGATGCGCGCATCGAGACCCTGCTCGATCAGGTCTATCGCCACGCGAAGGCGATCGCGATCGCGACCGGCGGCGAGGACGTCGCTCGCCAGGCCGGCATCGATCCGGGCACTGCGGGCGTCATCACCGGCGATCCCGACTCCCTCGCGGACGACCTGCTCGCGCTCATGGGCGGGCACCGCGTCTGGGATCGCTTCGCATGATCCGTCGGTGACCGGGCTTCGCCCGTCCGGGTACGCCCGCCCCGCCGGTGTGCCGGTCCGCCCCCGCGTGCCGGTTTCCGAGGTGTGGGTGGTCATGCCGGCCCACAACGAGGAGGAGCACATCGTCGGGAGCCTCGACGCGGTGCTTCGCGCCGCGCCGGGGGCGGGCGTACCCGTCACCGTCACCGTCGTCCTCGACGACTGCACCGACCGCACCGCCGACCGGATCCCGGCCGGCGTGCGGTCGGTGGCCGTGTCCCACCGCAGCGCGGGGGCTGCCCGGCGGGCCGGACTGGTCGGGCCGGGACGATCGCGTTCGGCGCTGGCACGACGACGGCTATCGCACCAGGCCCGGCCACGGCCACATCCACGGTGCCAATCTCGCGGTGTCCGCAGCGGCCTATCACGCGGTCGGTGGGTTCCGCCCCCTGTCGGAACACGAGGATGTCGATCTCGTCTCGCGCTGCCTCGCCGCGGGGTTCGTCGTCGACTGGTCGGACAGTGCACCGGTCATCACCTCCGCCCGCCACCACAACCGTGTCGGCGGTGGATTCGGCGGACTGCTGAACCGCTTCGAGGAAGGCCTCATCCCATGACCGAGACGGCCACCGGAATCGCCGATGCCGTGCGCGACCGGCTGGCGGCGGCGCAAACCCTCCCGCTGCCCGGTCACGGCGCCACCGCGATCCGCTGGGACCAGCTCACCACTTGGTCCCGCGAGCACGTCGTGGTGGGCCGCCTGCTCGAGGCGCATGCCGATGCAGCGGCGATCCTCACAGAGTTGGGTGCCGATCCGCCGGCCCCGGGGGAGTGGTGGGGTGTCTGGGCGGCCGAGCCGCCACGACCCGTGGTCACCGCGCACCCCGGTCACGAAACATGGTCCCTCACCGGCACCAAACCCTGGTGTTCCGGCGCGGGCTGGTGCACGCACGCGCTGGTCACCGTCCGGGAAGCCACCACCGACGAGCGACACCTGGTCTCCGTCGACCTGCGCGACTCCCGTGTGACGGTCGAGAACACATGGCACAACCCCGGCATGGCCGCAAGCCACACCTGGTCGGTGCACTTCGATCGGGTCGAGGCCACCTGGCTCGGTCCCGTCTCCGTCTATCTCGACCGCCCCGGCTTCTGGCACGGCGGTGCCGGGGTCGCGGCGTGCTGGCTCGGCGGGGCGTACGCGGTCGCCGACCGACTCCTCACCACCACCCGCGACGATCCGCTCCATCGTGCCGCGCAGGGCCGGGTCGATGTCGCGCTCACCACGGCCCGCTGGGCGATGCAGGCGGCCGCCGCGGAACTCGACGCCGACCCCGACGACCTCACCGCAGCCCGCATCCGGGCGCTGCGCATCCGCGCGCTCGTGGACGCGGCCGCGGCCACGGCCCTCACCGAGACCGGTCGGGCGCTCGGGGCGGGACCCCTCTGCCTCGATCCCGACCACGCGGCACGAGTGGCGGACCTGTCCGTCTATCTGCGCCAGGGCCACGGCGATCGCGACCTGGCCTCCCTGGCCCAGCTCCTGGAGGAGGCCCCATGACCGACGAGTTCGTGGTCAGCCGGACCGAACGGGGCACCCCCGTCTCCAGTTGGCTCGAATGGCAACCCGCGTGGCCGCCGCTGATCACCGAGACCTGGGAACGGGTGGTCGTGGTCGCGGCCCATCCCGACGACGACGTGCTCGGCATCGGCGGGCTCCTCGCCCATCTCGTCCAGCGGGGCGTCGAGATCGTCGGGATCCAGGCGACCGACGGCACAGCCGCCTATCCGCACTCACCGACCATCAGCCCCGACGAACTCGGCCGCCTGCGGGCCGCCGAGATTCGCGAGGCGTACGCCCGGCTCGGGCTCCCGGAGCCGGTCCATCTCGGGCTGCCCGACGGTGCACTGGCGGATCACGAGGACCGGCTCACCGAGCTCCTCGGTGAGTTCCTCCGGCCGGGTGATCGCTGGCTGGCCCCGTGGCGGGCCGACCGGCATCCCGACCACGAGGCGGCCGGCCGCGCAGCGGCCCGGGCGTGCGAGGGGGCCCCGGTCGAGTTCTTCGAATACCCGATCTGGATGTGGCACTGGGCCGCGCCCCGGTCGGCGCAGGTGCCCTGGGGCCGGGCGCTGCGGCTGGATCTTTCGCCGGCCGAACGCCTCGCCAAGCGCAAGGCCGCCCTGTGTTTCCGCACCCAGATCGCCCCGCTGTCCGACCACCCCGCGGACGCGGCCGTCCTGCCGCCGTTCGCGCTCGAGCGGCTCACCACTGACCGGGAGGTGGTGTTCGGTGCGTGACGATCGAGACAGGTGGCTGACGGCGCAATATGCCGGCGCCGAGGACCCCTGGAGCTATGACTCCCGGTGGTATGAACAGCGCAAGCGCGCCCTCACCCTCGCCGCCCTGCCGCGGCGCACCTATCGTTATGCCTTCGAGCCGGGCTGTTCGATCGGCGCGCTCACCGAGCTCCTGGCCGAGCGCTGCGACCGGCTGCTGGCCTGTGACCTCGTCCCGGCCGCGGTGGAGCGGGCCCGGCAGCGCGTGGCGGGCCGGCCGGGCGTGACGGTGCGCGAGTGGGATGCCCGGGACGTCTGGCCCGATTCCGGTTTCGACCTGGTGGTGGTGAGCGAGGTGCTCTATTACCTCGACGTGGTCGAGGCGTACGCCTTCTGCTCCCGGCTGGCCCACCACCTCGCGCCGGACGGGCAGGTGGTCGCCGTGCACTGGCGGCGCCCGGCAGACCCCCACGTGCTCGACGGCGACCGCGCCGATCGGCTGATCCGCGCCACCCCGGGGCTGCACCTGCCGGCGCGCTGGGAGGATCCCGACTTCGTGTTGAGCGTGCTCGGCCGCGATCCGCGCTCGGTTGCCGAGCTGGAAGGGCTGACCTGACGCATCGGCGGGCAGGCCCCTCAGTCCCGGTGTCGGGCCCATTCCACGCCGGACAACCGCACCGGCAGCGCGCGCGTGACCGCCGTCGCAGCGCGGCGTACCTCCGCAATAGGCGGTCGCCTCGTTCCCGCGAATGAGTACGCCGTCAGCGCGCGGGTGCGGCCCGATCCATCCAGGCGCCAATAGCCGGTGATCCGGCCGTCGACGAGCAGTGGCGGTCGGCACAGTCCGTTGGCCGAGGAGAACATGATCCGATGGTGCTCCGGGTCGACGAACCGCATCCGCGCCGATGGTTCATAAGCACACAGGAGGGCGTCGAATTCCGGCAGGAGTCGTACGCCCGGGACCGCCTCCGCCGGGTCCGCGGGCGCTTGGTCCGGTGAGTCGAGCGGCTCGACATAGCCCCTCCCGTCCGGCCCGACCCGGCCGACGAGTGCATCCGCGAGTTCGTCCACGGCCCGGGCGATGACCTTCCGGCCCACCCCGGCCCACCAGGCGATGTCCTCGACACTCGACGGGCCGTGGCACCGCACGTGCAGCAGCACCCCCGCACGCACGGCCGCCGCGAGGTCGGCGTACCACTCGGATCGGTCGCCCAGCAGCGCCGCCGCAGTGCGATAAACCGGCGCCCCCTGGCCCTCCCAGCCACCTTTGAGCGGCCGGCGGATCAGGGAGCCGTGGCTGAACGCCAGATAGCGGCCCAACCGCTCGTCGCCGTCGCTGTCGGGGTCGTGGTCGGCGAGCCAGGCGGCTTGGTGGTCGCGGAGTTCGTCGGGGGTACGCCAACCCTCGGCGGCAAAGGCGTCCAGGCTCGCCCACAGGTCCTGCGGGTCGCTGCGCTTGAGCCCGAGCTGGGCGCGCCAGCGGGTGCCGACGCCGAGGCGGGTGAGGACATCGAGCAGGGGGTGGGCGTCGGGCGTACTCGTGTGGACCGTGCCCCGGATCGAACTCCCGCGCACCAGCGCGAAGTCTTCATAGGCCGCGGTGATGCCCGCGTGATCGGCGGAGGCGGATCTGGCCGCCAGGCCCAGGAACGGTGCCCTCGCGGTCTGGGCCTGGATCGGCCCGACGTGATCGGCGAGAGCCGCGATCCCTTCGACATCGGGGAACTGGCGTCGCAGGGCGCGAGCGGCCAGTTCGGGCCAGGTGATCGAGTCCACGGTTCAGCCAATCACGGCCCGGGCCCGGGTCAGTCAATGCTGCTCGCGCGCCGACTTCCGCATGCGGGTGAACTTGTCGGGGCCGACGCCGTCGAGACTGACACCGGCCTCACCCTCCTCGACCATCGCGGCGTGATCGGGCACTTCCTGCGACGGGTCGCGGGGCATGCGCTGATAGCCGGTGGATCCGGGGCGCTTGGGCAATTCCAAAAGGGGCAGTTCGGTCTCTTCCCACGGAATCGTGGAGAGCAGGTGACTGATCATATTGAGCCGGGCGCGACGCTTGTCCTCGGACTCGACGACATTCCAGCGGGCCTCGGGAATGTCGGTGTGCACCATCATTTCGTCCTTGGCGCGCGAATAGTCCTCCCAGCGCGTCAGCGACTCGAGGTCGGTGGGGGAGAGCTTCCAGCGGCGCATCGGGTCGGTGAGGCGCGAGCGGAATCGGCTCTCCTGCTCATGGTCGGAGACCGAGAACCAGTATTTGCGCAGGAAGATCCCGTCCTCGACGAGGAGGCGTTCGAAAATGGGGCACTGGTGGAGGAAACGCCGATATTCGTCGGCGGAGCAATAGCCCATGACTTTCTCGACGCCGGCCCGGTTATACCAGGACCGATCGAACAGCACGATCTCGCCCGCGGCCGGGAGGTTCTCGACATAGCGCTGGAAATACCACTGCGTCTTCTGGCGCTCGGTGGGCGTCGGCAGGGCGACGATCGACGCGATACGGGGGTTCAGATATTCGGTGACCCGCTTGATCGCACCACCCTTGCCCGCGGCGTCGCGACCCTCGAAGACGATCACCATGCGCTGGCCGGTGGCCTTGACCCACTCCTGCATTTTGACGAGCTCGCCCTGGAGCCGGAACAACTCGGCCTCATAGAGCGCCTTGTCCATGCGCTTGCCGTTGCCGTTCTTCTTCGAATGCTTGCCGTTCTTGGAGCCACCCATTCGTTCAGCCTACCGCCGTGATTCCTGCACCAGCAGCGCCACCGGATAGTGGTGGAAGAGGTCGTCCGGGCGGACGTCGCCGGTGTGCACCGAACCGGTCAGCACGTCCCGCCACGTGCCCTCCAGCGGCAACAGCGTGTCGGCCCAGCCGTGGTGATCCGTCGACAGCGTGTAGGGCAGGCGGGTCACTGCCGTGATCGCGCCGCCGCGATCGAACGCGAGCAGATGGTGGGCCGACGTCCCGGACGCGACCACGGGGGCGTACCCGGTGAAGAGCTCGGGTCGCTCCTTCCGCAGCTGCAGCGCCCGGCGCACCACCCAGAATTTCGCGGCGCCGGTCTCGTCGACCCAGGGCGCTTCGGTCAGCCCGAGCAGTGCGCGGCGCTCCTCGAAGTCGACCGGGCGGCGGTTGTCGGGATCGACGAGAGAGTCCTCCCAGAGCTCGGTGCCCTGATAGACGTCGGGGATGCCCGGCATGGTCAGCTGCACCAGCTTCTGGCCCAGCGAGTTGGCCCAGCCGGGCTGCTGGATGAGGGCGAGCAGGCGGCGGAGGCCGTCGTTGAGGTTTTCATCGTCGTACGCCAAGTCGACCGCCGCGTGGACCTGCGCCTCGAACTCGGCATTCGGATGGGTCCAGCTGGTTCCGGTGAAGGCCTCGCGCATGGCCTTCTCGGCGTACGCATGCATGCGCTCGCGCTCGATCAGCCCCGCGCCGAGGAACACCTGGCCGAGCAGGTTGGCGAACGAGCGATCGCTGATTCCGGAGTGGTCGATGA
>CAZEVN010000083.1:0-15230 GCA_964515145.1 uncultured Enemella sp.
ATCACGATCAGTCCCACCGCCCCCGCCGGCCATCGCCACGCCGCCCCCGGCAACGCTGCGCCTGCCTGAGCGATCCAGATGATCGCCTGCGCACACCACCCCGCCAACCATCCGGTGAACTCGGCGACTGGCAGGACGACCACCGACAGCCCGGCCGTGGCAAACCCCAGCACGGTCGCCGGACCGACAAAGGGCCCGGCCAGCGCATTCGTCACCAGCCCGACGATCGAGATCTCCCCGGAAATCGCCGTCACCACCGGCTGGGTCGCCAACTGGGCCGCCAACGGCACCGTCACCGCCTCCGCGATCGGCGTGGGCAGCCACGTCATCCGATCCCGCCACACCGCCGACCAGCCGATGATCCCGCCCGATGCCAACACCGACAGCGCGAACCCGACCGACCGCCCCAGCCAGGGATCGATCAAGACCAGCACGATCACTGCCACTGCCAGATGCCGCGCGCCCTTCCCCGACGCCGCGTGCCCACCCAGCGCCGCCAGGGCCACCAACCCCATCGCCGACGCCCGGAGCACGCTCGGCTCCGTCCGGCACAGCGCGATGAATACGACGACGCCGAGCAGCCCCACGAGATAGAGCCACCGACCTCGCACCCCCACCCACCGCGCCGCGGTCAACAAGAACGCCAACAGCAACGTGAGGTTGGCGCCGGAAACAGCGGTCAGGTGCGTGAGCCCGGTGGTGCGAAAGGTCTCCATCACAGCGTCGGTCTGCAGAGACGTATCCCCCACGACGAGCGCCGGCACCAACCCCCGTTGCCCCTCGGGCAGGTTCGCAACAGAGGCACGCAGTCCGGCCCGAACAGACTCGATCCCCCTCGCGGCATTGCTCGGTTCGGTCACCACCTCCGGTGGCGACCGCAAGGACGCAATTGCGACAGCCGGACCCGGCCGATCCGGTGGGGCCAGCCTCACCGATGCCCGGGCGGTGGTTCCCACGACCAGTCGAGCCAGCCGGCGCCCGTTGTCGCCGCTGCCCATGACAACAACCTGCTGGCGTACGCGGAACGCCTCGCCCCGGCCCTCGACCACGGTGGCCTCGGCAACGGCCGTGATGGTCCGGCTGCCGAATCGCGCGGTGGCGCTGGCCCGCGGATCGCCCCGGATCGTGAACTCGATGTCGACGAGGGCGCGCTCGCCGGCCCACTCGGCCAGTGGCGAGTTGGCCTGCTGCTGGGTCCTCACCAACGACAAGGCCAGCACCACGACCAGCGTCAACGCGGTGGCCAGCGCGATGAGACGGGTCGGGGTCCGGGCAACGAGCAGGTGGACCATCGCCAGGCCAGCTCCGGCAGTCGCCAATGCGACCGCTGCCGGGACAGAGCCGGCATCCGTTCCCGCCCAGGCCCCGGCCCAGGCGGCACCCGCGATCGGCAGCAGTCGGAGATCGCGGTGTGATGGTCGCGACGCCGCGCCCTGCGACGAGGACATCACACAGTGACATGGGGAGCGATCTCGGCAAACGATTTGGGCCCGATGCCGGGAACCTCCTGAAGCTCCTCGATGCGAGTGAATCGACCGTGCTGGGTCCGCCAGGCAATGATCTTCTCGGCAGTGACCGGGCCGACGCCCGGAAGCGCGTCCAGCTGGGCGGCAGTGGCGGTGTTGAGATTGACCTTCGCCGGCGCGGCAGCGCCTCCACCGGCTGCGCCGTTCCCCGCTGACCCTGCAGCAGCACCCTCGTCTCCACCGCGGATCTCGCTCGGGCGATCCGGCCCACCGACCACGAGCTGCTGGCCGTCGACGAGCTCCCTCGCCAGGTTGAGTTCGCCCGGTCGGGCCTGGGGGCTCAATCCGCCGGCGGCCTCGATGGCATCGGCCACTCGTGATCCCGCAGCAAGGCTGTGCACCCCGGGGCGCACCACCTCACCGACCACGTGGATTCGGATGGTGGCGGTGGGTGGTGGAGTCTGGGTCGGCGCGGCCGCGGGTGGCGCAGCCGGCGTACTCCCCGCCTCCGCGATCACCGGCGCCTCTGGCACCACAGGGACGGCGCGGGCGCGGGTCAGGGCATAGCCGGACAGGAGAATGCCGAGGGCGAGGATGATGCCCACAACTGTGAGGTGTTTCCGCGAGAACCAGGCCCGCGGCACGAGCACGGGCCGCTCGCCACGCGCATGGGGATCGGCCTCATCAACCTCGAGAAGATCCGAATCGCCTATCGGATCCGTATCCCGGCCCAACCCGGGGCGCGGACGCACCACCGTGAGCACTTCGCTCTCGTGTTGCTCGCGCTCCGGGATCGGCAGCACAGCCCGATCGAGCCGGTCACGGACATAGTCGGTCAGAACCGAGTTGGCTCTCGCATTTCGCCCCATGACGTCGTTATGCACGTCCGGAGCCGATGTCGTTCACCTCGCTCGTCGCCCTGTGGACGGAGCTCAAGGGAGGCGTCAGCCTGTGGACAACCTCAGTCCTGTTTCGCGGGTGCGAGGTGCAACAGGCAACCGTCCTTCACGAACGGCTCCAGATCGACTTCTTCCCCATGAACTGTGCGAAGCAGTCCAAGATGCATCGCACACACCACGTCGGGGTTGCGCTTGGCCGCGGCCAGCACGGGACAGGTCCGCAGGAGCAGGGTGTTGGTCGATTCCAGCACGGGGTCGAACCCCATCCGGGTCAGCATTTCCTCGACCGACTCACCCTTGGGCGTGTCCGCAGCCCAGCGTCGGCCCACCGCTTCGGCGTCTGCGAGCACATCGGGCGAGGTGTCCTTGATATGCGCAACAAGAGCATCAACCAGGGCGACGTATTCCTTGTTGCCACGAAGGGGCGAGCTCTCCGCCTCTGCGGCGTACGCGATCGCGGGCCGACCCCGACCGGACGGCGGCTTCGACTGACGCGTCACCAGACCCGCCTCGACGAGCGCCTCAAGGTGCTCCCGGACCGTGTTCACGTGCTGCCCACTGCTGGCCGCAACTTCCTGCACCGTCACCGATCTGCCGGCTTCCACGACGAACGCGAGAACGGCCCCGCGCGCTGCGGACAGTCTCAGCGCGGGGTCGGCGACAGGTCGAGGGCCCAGATTTGACACGGAAATCAATTTACTTTCTCTTTGGACAGAATTCTATGACAAGTCGGGGGTGGAAATGGAATGGGCCCATAGGGCGACCTTTCGAACCAGGGTCGTACGCCTCCCGGCCACTCTTCGCCCACCCGAGCCGGACGAGAAGAAACCTGCACCGCACCACTGTTTGACTCACGGTTGTGGTTGTTTCCCGCCCCCGGAAACTCTTTGCCGGGCTGCTGCTTCTTGTCGCACTCACCCGACCTGTGGAGGTGTGGTAGCCCTCGCTCTCGGCCTATCGCCCCGGCTGCAACTTCTCTCCACCCGAACGGTCCAGGCCGCCTCATTCGTTCACCTCGGCCTGGCCGGCTGGTTCGGCGGCCTGGTTGCGGTGCTCGTCGCTGCCCGTCTGGTACGCCAACGCGAGCTGGCCGTGCTGGCACTGCCCCTGGTCGTCGGAACGTTGTGGCAGGGCAGCTGGCTCGTCCCCTACTACACGACAGAAACCGTCCCTCACGGAATTCCTCTGACCGTGGCGACGATCAACATCGAGGAAGGTCAGGCTGACCTCGACGAACTCATGGCCAAGACCCGAGTCGCCGACGTGATCGTCATCGTCGAGCACACCGATGCCGCGCGCGATGGCCTGGCCGGCCGTGGTCTGATCAAGAGTCACCCCCACGCTGTCCACATCGGCAGCGGCGTCGGCGGCACCTCGATCTATTCACGACTGCCGCTCGAGGATCTGGGAGCCGGGGCCACGGTCTTCGGGTCCCCCGTCGTCCGGATCCATCACCCGGAAGGCCCCATCACTTTCATCGGCGCGCACCCGGTCAACCCCATGGGCGGTGCCCAACTCTGGGTGAAGGATGCGGCAGCGCTCCGCAACGCGATTCTCGCCCATGCCGATGGCGCGGTCGTCGTGGCAGGCGATCTCAATGCGATCGACCGCCACGCCACCATGCGACCGCTGCTGACCACGGACGGGTTCCGCTCGACGGCGGACCTCACCGGTGCCGGCTTCCAGCGCACTTGGCCCACCCATGAGCGCGCACCCTTCCCGGTGCTCGGAATCGACTATGTGCTGGTGAATGCCCCGCTGACCGCCGTCAGCCATCGCACGTTCACGATCTCAGGCACCGATCACGCGGGAATCATCACGGAGATCGCACTCCGCACGTGACGGTCAGGAGTTCAGGAGACGGGCCACCTCGGCACCGAGCCGCATCGCCGACGCCGGGTTCTGTCCGGTCACGAGGCGCTCGCTCACCTCGACGTTCTCGGTGAAATTGTCGGACGACGTGTGGGTGGCGCCCAGCTTCTCGAGCTCCGTCTGCAGGAGGAACGGCACGACGCCGGTGAGACCAACGGCCTCCTCCTCTGCGTCCGTGAACGCGGCGAGGGTCTTGCCCTGCACCAGCGGCGTGCCGTCAGACAGCGTCATCCCGACCAGCGCCGCCGGGCCATGGCACACGGCGGCGACCACTCCACCGTCCTCATAGATGTCACGGCCGAACGCCGAAACGGTCTCGTTGTTGGGGAAATCCCACATCGTGCCGTGCCCGCCCACGAAGACAACCGCGTCATAGTCTCTCGCGGACACATCGCTGAGTTTGCGGGTGTTCTCGATATCGACCGCCTGCAGGAATTCCTGCTGAATGGGATCGTCATCCTTGCGACCGTCGATGGGTGCAGCGCCACCGGCGATGGACGCGACGTCCACCTCGACGCCGGCAGTCGTGAGTTCCTTCCACGGGTGTGCAGCTTCACCGAGATGGAAGCCCGTGCGGCGGACGCCACCGAGATCGTCGTGGCTGGTCAGGACGAGCAGTGCCTTCTTGGGTGCCATGAACGTTTCCTTCAGCTGGAGGGTTGTCTCATCCACCCTAGAACCCGCCGCCGACAACCCCATTCTCGGGGCTGCCGGCCGGCGTACCAACAAATCAGGCCGGGACGATGCTCACCAGTCGCGGTGCACGCACGATGATCTGGCGGATCTCCTTGCCGTCCAGCGAGCGCTGCACATTGGCATCGGCGAGCGCGAGTTCCTTGAGCTCGTCCTCGGTCGCGTCGGGAGAGACCTCGAGCTTGGCGCGAACCTTGCCCTTGACCTGCACCACACAGGTCACGGACTCGGTGACCAACAGCGCCGGGTCGACGGTCGGCCAGGACGCGTTCGCGACTGAGGGCTGGTGTCCCAGCGTCTCCCACATGTCCTCGGCCAGATAGGGCGCGAACATGCTCAGACCGACGGTGATGGCCTCCGCAGCCTCACGCACGGCCGGGTCCCCGCCACCGGCCCCGGTGTCGATGGTCTTGCGGGTCGCATTGACGAGCTCCATCAGACGCGCCACGGCGACATTGAACCGATGCGAGTCGAGCAGATCACCGAGATCGGCCACGGCCTTGTGCGTCGCCCGACGCAACGCCAGATCGCCGCCGGCGGGGTCGGTCCCGGGCTCACTCGCCACATCCTGGGCCACGCGCAGGGCACGCTGCAGGAAGCGCACGGTCGCGGTCGGCGACATGTCTGCCCAGTCGATATCGTCCTCGGGCGGGCCGGCGAACACGACCGTGGTGCGGATCGCATCCACGCCGAACTCATCGATCTGGGCACCGAGGTCGACACCGTTGCCGAGCGACTTCGACATCGCCTTGCCCTGGTTGATCACTTGGCCCTGGTTCATGAGACGACGCATGGGCTCGACGAAGTCGACCATGCCCATGTCGTGCAGCACCTTGGTGAAGAACCGCATATACAGCAGGTGCAGGATCGCATGCTCGACACCGCCCACATACTGCTCCACCGGCATCCAGCGCCGAACGTCCTCGGGATCGAAGGGACCGCCGTCATAGCCGGGCGAGCAATACCGGAAGAAATACCACGACGAGTCGACGAACGTATCCATCGTGTCCGTGTCGCGCTCGGCCCTGCCGCCACACGACGGGCAGGCCACCTCGCGCCAGGCCGTGGCCTCGGGACCCGCCAGCGGCGAGGTCCCCTTCGGCTTCAGCGCCGCACCGCGCAGGTCGGGCAGCTCGACGGGCAGCTGATCATCGGGAACCGGCACCTCGCCACAGCTCGGGCAGTGGATGATCGGGATGGGTACGCCCCAGAAGCGCTGGCGGCTCAACAGCCAGTCGCGCAGGCGGAACGTGATGGCCCGCTTGCCGCGGCCGTCTGTCTCCAGCTGATCGATGATCCGGCTGACACCCGACACCTTGTCGCTCAGTCCGTCGAGCAGCCCGGAGTTCACATAGGTGCCGTCACCTGCGGTCGCGACGAATGTCTCAGCCGGGTCTGCCTCGCCGGTGTCGACGACCATCCGCACCGACAGGTCATGCGCCTTGGCAAAGTCGAGGTCGCGCTGGTCATGGGCCGGCACCGCCATGACGGCGCCCGTCCCATAGTCGGCCAGCACGTAGTCCGCGGCGTACACCGGAATCCGCTCGCCGTTGACCGGGTTGATCGCGTGCACCCCGAGGAACACACCCGTCTTGGGGCGTTCCGTCGACTGGCGCTCGATTTCGGTGGCCTGCTTGGTCTTCTCGAGGTACGCCTCGAAGTCGGCTCGCTGCTCGTCCGCCACGATCTCGCTCGCCAGCGCCGCCTCGGGCGCGACGACGAAGAACGTCGCACCGAACAGCGTGTCCGGGCGCGTCGTGAAGACCGTGACCGGCTCCTCGCGGCCCTCGATCTCGAAATCGACATACGCCCCCTCGGAGCGCCCGATCCAATTCCGCTGCATCGCCAGGACGCGATCGGGCCACTGCCCCTCGAGCTGCGACATATCGTCGAGCAGGCGGTCGGCATAGTCGGTGATCCGGAAATACCACTGGTTCAGCTGACGCTTGGTGACCGTCGTCCCGCAGCGCTCGCACGCACCCTGCACGACCTGCTCGTTCGCGAGCACGGTCTGGCAGCTCGGGCACCAGTTGACGAACGAATTCTTCCGGTACGCCAGCCCGCGCTCGAAGAAGCGCAGGAACAGCCACTGGGTCCACCGGTAGTAGTCGGTGTCCGACGTGTGAAGCCGCGTCGACCAATCAAAGCTCAGGCCATAACGCCGGAAGGACCGCGCCTGGGTCTCGATGTTGGCATAGGTCCACTCCGCCGGATGCGCATCGCGCTTGATCGCGGCGTTCTCGGCCGGCAGGCCGAAGGAGTCCCAGCCGATCGGGTGCAGGACGTCATAGCCCTTCAAGCGCCAATAGCGCGCGACCACGTCGCCCATGACGAACGCCTCGGCATGGCCCATGTGCAGGTCGCCCGACGGATAAGGAAACATGTCGAGGACATAGCGCCGCTCCTTCGACCCGTCGTCAAGGGCCTTGAAGGTCTGGTCGGACTCCCAGAACGCCTGCCAGCGCTCCTGCGCGGCTACGGGGTCATACGGCTTGCGGTCGCGGGCCTGCTCGCTCAACTTGGTTCTCCTGGTTCCCACTGCTCCGGACATGAAAAAACCCCGGTCACCGTGGAACGGCTCGGGGTGTGCCGCGCATCAGGCGCAGCTAGATAAGAAGCAGTCGGTGCGGACACATGCCGACATCCTAACTGAACAATCCACCCCGTCGCCCCCGTGATATTCCGGGGCTCACCGCGCCAGAAATGCCTCGAGTTCAGCCCGCGTCGGCGGCTGCGCTCCCCGCTGCGTGCAGGCGTACGCCCCAGCGGCCACGCCCAGATCCAGCGCGGCGTGCAGGTCGCCGGAGCGGGCGTACTCCGCAAGCAAAGCCGCCGTGAACGTATCCCCCGCCCCGACAGTGTCCACGACCTGCACCTCCCGACCGGACGCCCTGACCTCGCCGGAGCCGTCCACGGCCCACGCACCATGGGGGCCGAAGGTCATGACCGCCACGCCGAACCCATAGCGCTCCCGCCACCGACCCAGGACAACCTCGGGCACACCGTCATCGCCCGAACCCTCCGCGAGACACGCCACGTCCTCGTCCGAGGCCCGGACGACCCCGCCGTGCCGGCCGAGCACCTCCAGCCAGGGCTCCACGCGCTGCCAATAGGCCCGCATATCGGTGATCACCGACGGCCGCACGTTGATGTCGAACGACAGCGGCCCGGTGTGGGCGTCGACCCAGGGCAGGAGGGCACCCGCCCCGGGATCGACCACGGTGGCGAGGGAGGCCACGTGGAGCCAGGCCCGCTCATCCACCTCGGGGAGTTCGCCCGCCCTCCATCCGAACGCCGCCGTGCGATCGAAGTGGAAGGCATAGGTCGCGCTCCCGTCGGCGGTCAGGCTGACAACCGCGAGCGGTGTCGGATCGTCACTGTCGACCGTTTGCGCCAGCCCGACTCCCCCGCCCGCCAGGTGCGCCCGCAACTGACGACCGAAACGATCGGTCGACAACCGGCCGGCGAACCCGACGCGTTCGCCGAGCCGCGCCAACCCGATGGCCGTATTGACGGGCCCTCCGGCCGACAGCGCGGACCACGGGCTCCGGAACGTGTCGCCACCCTCATCCGGGACCAGGTCGATGAGCGCCTCACCACACACCACGAACTGCATGGCCCCACTCTATTCGCCCCCCGTCACGCCGCGTTGATCCCCTCCCAGGCATGCGGTGGCAGAGCACAGGCATTGATGCGTTCGAGGATCTCCAGCAGCGAATAGTCGGGGTTGATCTCTTCGGCTCGCTCGATGCACACCACCATCAGCGCACCGCTGCCGCTCACCCACGCCGCCAGGCCGAGGAGGCACAGGGGCGCGGACTCGAACGGCGCGACGGTGTTCGCCACCACCTGGTGCCAGAGCTCGACGTGCAGCTCTGCATCCGCGAGTCGGATGCGCTGGGCCGCCAGGTCACGCAGCTCGATCTCATAGGCCAGAACTGCCAACTCGGCGCATTCGGATCGGGAGAGGGCCCGACGATGCACACAGAAGCTCTCGACAAGCAGACAGATCCGCTCCCGGCGGTCCTCGTCGGACAGGTCGGCCAGCTCCATGAGCACGTCCTCGAACACGCCGGACAACTCAGCGGCATCGGCACCGCTCGGCCCCGCCACCGAATCCGCCAGGGCGGCCCGGCTGGGCAGGGCGGGAAGCCCGGCGAACACCGCTTGGGCAGCCACTTCACTCGACCCGGAATCCACGGGGATGCCCACCCCCGGACGCCCTTCCTCATCAAGCCGCGACCACCAGGACCGACCGTCGGTCACCAGGGCCTCATGCACCTCGATCGGCTCCAACGCTTCGACGAGATCGTCGAGCACAGCGCTGATCCGGGCCACCCGGTCGGTGTAGGCCACCACAATGAGCCCGTCCCCCTCGTGCTGGACACACAGGCGGGCGAAATGATCGGCCAGCGCCTCGACGCCGACCGGCTCCTTGCCGATATCGACGCGGGCCGTCAGCACCAGGGTCTTGCCCTTGAGCGCGAGGAAGACGAAGCTCTCCTCGGGATGGAAGCGCAGCAGGAAAGGCACGGCGCTGAGGATGTCGTCGGGGGTCCGGAGGCGGAGGACGTTGCGCTCGCGGCGACTCGGCCGGCGGGTCTGTCTGTCAGTCATGCCCGGACAATGCGTCCGGGCGCGGGGAATCATTCACCCGCGCCCGGATCTGTGGACAACCAATCGGCCCGGAGCCGACCTGTGGAAAACCTTCAGGCAGCCCGCCTGATCGGGATCACACCGCCCTCGATCACTCCGCTGTAGAGCGATTCGAACCGGTCCAGGGTCGCCCCCAGTGCGTGGCGACCCGCGATGGCCTTGCTGCGCTGGCCCATCTCGGCACGCAGGTCCGGGTCGCGCAGCAGGGTCTCGAGGTGACGCGCCAACTCATCGACATTCCCGGGCTCGAACAGATAGCCGTTCTCCTCGGGGTGGACGAGGTGGGGCAGCGCCATCGCGTTGGCGGCGATGACCGGCTTTCCGGCTGCCATCGACTCCAGCGTGACGAGTGACTGCAGTTCGGCCACCCCCGGCATGACGAAGACATCGCAACGCCCATAGGCCTCGAGCAGACCCGCCTCGGAGATGAAGCCGTGGAACACCGTGCGGTCGGCGATGCCAACCTTTTCGACCAGCGCCTTCCAGTCGTCGCGCTGCGAGCCGTCCCCGACGATCTCAAGACGTGCCGGGAGATCTGCCGGCAGCTTCGAAAACGCCCGGATCAGCTCGTCGACCCGCTTCTCCTGGTCGAGTCGCCCGACGAACAACACGTTGGGGACTTCATGGGCAGCCGCCCTGCTCGCGGCCCGGGCATATTGCGGGGCATCGATTCCGCACGAGATCGCGATCCCGCCGGGCAGGCCGGCGGAGGAGGCGAGCAACTCGACAGCGCGCGGCGTCGGAGCCGTGACGATCTGAGCCCGACCGAGCACCTTGGCCGCATCCCGCCAGGCGAGTCGTGACACCGCGTCGCGTACGCGCTGCGGAATCTTGACCAACTCGACGAGGTTCTCCGGCATGAAGTGATTCGTCGCCACGAGGGGAATGCCGCGGTCGCGGGCACGCTTCGAGAGCAGGCGCGTGATCAGGAAGTGGCCCTGGATGTGCACCACATCCGGCTTCACCTCATCGAGGATGCGATTGATCCGGCCGGCCACCTCCCAGGGCATGCAGATCTGGAACTGGTCCACCAGCGGATAGCGATGGGAGGGCATGCGGTGGACGATGATGCCGTCCTGCTCCTCCGTGAATGCGCGGCCCGTGGTGGAGGGCGCGATCACGTGGACTTCGTGTCCGCGGCCCAGCATGCCGATCGCCAGACGTTCGGTGAACCGGGCGGCACCATTGACGTCGGGCGGATAGGTGTCGTGTCCGATGAGGATTTTCACCTCGTGATTCCTTCCTTGGGGTGTCCGGCCGAGCCGGAATCCTTTTTCTCGTACGCCGTCGCGGCGTCCGGATGATATTTGGAGAGCAGAGCCACGCCATAGGAGGCGAGCGCCCCCATCAGGACCATGCCGGTGGCCGACACTGCATCGATATTCCGACCCTCACCCAGCACGATGATCCCGAAGGCCACCGCGATGAGCGGGTCGATCACGGTCATGGAGCCGACGACGATCTCAGCCGGGCCGGAGGCGTACGCCTGCTGGATGAACCAGGCACCCACCGCATAGCACGCGAAGAGCCCGGCCACGCTGAGCCAGAACATCAGCGGCGTCTCCCGGCCCTGCTTGAACAGCTCGAGGGAGGTCTTCATGAGCGCGGTGGCCAGGCCATAGAGGAAGGCACCGGCGGTGGCCCAGGCCAGACACCGGAAGCCGACCGGCCCCCTCGCCCCGAGGACGACAAAGACCGCCGCGCCCACCCAGATGATCACCGAAGCGATCAGGATCATGCGCATGTCGATCAGGGTGTCGGTGGCGGCAGAGCGCGAGGAGAAGAAGGTGAACGCAACGATGCCGGCGACCGCCATCCCGATGGAGAGCCACATGCCCCGGGTGGGTGGCTTGTGGTTCTTGCGCGCCGCGAGCAAGGCGGCGAACGGGACCGCGAGGATGCCAACTGGCTGCACGACCGTGACGGGCGCCAGATTGACGCCGATCAGGTGGAGGCCGGCGCCGAGCAGAATGAGAACCGTGCCGAGAAGCCAGATCGGCGTCCGCAGCATGGCCAGAACCCGCGCAACGCTGAGGTTGCGGTCGTCGCTCTCATGGAAGATGCGCGCAATGCCACTGTGTTGCAGCGTGGCGCCGAGGGCGAATCCCAGCGAAGCCAGAACGCCGAGGGCAATAGCGAGAGGGATGTTCTGCGTCATGCGCGTCGATCCCCCGACAAGCGGTTCATGGGCACCACAATGTCATCTTGCTGGGCCGCGATCCTCCGGTTTCACCCCTGTGTCCCCCGGAGGAACGAACGTGAGGAACCTCACGTTCTACCGACGGTAGCCCTGAGAAACGACCCGCGCAATCGGCCCGAACGCAGAGGGTCGGGTGCCACCGGAGTCTGGATTCGAAACCCGGGCTCGGCCCCCGGTCCCTGCCCTCGTCACGACCGGTGAATCCGAGCCGACGCCGTGGAAACAATGAACCATGACCCAGCCGCACCAGCGCGGGACCAGCCCCGACGCCGAGCTCTCCCCCGACCTCACCACGGACCTTCGTGTGGGCGACGACGACCGCGATGACGCCGCCGAAAAGCTGCGCCGGCACTTCGCCGCCGGGCGGTTGGTGGACCCGCAGAGTCGACACAACGATCGGGGTCGCCGTGGCCGGAGCGTCCTTTGTGTTGCTGCTCATGATCTTCGGTTCTCTGGTGTTGGGCCCGTTCGTGACCGTCTTCTCACTCATCGGCGGCTCACTCGCCGTGTTTGTGGGAGGCGGCGCGGTCTGGCTGTCCGACCGCGAACAACTCAGGTGGGGCGCCAACGGGCGCCCACCAGAGCTGCGATAACCCCGACCTTTTCCAGCAGTCGCTTCCGCAGCGGCTCGGCCGCGTCGGCCAGCTCGCGTTGCGCTGAGGCGTACGCCTGCCGGCCGGCGGGGGTATCGACCTCGACCACCGGGAGCCCGAGGCCGGACACGTCATAGGGACTGGCCTGCATGTCCAGCATCCGGATGCGACGCGCGAGTTCGAAACAGTCGACGATGAGCTCGGTGCCGATCATCGGTGCCAGCTTGAACGCAGCCCGATAGAGGTCCATCCCGACGTGCAGGCAGCCCGGCTGGTCGAGCTCGACCTGGTTCTCCCGGGTGGGCGTGACGTGGTTCAACGGCTTCGCCGCGGGCGTGAAGAAGCGATAGGCATCGATATGCGTACACCGCACCCCGACCTCGCGCAGGGTTGCGCTCACCTGCTCGGGCACGACCCGCAGCCCGAGCTGCGGATGCCTGGTCTGGTCGGCGCGCAAGCCGTCAACCATCGCCCACTCGTGCATCCCGAAGCAGCCGAACTGGGGCCGGCGGGCATCGATGGCGGCCAGCAGGGCATACGTCTGGGTCACCGTCCGCCCCCGCGTCGCCAGGATCGCCGCCGTATCCAGCGTCACGCCACCCTCGACGGCGACGTGGAAACGCTCCCCCAGCCAGTCGTCGGCATCGGCGAGCACCACCCCGTGCCCGGGATGCCAGCGACGGAGTTGATAGGGGCGGAAGGTGTAGTACTCGAAAAGGAAGTCCTCGACGGGGTGCTTGATCCCGCGCGCGCTGCGCCAGCGATGGTCCGCCAGCAGCTCGTCGACCCGTTCGTGATGAGCCTTTTCCCGGCCCTGCCAGTCCGCACGCGTCAACACCTCCGTCACAGCCGCTAGTCTCCCCGCATGCCTGTCGATCTGCGAATCCTGCACACACTGCGCTGCATCGGCGCGAGCTCCGCGGCCCGCCTCGGCGAAGTCACCGGGCTCGCGGTCGCCGATCTCGAATCCCACTTGATCGACCTCGGTGTCAAGGGGCTGGTCGCGCGGTCCGGCGGCGGCTGGAGCGTCACCCCCGAAGGCAAACGCGTCGACAACGAAGCAGTCGCCCAGGAGCTCGACGACTCGGGTTGCCGCACGGCGGTCGAGGCGGCGTACGGCCGTTTCGAGCGTCTCAACCCTCTCGCTCTCGAGGCCTGCACCGCCTGGCAGCTGCGCGAGATCGACGGCGTACGCCGGGTCAACGACCATCTCGACCGGCGCTATGACACGCAGGTCCTGCGCAAGCTCGGCAACGTCGAACGGCTCGGTCAGGAGGTCTGCAACGACCTGACGGCAGTCCTGGACCGTTTCGACGGCTATGGCGACCGCCTGGCCGAGGCCGCGAAGCGTGCGCTGGGTGGCGAATGGGAGTTCGTCTCAGAACACCCCGATTCGTTCCACAACATCTGGTTCCAGCTGCACGAGGACCTCCTCGTGACGATCGGCAAGCCGCGCACCTGATCCGTCAGCTCTGCTCGACCCAGCGAAGGGGAGGATGACCAATGGAGGTCATCATCTGCAAGGACGCCACCGAGGCCGCCCGGCTCGCGGCCGGCAAAGTCGCCCGGGTATGTCACGACGCCGGCACCGAGCCCGTGCTGGGCGTGGCGACCGGCTCGTCCCCTCTGGAGCTCTATGCCGAGCTCGCCCGGCTGGTCGGGACCGGCGTACTCGATCTCACCCACGTCTCCGCCTTCGCGCTCGATGAATACGTCGGCCTACCCCCGGGCCACCCCGAGTCCTATGCCGAGGTCATCAGGCGCACAGTCACCGAACCCTTGGGCCTCGACCCGTCCCGGGTGCACACTCCAGACGGGTTCGCCTCCGATATCCACGCCGCTGCCCTCGCCTATGAAGCCGCCATCCGAGCCGCGGGCGGCATCGACATCCAGATCCTCGGGATCGGAGCCAACGGCCACATCGGCTTCAACGAACCCATCAGCTCCCTTGCATCGCGCACCCGGATCAAGTCGCTGGCCCCGCGTACGCGCGCTGACAACGCCCGCTTCTTCAACTCCCCCGACGAGGTCCCGCTCCACTGCCTGACCCAGGGTCTCGGCACGATCATGGACGCGCGCGAACTCCTCCTGGTCGCCCAGGGCGAGGCCAAAGCCACAGCGATCGCGGCTGTGGTCGAGGGCCCCCTCACCGCACTCGTGCCGGGCTCGGTCCTCCAGGCCCATCAACATGCGACCGTGATCATCGACGAGGCGGCCGCGTCCGAGCTCCGGCTGTCGGACTATTACCGATGGACGTACGCCAACAAGCCCGCGTGGCAGCGCTTTGATGGAGGGCTCTCGTGACGCGCTATCGGGCGGCCCACCTCTTCACTGGTCACGGCTGGCACTCCCCCGGGGAGGTCGTGGTCGAAGGTGATCGCATCGTCTCGGCCGGGCCCCCCTCCGAGAGCGACACCGGCGAGGTCATCGACCTGGGCGAGGTCACGCTGGCGCCGGGGCTGGTCGATGTCCACAACCACGGCGGTGGCGGGGTCGCCTTCGCCGACGACCCCGGTCCGGCGATCGAGCTCCACCGGCGGGCCGGCACGACCTCGATCGTCGCGTCTCTCGTCTCCCAGTCGATCGACATCCTCGAAGGGCAGGTGCAGCGGCTCCGTCCTCTGGTGGAGTCCGGCGAGCTGGCCGGGATCCACCTCGAGGGGCCGTGGCTGTCGGAGCGCTACAAGGGCGCCCATCCGGCCGAGCAGCTCCGCGATCCCCTCGAGGCCGATGTCGATCGGCTCCTCGACGCCGGTGCCGGCGCGGTGAAAATGGTGACGCTCGCGGTTGAGCGGGCGGGCGCTCCCGAGACCGTACGCCGGCTCGCCGCCCGGGATGTCGTCGTGGCGCT